>VYDB01000054.1 GCA_009843635.1 Gammaproteobacteria bacterium
CAAATCACGGCGAAAATCGCTTGAGTCCGGTCGAGTTGCGGAAGTCGGGCTAGATTCGATCGAACTTCGAGCGATGGCGCTCGATTCGGGAAACGTAACGCAACCCAGCCTGGCGCTGCCATGCATTGAAGCCCACGTTGTAGCTGGCCAAAGCGCACGCCAAGCCGCCGCAGCGCTCTTCTAGGTGGGCCAGCACTTGCGCGCCGCAGTAGATGTTCTGCTCGGGATCGCGCAGGTCGCGCACACCGCAGAAGCGCGCCCAGTAGCGGGGCTTGATCTGCGCCGGGCCGATGGCTCCCGCCGGGGAACGGACCTGCTTGCGGAAGGAACTCTCCGTAAACACCAGGCTGGCGATCAACTCCGGTGCCAATCGCTGACGGTCGGCGGCTTCCAGAATCCAACCGGCGAACTCGTGAGCGCGCCGCAGGGGAATGCCAAAGGCTTCATGCACCCGCCAGCCGAACACCGATTTGCGCTGCTCCCAAGTCTGGCTGGCATGGAAGGGCTTAGCGACGGGGTAGGTTTCGAAATCCCCGGCTTCCAGGTTATCCACCTCGACAATGTCCAACGGCGCAACCCTGTTGGCGCAGCCGACGAGCAGGGCGACGGCCAAAGAAGCGCAAAGGTAACCGGCGAAAAGAGCGCGGCGATGTCCCAAACCAATGGCCATGGAGGTAACATTCCTGAAAGGGGGCGTGAATACTACATAAAAAACCAAAAAAGTGAAGTAAAAATGAAGGGCCGGGAAACGGCCTTGCCGCAACGGATTCAGGCTGCCGTCAACTCGGCAACTAACCGCCGCTGCTCATCGGCCGGGATACCCCCGTAAGCCGCCGCAGTGCGATCAACCAAATCGCCGTAGCGGGCCTTGATCTGCCCCGGAATGGCGGCGGGCTCGCCGCTCACCGCAAAGGCGCCAAGCATTTCATCACTGATCAGCGAGCCCATTTCCACCCAACGCCCCTGCTTGGACATGCGGTTCAGTTCCGGCTGCAAATCGCCAGCGCCGATGCTGTCGAGCACCGGTTTATAGGCCGGGGTCGAACCGTAAAAGGCGATCTGCTGCCGGGTGGCCGCCTCAGCCTTGGCGAGTTCCTCCTCATTTTGGCCGGTCACCACGAACACCGGATAGCTGATCTCGAAGTCGCTGCGCTGCTTGCCCGCCTTGGCGAAGCCCCGCTCCAAGGCCGGCAGCGTAGTTTCCCGGAGGTAGCGTTCGGTGGTGAAGGCATGGACGATCACCCCATCGGCCACTTCGCCGGCTACCTCCGTCATCCGCGGGCCCACCGCGGCGAGAAACACCTTCGGCGGGCCGTACTCGTTGTTGGTGGGGGCGAAGAAGGGTGTCATCAGCGTGTGCTGGTAGAACCGCCCGGAGAACTGCAGCGGCTCGCCTTGATGCCAATTGGCCCAAATGGCCCGCATGGCCAAGATGAACTCCCGCATCCGCGCTGCCGGATTCGACCACGGCATGCTGAAGCGCTTGGTGATGTGGGCACGAATCTGCGAACCAATGCCGAGCACGAAACGCCCCTTGGAGGCAGCGTTCAGATCGTGGCCAATGTTGGCCAAGGTCATCGGTGAACGGCCAAAGGCGACTGCGATCGAGGTCATCAGTTCCACGCGCTCGGTGTGCTGCGCGGCAATGGCCAGAGGGAAAAACGGATCGTGGGCGGTTTCCGCCGTCATCAGGCCTGAATAGCCGAGTCCCTCCAGCGCCCGCGCCTGTTCGCCCACCTTGTCCAAATCCCAACCGATTCCACCATCTACTTTCACTTGAATCTCCCGTTCATTTAATCGTGCAGCCATCGCCGCCGCGGGGCATTGTTCCAGCTTGAAACACGGGACGCAACGGCGCGCCCGCGCGGCCTGACGGCCGCGTTGGAGTTTGGCTAGCGCCAAACTCCGTGCGCTGTGATGCCTTGTGACTGCGGCTATTTTCCCGGCAGTACAATAGAATGGGGTGTTTGAGGAGAGTTCCCGCTTTGACGGCAAAGGTATTCATCGACGGCCAGGCTGGCACCACCGGCATTGAAATTTCCGAGCGCCTGCGCCAGCGGCCTGACATCGAACTGCTGTCGGTGGCCGAAGCGAAGCGCAAGGATCCAAGCGCGCGCGCACGCCTGTTCGACCAAGCGGACATCGCCATTCTTTGCTTGCCGGACGACGCCGCCCGCGAGGCAGTGGCGCTGGCTGAAGGGCGCTGCCGTCTGCTCGACGCCAGCACGGCCCACCGCACTGCGGATGGCTGGACCTACGGCCTGCCGGAGCTAACGCCCAATCAAGCCGGCGCCATCGCCGGGGCCGATCGGGTCAGCAACCCAGGGTGCTATCCGCAGGGCTTCATCTTGTGCATCCGCCCGCTGGTTGATGCCAGCCTGCTCTCGCCGCAGGCGAACTTGACCCTGCACGCCATATCCGGCTACTCCGGGGGCGGCCGGAAGATGATTGAAGCCTACGAGTCGGCGGACCCCGGACAGCGGGACCAGTGGGGCACCCGCCCCTACGCCTTGAGCCTTCGCCACAAGCACCTGCCGGAGATGCAGCGCTACTCGGGATTGGCCGCACCCCCCCTGTTCTCACCGACGGTGGGCACTTTTCGCAAGGGCATGGTCACCATGGTCCCGCTGTTTGAGGAGCAGTTGGAAGGCGGTGCCCAAGCTGCGGACGTGGTCGATGCCGTGGCTCGCGCCTACCGGGACAGCCCCTTTGTGGCCGTGTCGCCCTACGGCGATTGCCCTGGCCTGGAAGGCGGTTACCTGAGCCCCTGCGGCTGCAATGACACCAACCGCATGGAGATCAGCCTGTTTGGCAATGAGCGGCAACTCCTGCTCGCCGCCCGCTATGACAATCTGGGCAAGGGCGCCGCCGGCGCCGCCGTGCAAAACCTCAACCTGATGCTCGGCTGCGAAGAAACGCGGGGCTTGGCGTGAAGGCCCTTGAGGCGCTGACTGCGACCGAACTTGGCCAACTCCGCCAGCGGGTCGAGCGGGAGCTGGCCCTGCAGCGCGCCAACAAGCTCGCCTTGGACTTGAGCCGCGGCAAGCCCAGCCCGGAACAGCTTGACTTAAGCACTGAACTCAACGAACCATTGGCCAGCCTCATCGCCGAGGACGGCACCGACGCCCGCAACTACGGCGCTCTGCGCGGCATCCCCGAAGCGCGGGCCCTGGGCGGCGAACTCATGAACGTGACAGCCGACCGCGTGTTGGCGGCGGGCAACTCCAGCCTGTTTCTGATGTATCAAGTCGCCGCCACCGCCATGCAACGGGGCCTTTGGGGAGACGATCGCAGATGGTCGCGGGCCGAAGGCCCGCGCATGCTGACGCCTGTGCCCGGCTATGACCGGCACTTCACGATCTGCGAATCGCTCGGCATCGAAATGATCAACGTGGCCATGCTCGACCACGGGCCGGACATGGATCAGGCCCGGCGCCTCGCGGCCGAGGACGCCTCGATCAAAGGCATCTGGTGCGTGCCCAAGTACGCCAACCCCACCGGATGCATCTACGCCGACGAGACGGTGGCGGCCATGGCCGAACTGCCGCGGGCCGCGGCGGCGGACGACTTCGTCGTCTTTTGGGACAACGCCTACGCCGTGCATGACTTCGAGTTTCCCGCCGCGCCCTTGGCCAACCTCTACGATTTGGCCGTCGAAGCAGGCACAGCAGAACACGTGGCCTTGTTCTCATCCACCTCGAAGATGACCTACGCCAGCGGTGGGCTCGGCTTTTGCGGCGGCTCCGACGCGCTGCTCAACGCCTTGGAGGGAACCTTAAGCCTGATGTGCATCGGCCCGGACAAGGTGACCCAACTGCGCCACGCCCGCTTCCTTTCAGGCCGCATCGAAGAGCACATGGCCCGCCACGCGGCGGTGCTCAAGCCGAAGTTCGCCATCGTTGACGGCGTACTCGAGGAGGAACTCGGCGGCCTGGGGATAGCTCGCTGGACGCGGCCCAAGGGCGGCTACTTCGTCTCCCTGACCACCCCGGCCGGAACCGCCGCCGAGATCGTCAAGCAGGCTGCCGACGTGGGGCTCAAGCTGACCCCCGCCGGCGCCACCTTCCCCTATGGACGAGACCCCAACGACGACAACATCCGCATCGCCCCCAGCTTCGCGCCGCAGAACGAACTGGAGGCCGCCATGAGAGTGCTGGCCGGCTGCGTGAAGCTGATCGCCATCGCCCATCTTCAAAGAGAGCGCCGGAACGGAGGCTGAATGACGCCCATGGCCGAACCGCACGATGGGGCGCCGAACCCCGATGGCGAAGAACTGCACCACTTTTCCGAGTATGCCCTGCCCGACCCCCTCATGCAGGCCATCGACGACCTCGGCTATGAGCGCTGCACCCCGATTCAAAGCCAAGTGCTGCCGCTGAGCTTGGCCGACTACGACATCACTGGCCAGGCGCAGACCGGCACCGGCAAGACCGCTGCCTTCCTGATCACCATCCTGACCCATCTCTGGGAGCAGCCGCGAAAGCATGCGCCCAAAAACCAATTGCCCGCCCCGAGGTCGCTGGTGCTGGCACCGACCCGCGAGTTGGCGATGCAGATCGAGGCGGACGGCACTGAGCTGGCCCGGCACATGGACCAAGACGCCCTGTGCGTGGTCGGCGGCATGGACATTCAAAAGCAGGTCAACCGGCTCAATGCGGAACGGCCCAACATCCTCATCGCTACCCCCGGCCGGCTAATCGACCTGCTGCAGCGGGGCTGGGTGGACATCGGCGGCGTGGAAATCCTGGTCATCGACGAGGCCGATCGGATGCTGGACATGGGCTTCATACCGGACGTGCGGCGCATCGTGTACCGGACGCCGCACAAGCATCGGCGGCAAACGCTGTTCTTCAGCGCCACCTTCAACGACGACGTGATGCGCTTGGCGCAATCCTGGACCTTGCAGCCGGAACACATCGCCATCGCCCCGGAGCAGGTGGCGGTGGATACGGTGGAGCAACTGTTCTGGTTGACCAGCCGGGAGGGCAAGCGGCAACTGCTGCGCGACTTCCTCAAGATCGAGCAGCCGGAGCGCGCCCTGATATTCGCCAATCGGCGCGACCAGACCCATCGCTTGAACCAGTGGCTGAACAGCAAGGGCATCGACAGCGAAGCCCTGGCGGGCGACGTGCCTCAGAACAAGCGCACCCGCACCCTAAGCCGGTTCAAGGAGGGCAGGATTCGCTACCTGGTGGCCACCGACGTGGCCGGGCGCGGCATTCACGTCGATGGCATCAGCCACGTCATCAACTATGACCTGCCGGAGGATGCCGAGGACTACGTGCATCGCATCGGGCGCACCGGCCGGGCCGGTGCCTCCGGGGTGAGCATCAGCTTCGTCTCCGAAGACGACGCCTTCAACCTGCCCGCCATCGAGGAGTTTCTGGGCGCCCCGGTGAAGTGCGTCCAGCCGCGCCTAGACAACCGCCAGAATCCATGAACATGGCGACCGACGACGTCCGGGCCGTTCAGGTGGCGGCCGTTCAACATTGCGCAACCACCGATGTGGCGGGCAACCTCGACGTAGTGGAGCGGCTGGCCTTGGATGCGAGGGACGCTGGCGCCGAGGTGGTGATGACCGCCGAGGCGTTCGCCTATATCGGCCCGGATCGAGGCAAACGCGCCCTGCTTGAGCCCCTGCCTTCCGGTGGCCCCATACTGGACCGCTGCCGACGACTGGCCGTGCGCCTAGGCTGCGACCTGGTGCTTGGCGGCTTTCACGAAGCCGCCCCCGACGCGGGCAAGGCCTTCAACACCTGCGTGCATCTCGATGCCGGCGGCGAAGTGGCGGCGCTGTACCGCAAAATCCACTTGTTCGACATCGAATTGGCCGACGGGACGGAACTGCACGAATCGCGGCGCACCGCGCCGGGTGATGCGCTGACCACCACCCGGCTGCCATTCGGGCTGCTGGGCTTGACCATCTGCTATGACGTGCGCTTCCCCTATCTATACCAAGCGCTGGCCGACCAGGGCGCCGTGGCCCTAACCGTGCCCTCCGCCTTCACCGCCACCACGGGCGCCGCCCACTGGCACACCCTGCTGCGAGCCCGTGCCATCGAGTGTCAGTGCTACGTCATCGCCCCCGCCCAGCATGGCCGGCACAATGATCGCCGTCGCTCCTACGGCCACTCGCTCATCGTCGATCCCTGGGGCGAGGTGATCGCCGAATGCCAGGCCGGCGATGGCTTCGCACTGGCCTTCATCGATCCGGCACGGGTGGCCCAAGTCCGCGAGCAGTTGCCGTGCCTAAACCATCGGGTGGCGGCGTCCTCGCTGCAGCCGCCGCAGAGCGGCGCCAAAGAGTCCTGCGGAGACTGAACATGGGCATGGGTGCAGGCAAGAGCATCGTCATCGTCGCGGCATTGATCGTCATTACCGCCGGACTGAAGGCTGCTGCGGACCTCGCCGTGCCCTTTCTGCTCGCCGCCTTCATCGCCACCATCGCTGCTACTCCTATGTACTGGCTGGAACGACGCGGCACTCCCGGCTGGCTGGCCATTACGCTGGTGATGGCGGCCATTCTAGTGGCGCTGTTGGGGGTGGGCGCGTTGGTGGTTCAGTCGGCCAACGCCTTCACCGCCAAGCTGCCCTTTTACCAAGAACGGCTCACACTGATGTTCAGCACCGCCCTGACCTGGCTGGAACCCTTAGGTGTTGTCCTGTCGCGGGACCTCCTGATCGAGAACTTCAATCCGGGCACCGCCTTCACCTTGGCGGGGAACGCCTTGGCCGGCCTCGGCGCCGCGCTGTCGAACAGCTTTCTGATACTGCTCACGGTCATCTTCATACTGGCCGAGGCGACCAGCTTTCCGCGCAAGCTCAAGGACGTGCTGAGCCGGCCTGAACAATCCATGCCCCACTTCGTCCGCTTCGCCGAGAACGTCAATCGCTACATGGCCATCAAGACCACGGTCAGCGTTTCCACCGGACTCGCCGTCACCCTGATGCTGGCCATTCTCGGCGTCGATTTTCCAGTGCTCTGGGGCATTCTCGCCTTCATGCTCAACTTCGTCCCCACCATCGGCTCCATCATCGCTGCAGTGCCGGCGGTGCTGCTGGCGCTCGTGGAGCTCGGTCCGCTGTCCGCGCTGCTTGCCGCCTCGGGCTATGTGGCACTGAACATCTTCTTCGGCAATTTCATCGAGCCGCGCTTCATGGGACGGGGCCTTGGGCTGTCCACGTTGGTCGTCTTCCTATCACTGGTGCTCTGGGGTTGGGTCTTTGGGCCCGTCGGCATGCTGTTGTCGGTGCCGTTGACCATGACCGCTAAGATCGCCTTGGAGGCCAATCCCGCCACCGAGTGGCTGGCCCGGCTGCTCGGCCCGGCAGACCGCTTGGAAAAGGTCGACGCCGGCCCGCCAGAGCCTGCGGAACAAAGTTAAAGCCGCGCGACGCCATGGCCTATGAACGCAGCAACATTCGCCGCATGGCGGGCTACACGTGGGGGGAACAGCCGGAGGATCCCGGCGCCTGCAAGCTGAACACCAACGAAAACCCCTACCCGCCCGCCCCTGGCGTAGCGGCGGCGCTCGAGGGAATCGACGCGGCCGACTTGCGGACCTATCCGCAACCTACTGCCGCACCCTTGCGAACGAAAATCGCCGAACACCACGAGTTGGCCAAGGAAAACGTGCTTATCACGCATGGCGGCGACGAGGCGCTGCGCTTGGCCATCACCACCTTTATCGAACCCGGTTCGCCGCTCGGCTGCGCAAATCCGAGCTATTCGCTCTACCCGGTGTTGGCGGGCATCCAGAATGCGCCCGTCCTGCAGGTCGAGTACGGCGAGGACTGGACGCTGCCGGCGGATTTCGCGCATCGGGCCAACGCTGCCGGGTCGCGGCTGACCTGCGTGGTCAACCCCCATGCGCCCTCCGGGCGGCTGATGAGCGCAGACGACTGCGCGCGGCTGGCCACCGAATTGGACGGGGTCCTGCTGCTCGACGAGGCCTACGCGAACTTCATCGATCCCGCGCTCGGCTACGACAGCGCGCCGCTGGTCAAGGCCCATGACAACCTGCTCATCCTGCGGTCCTTCTCCAAGGGATACAGCCTGGCCGGGCTGCGCCTTGGCTACTTGATCGGCCAGCAAGCCTTGATTGAACCGCTGCTCACCAAGACCCGGGACAGCTACAACATCGACGCCATCAGCCAACGGCTCGGCCTTGCCGCGCTGGACGATCAAGACTACGCCATGGACACCTGGCGGCGGGTGCGGGCGGAACGGTCACGGCTCAACGATGAACTGGCCCGGCGCGGCTTGGCCTGTCCGCCGTCGGAGACCAACTTCCTGCTCGCCCAAGTGCCCGCAAACGCCAAGCTGTCAGCCAAGGCCCTCTACGAAGCGCTCAAGGCGCGAGGCATACTGGTGCGTCACTTCGACACCCCACGCCTTGGCGACGCCTTAAGAATCAGCATTGGAACCCCGGCCCAAAACCGGCGCCTGCTTAAGGCGCTCGACGACTTGCAGGGCGATGTTCCCACTGCGCGATGAAAACCCGACGGCCCGCAAGCCGGTCGCGGTCATCGCGATCATCGCTCTCAACGCGCTGGCCTGGGGGCTCGTCCAAGGCTTCGGCAGTGCCTACCCACTAGCGGAATCGCTGTGCCTGCATGGCCTCATCCCTGGCGAACTGCTGGGCTTGGTCGACATGGGCCATCAACTGCCGATGGGTCAAAATCTGCTCTGCACCCTAGACGGCAACGCCAGCCCCGCCACCCTGTTCACCTCCATGTTCCTGCACGGCGGCTGGTTCCACATTCTCGGCAACCTCTGGTTCCTTTGGGTGTTCGGTGACAACATCGAAGACGTGATGGGGCCGTTCCGGTTCATCGTCTTCTACTTGCTTTGCGGACTAGCGGCGGCATTCGCGCAGATCGTCTCAAACCCGGGCAGCGCCATTCCCATGGTTGGCGCCTCCGGCGCCATCGGCGGAGTGATGGGCGCCTACGCGCTGCTCTTTCCCCGTGCCCGGGTGCAGACCCTGCTGATCCTCGGCTTCTACGTCACCACCATCGGCGTGCCTGCCTTCGTCATGCTCGGCTACTGGTTCCTGCTGCAAATTCTCGGCGGCCTGCCGGCCTTGGGCTCCAGCGAAGGCGGCGTCGCCTTCTGGGCCCACATCGGCGGCTTCGTAGCCGGCCTCGGCCTCATCCACTTGTTCAAACGCCCGGATTTTCTGAAGGCTCGAGGTGGACGTTCGCCACGACGCTCATCGAATGGCGAACGCTGGTTCTAAGTCAATCTTGGCGGGCCTGGGTGCCGAGGGAAAGC
This sequence comes from Gammaproteobacteria bacterium, assembly GCA_009843635.1. Classification (GTDB taxonomy): domain Bacteria; phylum Pseudomonadota; class Gammaproteobacteria; order Pseudomonadales; family Azotimanducaceae; genus Azophilus. The sequence continues at coordinate 9,278 of VYDB01000054.1, forward strand.
AGGCCATCCCGGAGCGGGGGCCAGCCGGCGGGCTTGCGCCCGCGCACCAAGCTGCCATAATGGCTGCGGTTCGTTACTCCGCGCTTGGTGCCTCCGGTAGGGCTTTCGGGTCTATACCCCGATGCCTTGCCGGGGGCCGCACTCAACGGAGCGCCCGAGTCCGCGAAAGGCGGTGGCAACGCATCCGCCGCCATGCGCAAAGCCTATCCCTCCCGTCTGCCCAGCGCCACGGCGATCTCGCACACCAGATCGGGCAAAAGCCCGGACAGAGATCTAGGCCGCCGTTCGCGCCATCCTCGCCATCAGCCAGCCAGCGACGGCCACGCCGATGCCGACGATGGCGACGATCACCGCCGCGAGGGCGTTGACGTCTGGCGTGATGCCCAGCCGAACCTTCGAGTATATGACCATGGGCAGGGTGCTCGACTCGGGGCCTGAGACGAAGCTGGCGATGACCAGATCGTCCAAGGACAAGGTGAAGGCGAGCAACCAGCCGGACAGCATGGCGGGCGCGATCAGCGGCAGGATGATGTCGAAGGTCACGCCCATGGGGCGGCACCCCAAGTCCATGGCGGCTTCCTCCAAAGCCCGGTCCATGGCCGTCAGGCGCGCCTGCACCACCACCGCCACATAGGCCATGGAGAAGGTGATGTGGGCGATGGTGATGGTGTCCGCACCCCTTCCCAAGGGCCAGCCAATGGCCCCCTCCAGGCTCACGAACAACATCAACAGGGAAAGGCCAGTGATCACTTCCGGCATCACCAGCGGCGCCGCCAGCATGCCGGAGAACAGCGCCCGTCCCCGAAAGCGGCCCATGCGGGTGATGGCCAACGCCGCCAACGTGCCCAGGGCGGTGGCCAAGGTGGCGCTGACGAAAGCGATGCGCAGGCTCAACAGGGCGGCGTCAATGATCTGCTCGTTCTCCCAGAGTGCGCCGTACCAGCGCAACGAAAAGCCGGTCCACACCGACACCAGCCGCGAGTCGTTGAAGGAGTAGACGATCATCACCAGGATGGGCACGTACAGGAAGGCGAAGCCAAAGCACAGGCAGCTGAACAGGAACGTCGGTGAGCGGCCGTCCCGCCTCATCGCGCCGCCTCCCGGTCCAATTGCGAGAAGCGCTGAAAGACGACGATGGGCAGCACCAAGATCAGCACCAAAACGCTGGCCACCGCGCTCGCCAAGGGCCAGTCGCGGTTGACGAAGAACTCATCATAGAGCGTACGGCCAATCATCAGGGTGTCGAGGCCGCCGAGCAGCGAGGGGATCACGAATTCCCCCAGCGCGGGAATGAACACCAGCATCGACCCCGCCACCACCCCCGGCGCCGACAGCGGCAGCGTGATGTCGAGGAACGCCTGCCGGGGCCGGCCGCCCAAATCCGCCGCGGCATCGAGCAGCTCGCCGTCGAGACGCTCCAAGGTGGCGTAGAGCGGCAGGATCATGAACGGCAGGTAGGTATAGACGATGCCGAGATAGACCGCCAGATCGGTGTAGAGAATCTGCACCGGCTGATCGACCAGCCCCAGCGCTAGGAGCGCCTTGTTGACGACACCTTGACCGGACAGCATGCCCATCCACGCATAAACGCGCAGCAGGAACGAGGTCCAGAACGGCAGTATGACCAGCAACAGCAGCACGTTGCGCCAAACGGCGCGCGCCCGGGCGATGCCGTAGGCCATGGGGTAGCCGATCAGCAGACACAGCAGGGTGGCGACGGCGGCAATGCGCATCGACTTCAAGTAGCTCACCCAATACAGGTCGTCCTCGGTGAGGAAGCGGTAGTTGTCGGCGGTCAGTTGAATGCCCTGCGCCTCGTCGTAGAGGGGCGTGAAGGGGGGTTGCCCGATCAGGGGGTCGGCAAAGCTGATGCGCAGCACAATGGCAAATGGCGCCAAGAAGAACACCAACAGCCAAAGATAGGGCACGCCGGCCACGGTGCGCCGCCACAGCCGTTCCGGCCGTTGCAACGCCACCGACGGCCCGCGCCCCATCATTCGGTCAACACCACGCTGCAGTCCCTGGGCCAGGACAAATGGATGGGTTCGTTCCACTCCAACGCCAACTCGGCAGACCGGTGGGTGTTTTGGCTCGACACCTGCACCAGCTTGCCCTGGTCGGTGCGCACCCGATACAAGGAATGATTGCCGTAGTAGGCCAGATCCTCGACGGTTCCGTGCATGACCGTCACCCCCTCGCCAGCGGGTGCCTCGCGGCTTAAGCGGATTTTCTCGGGGCGCACGGCCACGAACAGCACATCCGGCAGCGTCTGCCCGGCCAGGGGATCGGCATGAATCACAACCCCGGTTTCGGCGCAGATGATGCGGCTCGGATCACTGGCGTCGGCACGGCCTTCAAAGAGGTTGATCGCGCCGAAGAAGTCCGCCACAAAGCGGCTGTTGGGGTATTCGTAGATTTCCGTCGGGGTGCCGACCTGCACGAACCGGCCGGCATCCATCACGGCGATGCGGGTGGCCAGCGTCATCGCCTCCTCCTGGTCATGGGTGACGACGATGAAGGTGATGCCCAGCCGGTCCTGGATGTTCATCAACTCGAACTGGGTGCGCTCGCGCAGGTTCCGGTCGAGCGCGGCCAAGGGCTCGTCAAGCAGCAGCACCTTGGGTCGCTTGGCCAGGGCGCGGGCCAGCGCCACGCGCTGCTGCTGGCCCCCGGAAAGCTGGCGCGGCTTGCGCCGGGCGAAGTCCTGCAACTGGACAAGCTCCAGCAGCTCCGCCACGCGGTCCTTAACCTCCGCCTTGCCCAACCCCTCCTTTTTCAGTCCGTAGGCCACGTTGTCCGCCACCGTGTAATGCGGAAACACGGCGTAGGACTGGAACATCATGTTGGTGGGGCGTTCGTAGGGCGGCCGACCCGCCATGTCCACCCCATCGATGACCACCTTTCCGGCGGTGGGGTTTTCAAAGCCCGCCAGCAGGCGCAGCAACGTGGACTTGCCGCAGCCGGAGCCGCCGAGAATGGCGAACAGCTCGCCTTGATATATGTCGAGGCTCACCCCGTCAACCGCCGGAAAGCCATCGAAAGTCTTGCGCAGGTTTTCGATGCGGATGAAGGGCTCGGCGGCTGGGTTCTCCCACGGGTTCACGGACGTTTTTCCGCCCGCTTCCTCCACCGCTCTGGACATGGGCCTAGAGTCCAGACTTCGCCCGGGTCCAGGCCCGCGTGCGGCGGCGCTCTGCCTTCGGTCCGGCAAGGTAGGTGACCTGCAAGCGTTTCTTGGTCTCGTCGTCCGGGTAGATGGCAGGGTCCGAGGCATACTCCGGGGAGACCAAGGCAAAGGCGCTTCGGTTGGGGTTGGCGTAGCCGGTGTCATTGGTGATGGCGGCGACCACCTCCGGACGCAGGAGGTAGTTGAGGAACAGATGGGCGTTGCCGGGATGCGGCGCATCGGCGGGAATGTAGGCCGCGTCAAACCAAATGGTGCCGCCTTCGCTCGGCACCGAGTACTTCAAGGGCAGATCCAAGCCCGCCTCCCGGGCACGGGTGGCGGCCACTGCATAGTCGCCGGACCAACTGCCCGCCAAGCACAGTTCGCCCGCCGGCAGGTCGAGCAGGAACTTCGTGGCGCTGTAGTACTTGATGTACGGCCGGACCGCCTGCAGAACCCGTTCCGCCGCCTTCAGATCTTCCGGCGCCAGGGAATTGGGGTCACGGCCCAAGTACATCAAGGCCAGGGGGATGACTTCGGTGGGCGCCTCCAGGATGGAGATGCCGCAGTCGGCGAAGCGGCTGGCCACCTCGGGGTCGAGCAGCATCCGGGCGCTGCCGACGGGTGCGTCCGGCATGCGCGAGAGGATCATCGCTTCGTTGTAGGCAAAGCCCGTGGTGCCCCACATGTAGGGCACGCCGTAGCGGTTGCCGGGGTCGAACAGGGCGAATTGGCGCAGCAGGTCCGGATCCAGGTGGTGCCAATTGGTGAGCTGGCTGCGGTCTAGCGCTTGGTAGATCCCCACCTCCTGCAAACGGCTGGAATAGCCCGCTGAATGCACCACCACATCGTACCCGGAGCGTCCAGCCATGAGCTTGGCATCGACCGTGGGCGAGGCGTCATAGACGTCGTAGTTGACCTCGATGCCGTACTCGCGCTCAAAGTCGGCTAGGGTGGTCTTGCCGATGTAGTCCGCCCAGTTGTACACGTTGACCACTGGCTCTTCCGCACCCAGCATGACCGGCACGACGAGGCAGGTGGCGACTAGCGCCAGACGCAGCTTGGCCCGCTCGGTCATCCCCGTGATTTCCCTGACCGCTTGCTGCATGATTATAGACTCCAAGCCACAACGTTGCGCCGCGCCCAATCGCACCTTCAGGGGTACATCCATGACGCTGGAACTTCCCGGCCCGCGTAGCCGGGCGCTGTTGAACAGGGGCCTGCCCCACTTGCGCGGCGGCCTGACCTACCAGTCCGCCAGCAAGCGGGCTGCGACCAAGGGCCACAGGCCGCCCGCCCAGTTCATCGTTGGCCGGGCCGAAGGCGACTACGTGTGGGACCTCGACGGCAATCGCTTCATCGACTTGCAGAACGGCTGGGCATCGAATCCGCTCGGCAACTGCCATCCGGAAGTCATCGAGGCGGTGCATGAGGCGCTCAAACGCTACGGCTTTCAGTGGGAACATCCGCTGCGCATCCCCTTGGCAGAGAAGCTGGCGGCGATAATGCCTGGGCAGGCCCTGCCGCGCTTCAGCTTCGAGGTTTCCGGCACCGAAGCCGTCGAAGCGGCGATTCACCTGGCGCTCTGCCACAAGCAGCGCCGCTACATCATCAGCTTCACATCCTGCTTCCACGGCGAGGCGTTGGGCACCAAGATGGTCAGCGCCTACGGCAGCGACAACAACCTCTACATGGAGGCTTGGGCGGGGGGCGCGATCAAAGCCCCTTTCCCCTATTCCGAGGACATCCCCGCGAACATGACGCAGGCGCAATACGATGAGTACTGCCTCTGGCACATCGACACCCACATTCCCGAATACGTCGTGCCTGCCGACAACATCGCCGCCATTCTGATTGAACCCGGCCTGGCGGAAGGCGGCAACTGGATTCCGAGCGCCCGGTTCATGACCGGTTTGCGTACCATCTGCGATGAGCGGGACTGGCTGCTGATCGCCGACGAGGTGCTCACTGGCTTAGGCCGCACTGGCCGCATGTGGTCGGTAGAGCACTACGGCTTGGTGCCGGACATCCTCGTGGCCGGCAAGAACCTCTCCGGCGGCATCGAGGCCTGTGCCGGGGTGGCGAGCCGGGACGAGATCTTGGGCGACACCCCGCGGGCGAGCGGCGGCAGCACCTTCGCCGGCACTCCCGCAGGCTGCGCCGCAGCCCTGAAGACCTTGGAGATCTACGAGCGCGATCAGATCGTCGCCCATGCCCAGGGCTTGGCCAAGGCTGCGGCGCAGCGCATGGCGGATTGGCCAGCGCGCTTCGCGATCATCGGCGAGGTCCGTGCCCTAGGCCTGTTGATCGGCGTGTCCTTCAAGGCGCCGGACGGCGGTGACAACGTCCATGTGGCGCGCTCGGTTCGCGATGAAATGCTCAAGCGCGGCGTCTGGGCCATCTGCGAAAACGAACCCCAGGTGCGTCTCTATCCAGCCTTGAACATGGCGCCCGAAGTGCTGCTGCGCGGCTTGGACCTCATGGCCGAGGCCATCGATCAAGTTGAGCGGCACGGCGCAACCGTCGGCGACTACCCACCTCTGCCGAGCGGCAACGTCGGCTTTTAGGGCAGAATCTCCACCGGATGGGGTGGCGGCGGTACGGCTGGCTTAAGCGCGCTCATCCGCGCACCCAAGGCGGCCAGCGCCGCACCTCGATTGCCGGGGCTGGGATGGGTGCTGAGGAACGCCGGCAGGCGTCCGCCGCCTTGGACTGCCATCTTGCGCCAAAGGGTGACTGCGGCACTTGGCTCATAGCCGGCTCGCGTTGCCAGTTCGATGCCCATCCGGTCAGCCTCGGACTCGCTGACCCGACTGTTGGGAAGATTGATGGCCAGAGTTGCCGCTAGGGCAGCACCCTGCAGCGCCCGCGGATTATCGGCGCTCGCTGCAATTGCAGCTAGGCCCAGCCCTGAGGCAATAGCCATCGACATCTTCTCGGCGGTGTGGTTGGCCACCGCGTGGGAAATCTCGTGACCCATGATCTGCGCGAGTTCGTCGTCAGTGAGATCCAGCTTGTGGACGAGACCGCTGTACACCGCCATGCGCCCGCCCGCCATGCACCAAGCATTGACCGTCTCCGGGCCATCGATGAGGGCGACGCTCCAATTCCAACCCGCCGTGCGTGGATAGCGCGCCACCGTCGCGGCCACCACCCGGCCGGTGACCTCGCCCACTCGCTCCGCCAGCAGCGGGTCGTCCAGCAGTTTGTCTTCGCGCTCCAACTGCCGCACCGTGGCCAAGTAGGCCACCCGCGACTCGGCGATGGCGGCGTCCGGCGACACTAGGAGGAACTGGCTGCGCCCCGTGGGGCTGGTCTCGCAGCCACTGAGTGCGACGGCGACGGCCAACAACAAGCCAACCCGGATGTTCATGGCACCTCCTTAGCAACGCCAACCCGATTTCATCGAATGGCAACACAAATTTCAATCCGACATCGGCACCAGCACAAGCCCTCGCGCAGGGTAGCGGAAAAGTGGAAAATGAAGCGCATGAGGCAGTATGACGCCATTGTCATTGGCGCGGGGCACAATGGCCTATGCAACGCCGCCTACTTGGCCAAGGCCGGATTGGACGTGCTGGTGCTGGAACGCAATCCGCACATCGGCGGAGCCAGCGTCAGCCGCGAACTGTATCCCGGCTGGACCTACTCCAACTGCTCCTACGTCTGCTCCCTGCTGCGGCCGGAAATCTCCCGCGATCTGGAATTGGCCAAGCACGGCCTGCAGGTGGTGCCCTACCACGGCGGCGTAACCTTCACCCGGGACGGCGATTACTTCGGCAACTATCCCGATGCCGAGCGCCTGTACCGCGAAATGGCGCGGCATTCCCTGCGCGACGCCAATGCCTACGAGCGCTTTGAGGCCGACGTGACCAAGCAGACCCGCCTGATCCGCCAGTTCCTGCTGGCAACCCCGCCCGATCCCACTTCGGTCAAGCCGAAGGACCTAAAAGGCCTCATCGAACTCGCCAGCGCCTTCACCGGCATGGGCGAAGAGGGCTTGCTCGACTCGGTGCGCTTCTGGACCATGAGCATCGGCGACTTCCTGGACGAGTACTTCGAATCGGACGTCATCAAGGCGCACCTATCGGGCAGCGGCGTCATTGGCACGGCCTTGGGCGTCTATTCACCGGGAACCGCCTATGTCCTGCTGCACCACTACATGGGCGAGGTCGATGGCAACGTCGGCGCCTGGGGCTTTGCCCGGGGCGGCATGGGGGCAGTGGCCAACGCCCTTGCCAATAGCCTGCGCGCCTGCGGCGGAGAGATCATCTGCGATGCGGACGTGCATCGCGTCATCGTCGAGCGGGGTCGCGCCGCCGGGGTGGCGCTCGCCGACGGCACCGAGTACCGGGCCAAGCTGGTGGTCTCCAACCTGGATCCCAAACGCACCTTCCTGAAGTGCTTCGACGCAAGTGATCTGCCCGCTGCAGTGGTCGAGCAGGCGAGAAACTTCAAGATTCGCGGCTCATCGGGCAAGCTCAACATCGCGCTGGACGGCCTGCCAACATTCAACGGACTTTCGCCTGGCAGCCCCCTAATGCTCACCGACATGCACTGCACGGACTCCCTGGAACGCATGGAGCGGGCCTACGACGACTGGAAGGCCGGCACTTGGTCGAAGGATCCTTACGTCGATATGCTGATTCCCACCACCGTGGATCCGACCATGGCGCCGCCCGGCAAGCACATGATGACCGTATTCGTCCAATACTGCCCGCCGACGCTCGCCGACGGCCCTTGGACACCGGAAGCGCGGGATGCCTTCGGCCAGACGGTGATCGATCAGCTCGCCGAGCACAGCCCCAACTTCAAGGACCTGATACTGGACTGCGAAGTCCGCACCCCCCACGAGTTGGAAGACGAAGTGGGCCTTACCGAGGGCAACATCTTTCACGGGGAGCTGACTTTCGACCAACTGCTCTTCAACCGTCCCTTTCCCGGCTGCGCCCAGTACCGGGGACCGTTGCGCGGCTTCTACCTGTGCGGCTCCGGCACCCACCCCGGCGGCGGCGTCATGGCGGCGCCGGGGGCCAACGCCGCCCGCGAGATCCTGGCCGACTTGAAGCGCCCCGACCTGACGCCGCCGAGCTACCCCAATGACTGATGCCGCCTACGACGCCTTGGTCGTTGGCGCTGGCCACAACGGCCTGACCTGCGCAGCCTACCTCGCGCGCAGCGGCCGCAAGGTGCTGGTGTTGGAGGCTGGCGAGCGTCCCGGCGGCTTGGCGGCCACCCGGGAATTCGCCGACGGCTTTCGAGTGTCCGCAGCCGCCCACCTGCTGAACATGCTCAGTCCCGAAGTGGCCAAGGATTTGGCCTTGGAACGGCAGGGGCTGGCCTACGCGGCGCGCAATCTGAAAACCGTTGTCCTGCCCGGCGACGGACGGCAACTGGCCATCGACGGTGACCGCCTGGAGGGCGCTTCGGCCAGCGACCAAGCCGCCTTCACCGTCTTCCAACGGCAAATGCAGCGCTTCGCCAAGGTGCTCAACCGCTTTTGCATGCGCCCCTTTCCTCGGCTCACCGAACGCCGGGGACGCGACAACTGGCTCTTGGCGAAACTCGCGTGGGACGTGCGTACGCTCGGCAAGGCCAACATGCGCGAACTGCTGCGCATCGGCGCGATCAACATCCATGACGTCGCCGAGGAGAAATTCGATAGCCCGCTGCTCAAGGCCGCCCTCGGCATGGACGCGGTGTTGGGATCGCACATGGGGCCGCGCTCGCCCAACACCGTTTATGCCTACCTGCACCGGCACCTGAACGATGGCGGCCAAGGCCCCGCCCTGGTCAGGGGCGGCATGGGCGCGTTGGGCGACGCCTTCGCCGCCGCCGCCGAGGCTGCTGGCGCGACCATTCGCTACGGCGCGCGCATTTCCAGCATCGACTTGACGGATTGCCGCACGGCCGGCGTCACGCTCGCGGACGGCTCCGCCATAGCCGCACCCGTCGTTGCGTCCAACGCCGATCTCAAGAGCACCTTCCGGCTGGTGGGGCCACTCAACTTGGATGCTGGTTTCGTTCGGCGCGTGCACAACTTCCGAGCGCGCGGCGTCACCGCCAAGCTGCACTTGGCGCTCGACGGCCTGCCCGAATTCCCGGGTCTGGATCCGGCTGACGCAGGTTCCCGGCTGCTGGCCGCCACCACCATGGACGGCATCGAGGGAGCATTCAACCACGCCAAGTACGGGGAGTGCTCGCCACTGCCCGTCATGGAGATATCCATTCCGTCGGTGCATGACGCGAGCTTGGCGCCGCCCGGCAAGCACGTGCTTTCCGCCGTCGCGCAGTATGCCCCCTATGCGCTCAAGGCAGGTTGGCAGGCTGGCCGCGAGCCCTTCATGCGAAGCTGCCTGGAGCGTCTGGAAGCCATCGCGCCCGGCATCGGCGAACAGGTCACTGCCGCCGAACTGCTGACACCACCCGACTTGGAGGCCGAGTTCGGGCTGCGCGGCGGACATTGGCACCACGGGGAGATTGCCTTGGACCAAGCCCTGTTCACCCGCCCCATACCGGGCGCCAACCACTACGCCACACCGGTGCCGGGCCTTTATCTGTGCGGCGCGAGCGCCCATCCCGGCGGCGGCCTGCTGGGCCTGGCCGGGCGCAACGCCGCCAAGACGATTCTAGCCGGGGAAGCCGCATCATGACGCCCCACGACGACCGAATGCTGCTGGATACCCCTTTTGGGTCGAGAGTGCAGGCGGCTTGCGAACTTCGGGAGTGGGAGCCTTGGAAGGGCTACGCCTCGCCGATCGCCTACGAGGACATGGAACTGGAGTACTTCGCCGTTCGCAATGCCACGGGCGTCTTCGATCTGACCCCGATGACCAAGTACCGCATCGGCGGGCCGGACGCGGCGGCGTTCCTGAATCGCCTGATGACTCGTGATGTCGGCAAGATCCGTCCCGGCCGGGTGGGCTACGCCGTTTGGTGCAACGACGCCGGCATGGTGCTCGACGACGGCACCCTGTTTCACCTCAGCCGAGGCGACTATCGCCTGTGCGCCCAGGAACGTTGCCTGGATTGGCTGCTTACCTCCGCCTTGGGCCTCGACCTGACCATCGTCGATGAAACCGCCGAGGTGGCCGCGTTGGCGGTGCAGGGCCCCACGTCCTGCGCCGCCTTGCGCGCCATGGGCCTTGAGGGCCTTGAAGCCCTAAGGCCCTTCGGCCTGCGCCACTACCCCTTTGATGGCGGCGAGCTGATGGTGTCCCGAACCGGATTCACTGGCGATCTTGGCTACGAAGTCTGGGTCGCCCCCGCTCACGCAGAAGCCCTGTGGGATGCCTTGTTCGCCGCCGGACGCAACCATCTCATCCGGCCCATGGGCAACGCCGCCCTCGAACTCGCCCGCATCGAGGCGGGCTTCATCCAAGCGGGCGTGGATTTCGTGCCGGCCGAGCAGGTGGTGCGCCACGGACGGGCGCGTTCGCCCTTCGAGCTGGGGCTGGACTGGTTGGTGGACTTTGACAAGGGGCACTTCACCGGACGCGGCGCCCTGCTGCGGGAGCGCGCGGAGGGCTCGCGCTTCCGCTTCCTGCGCCTGGACGTGGAAGGCAACAAGCCTGCGTCGGAATCCTTCATCCTCAACAAGCGGGGCGAGACGGTCGGCCATGCCACCTCCGCCGCTTGGTGCCCCTCGGCCAAGCGCAACGTGGCGCTCGCCTCCCTGGAGATGCCTTGGGGCCGTCCCGAAGACGAGCTCTACGCCGAAATCTACACCAGCCGGGAACTGCGCTGGACCCGCGTCGAGGCCCGCTGCCGGATCATCGACGGTCCGATTTGGGATCCGCCGCGCCGCCGCCAGACCCCAGCACCCAACTTCTGAGCGGACCATGGCGCGAGTAGCAATCGACGTGGATGACTCAACCGAACGGCTGGCGGAGCGCGTCGCCGCCCAGCGGGCCAAGCCCGGCTTTGCCTTGGACGCCTACTTCTACCAGTCCCCTCGCGTGTATCACAAGGAACTTGACGAAATCCTGTATAAGAGCTGGCTCTATGCCGGCCACGTCAGCGAGGTTCCGAACCCCGGTGACTACTTCCTCTACGAGTTGGGGGAAGACTCCATCATTGTCGTCCGTGACCAAGGCGGCGCAGTGCATGCGCTGATGAACATCTGCCGCCATCGGGGCTCCAGGGTCTGCGAGGCGGCCCAAGGCAACCGGGCGAGTTTCGTCTGCCCCTACCACGGTTGGACGTACAACCTCGATGGCAGCCTAAAGGCCGCTCGAGCGATGCAGGTGAAGCCCGGATTCGAGCCCGCCCACTACGGTCTGAAGACCGCCCGATGCGTCGTTTACGAAGGCCTGGTCTTCGTCAACATGGACCCGCAAGCCGCCAACTTCGAAGCCGCCCTGCGCACCATCGAGCCAGCGCTGCATCCCTACCGCTTGCCGAGCGCCAAGATCGCCCATCGTCAAGTCTATGCGGTCGAGGCCAACTGGAAGCTGGTGCTGGAGAACTACCAGGAGTGCTACCACTGCGCCACCGCCCATCGGGCCTACGCCAAGCTGCATACCATTGAGCGTCTCGAAGGCGAGGTGCAGGACATCACCGCCTCGATGCTGGAACGCGCCGAACGGCAAACCGGCGTGCCCGGAATCACCCACGCCCACTATCAAGCCTACGGCGCATCCGCTGGCTTCGGCACCTGCGTGTACACCAGCCGCTACGCCCTCTACGACGGCTATCTGACCGGCAGCGAGGGCGGCCAGCCGGTGGCGCCGCTGATGGGCGAGTTCAAGGGCTACGACGGGGGTGCCGGGGATTTTCAGATCGGCCCCTTGGCCTTTATGCTGAACTACCCGGACCACTGCGTGCTCTACCGCTTCACGCCACGCAGCCTGACCAGCACCGACATGGAGCTCGTCTGGTTCCTGCGCGGCGATGCCGAGGAGGGGCGGGACTACGACCGGGGGGCCGTCACTTGGCTATGGGACCGCACCACTCGGGAGGATGAATACATCATTTCCCGCAACAGCGCGGGCGTAAACTCCCGCTTCTTCGAGCCCGGCCCCTACCACCCCGAGTTCGAAAGCCTTTGCCTCGACTTCGTGGACTGGTATCTCGACGCCTTGGAACAACCGCAATAAAAGCTTGGGGTTAGCCCTCCGCCCGCGCCCACTGACCCGGTCCTGACGACACCTTGGCCACCAGCCGGTGGATGTCGAGCGCCTTGATGGCAGGGTCCGCCTTGAGCTGTTCCACAAACCAGGCGGCCAGCGCCTCGACGGTGATGTTGGCGACCGGCAGGGTGCGCACGTCGCGTGGCAGGAAGGGGATGCGCTCCTCGTTGAACAGCGCGACGACATAACCGCCGTCACGCTCAATGCTGAGATGCGGCGAGCGCTCCGGCAGCAAGGTGCGCTCGTCCAAGCCGTCGCACAGGGCCTTGAGCGCCGTCTTGACGATGTTGTAGTCGAAGGCTAGGCCATCCTCGCCCACTTCGGCTTCGATTTCGAGCGCCACGAAGAAGTTGTGGCCGTGCAGGTTCTCCCGTTTGGTGGCGGAGAACAGCGTGAAGTGCGCGGCGGCAAAGTGCAGCGCCTCCTTGGTGACTTCGATGACAGTGCGCGACACGGTTCCCAACCACCGGTGCCTAAGCGGCGCCTTCACTCACCGCGGCAGCGAACTCGCCCATGCTGGTGAAGGTCCAAGTGGGGGTGGCCGCGACCGGCTTGGCCGCTCCCTTCGACGGGCGATTGATCCACACCGTGTCCAAGCCCGCCGCCGTGGCCGGCACAATGTCGTGAAAACGGCTCTGGGCCACGTGCAGCACCGGCCCCTTGACCCGGCCCAAGGCGGCTTCAAACACCTTCGGATCCGGCTTGTACGCACCCACCTGCTCGGCGGTGATGACGTGGTCGAAGGGAACCTGCAGGTGCTTCGCCGACAGTTCGAAGAGGCGGTCGTCGATGTTGGAGACGATCGCCAGCTCAAAGTGGTCCGCCAGCGTCTCAAGCGCGGCCACAGTGTCCGCAAAGGCCGGCCATTGCTCGATGCTCGCGCCAAAGCCCGCCAGTTCGTCCGGCTTCGGCGCAAAGGCCAAGCGCTCGCCCAACCGCTCCAGCAGCCGCGCCAGCACGTCGGTGTAGGCTCCGCCTTGGGCTTGCAGCTCGGGCTCCAACCGGCTGAACGCCTCCAGCACGAATTCATCGATGACGTGGACGTCGTAGCGTTCGAGCAGCGGCTGCAGGTAGCCGACGATGCCGCTCTCCCAATCGATCAGCGTACCGTAGCAGTCGAAGGTGAGGGTGGCGTACTTGCTGGGGTCAATCGCCGTCATGCTGGATGCGGTCCAAAATCAAGCCGTAGAAGAACTCCCCGCCGGGCGGGGCGATGCGGTCAAAGTACCAACCGAGGTGGCGGCGGCAGTCGGCGCAATTGGCGATGCGCCACTGAAAGCCCATGAACCAGGTGTCGGCCCGTTGCGGCGGGCCGGCGATTTCGCAGCCGAGCGCCTGGCTGAAGCAGCCGACATGAAACTGCAGGCCGTAGGGGTTGGTGAAGTGGTGGTCGTGGCTGCCGTTGACTTCCGCACGGTCACTGCACCGCCCGATGACCGTGGAGCAGACTGCGCAATAGATGTAGTCCTTCCTCTCCTGCCGTTCATCCTCAAGCAAATCGGCGAGCTTCGGCTCCAAGCTTTCCTTGTCAGCAACTTCCGGCATGGGGTTGGGGCGAAACGACGCTCCGGCTTTGTGGTTGATGTCGCGACAAGGTTAGCAAGACCGGGCGCATTACGCAGCTAAGCCCAGCGCATCAAACCCTCTTGGACGCAGGTGGCGACCAGTTCGCCGCCGCGCTCGAAGAACCGGCCGTGGGCCAAACCCCGGCCGTTGCCGGTCACCACCACGCTTTGCTCAAAGAGCAGCCATTGGTCCGCGGCGGCTGGGCGATGCAGCCACATGCCGTGGTCGAGGCTGGTGCCCAGGAAGTCATCGTCCTGCCAGCGCAGGCCATGGGGCAGCATGACGTGATCCACCAAGGTGGCGTCGGAGAGATAGACGAGGCCGGCGCGGTGCAGGCCCGCAAGGTGCGGGCTGTCAGTCGCCAGGGGCAGCTTGTCCCGAATTCGCATCCACATCAACTGCGGCTCGGTCACCGGCTCGCCGCGGGGCGCCATGGGCGGATTGACGTAGCGGATGTCCATCGGCCGGTCAGAGCCGTACCAGCTCGACTCGCCGGTCTGGGCCAGCGTGAAGTCGTCATAGGTGGCCGACAGATCTTCCGGCGGCGGAACATTCGGCATGACCGCCTCGCAATAAGCCGGGCTCTCAGCGGGCACCTGGAAGGACGCCAGCATGCGAAAGCGCTCCTTGCCGTGCTGGCTGGCCACAGCTTGACGCGAGGAAAAGGAACGGCCGTCGCGCACCCGCTCGATGGCGATCTCCACCGGCGCATCGACGTCGCCGGGTCGCAGAAAGGCCGCGTGCAGGGCGTGGCAGGCACGATCATCACCGGCAGTCGCTTGGGCCGCCATCAGGCATTGGGCCAAGAGCTGCCCGCCGAACAGCGTATCGCCCTTGTCCGGAGCGGGTGGACCCAAAAAACGATCCTCCCCTTGCGATTCCAACGTCATCAATGCGCTGAACGTCGTGCTCATCAGTATTGGCTTCCCTAAAAGCGCCTTGCATGGGCAACTGGCGCGAGGCAGCCAAGTTTGGCCCCGCAAAGCGCGGCGCTCAAGGGGAGTCTTGTCCAATCAGGAATGAGCCTGAAGAGGGGGCGGATTTCCAGCGGA
>VYDB01000051.1 GCA_009843635.1 Gammaproteobacteria bacterium
ACGGCAAATCAAGGACTTTTGAATAGGCCTGCCAACTCTCTGGTGATGCTTGACGTGGGCGCTTTGGTGATCTTGCGGTAATTGTCGGCGCTCAGCCCGCCTTTAAATCCCTCTGGTTCGGCGTCGAATAGCTTTTTGAGCACCTTGTGCTGTCGTTCGTTCAGTTGCTTGCCGAACTGGTCAAAGACGCGGGCTTTGGTGAGCACAACCACTAGAATGCGCTCCCCACGATCTTGGGCATCCAAGGCGGTTTGGGCGAACCACTTGGCCCATTTGGTCATACTGACGCCTTGGCCCACCTGCGCGGAGTTTAGGGCGCTTCCATAGGCTTTCCGGCTTTGCTCGATTTGCGCCGCAAGGGGCAGCATCGTGGGGCGCCCGATCATTCTGGCCATTGCTTTTTCGGCAATGGCTCGACCGATTCGTCCATTGCCATCTTCGAACGGATGGATGGACTCAAACCGAGCATGCGTCGTGGCCGTCACTGCCAAAATGGACTTTGCCGGTCGGGTCCCCGTCGCCCGGTTGAACCATTCCACAAATTGGTGCATCTCTTCGGGCACATCTCGGGCGGGTGGCGCTTGGTAGTGAATGGTCTCGCTGCCGATCGGCCCACCGGATACGATCAGCATGTCGTCTTCGTTTTCCCGATATCCCCCGACAACATCCAAGTCGCGTCTGCCGGACATCAGCATTCGGTGCCAGTCGAACAGAGTTTCTTGGTCAAGGGGCTGGTCGAAGTACCGGTACAACGAAACCATCATCTCGGCAACGCCCTCTTCCTTGCCGTGCCTCCTGCTGTTTCGGCGAAGGCCCAAACGGCGCAACAAGGAGTCCTGAATGGAGTCGCGGTCCAGCATTTCGCCTTCAATGGCGGATGTGGTTAACGCCTCACGGGTCAACCACTCCACACGAAGGCCGTCGCGGGTGCGCTCGTCCAAATGTCCGAGGACAATCTTCTGGGTGGCCATACCCTTGGCGAACTTCCGTTCGGCATCATCCAAGCAGCCCTTAGCCAAAGTGAGGTTTGGCCACCCCGGCTGTTGCCAGACCCATCTGACGCTCGCGTCCATTGCGCCGGTCTCTCGTGCCCCGTGAGTAATAGACTGGATTCTATTACTCACTTGGCATGAATATCCATCCGACCGGCACGGGGCGATGGTCAATCGGACGCATCAAGCCGAACGCGAACGGCAGACCAACGAGGACGCCGCCATACCCGCCACCCCCGAAATGTGCTTATGGTGCCGGAACGCGGAATCGAACCGCGGACCTACTGATTACGAATCAGTCGCTCTACCGACTGAGCTATTCCGGCATCGGCTGGGGAGGCTGTGATGCTCCAGCGCCCTCGCTTGGCAGGGCGGGGGCGCTAGTTTACTCGACCGTGCGGGAATCGAACAACGCCGGAGCGTGAAGAGGCCTAGCAGCGTACGCGTTGCGGCATCTTCAGGCACACTTGCGTGCCGTCTTCGTCCGTCGCGGTGACGTGATAGGTGCCGTTGCCGCCGTCGGCGATGCGGTAGGTGGCCCGGTCCGACGTGCCCGGGTGCCACCTGATGGCGGCAGTGATCTCGGCGGTGGAGGCCGCCTCCAGCAGATAGGTGCCGCGGCGCAGCTTGTGATCCTCCTGAAACAACGCCAAAGTGGCGATGTTGCTGACCAGAGCGCCTTCCTTGGCGGTCTCCACGTAGCCTCGATAGAGCGGCAGGGCCAGCGCCGCCAAGCCGGCCACGATGGCCAACGCCACCAGCAGTTCCAGCAGGCTCAATCCGCCAATCAAATGTCTGTCCAATTCGCATCCTTGGTGTCGGCTTGGGCGAAACCGTAGATCGCTGGCCGTTCAAAGGTGGCGCTCCAGTCGCCGCCGGCGAAGGTGCCGGTCACGGTGATCCCGATGGCGCCGGTGGCCGTGCTGCCGGCGCCCTCGACGTAGGCGGGCCCACCACCCGGCGCGGCGCCACCCTCCGCGTTGAGCAAGCTCACCAGTCCGGCTTGGGTGTAGTCCCCGCTGCCGTCAGCCTCGGCGAGGTTGGCGATGCGTCCGACGGCGGCATCCGCTTGGATTTTGCGCATCTCGTTTTCGGCGAAGCGGGCGCCCTCGGCAAAGTGGTGGGCAATCTTCGACATGTTCGCGTTCTCGATGTAGTCCTGGTAGGCAGGCACCGCGACCGCGCCCAGGATGCCGATGATGGCGATGACGATCATCAATTCGATCAGGGTGAATCCCCGTTGCAGCTTGGCTTTCATTTCCGATGGGCCTCCGTGGCGTCGTTGTGGGTTTTTGGGGTGGGGCGCTATGCCTTTGTAATGGAACCTTACCCTTCAAGCTGGCTTCGCGGGAATAGTCAATTGTCCGTTGGCGCTACAGTTTTCGACGTTTGGTTTTGTGCGCCTATGGACATCAGGATGTGCGCCTGCGCCCACCGCCAATGGGAACGGGCTTACATTTCCAAGCGCTGATTTCCGGTAGGCGAAAGGGGCGATCTCCACTTCCGGGCGGGCGTTGAAGGCCGGATACTCCTTGGCCATGGACACATTCAATCAAAGTCATACCGCCATGGCCGCTAGGCGCTTGCCGATGCTGGACCTTGACGCCTTCGACCTCGACGTCCTGCCGGAGCCGCTCATTGATGAAGGCATCCTGCGGCGTGGGGTGGCCCTGCCGCTGCGGCAGCGGGGCAACCGGCTGTTTGCCGCCGTAGCGGACCCTAGCGACCTCAAGGCAGTGGACGATCTCCAACAGTCTGCCGGCCTAGTCGTCGAGCCGGTGCTGGTCGAGGCGGACAAGCTCAAGGCGGTCATCGAAGCGCTGCGCCAGTCCCGTCGCGCCGAAGGCCGCTTGGAGGGCTTCGGCGCAGCCTTGGGCGGCAGTTTGGAGAATCTCGGCAGCGGTGTTCTGGCCGTGGAGCCCGAGGCCGATGAAGCCGACGAAACTCTCGATGCGTCCGGTGCCAACGACGCGCCCATCGTGCGCTTCGTCAACCAAGTGCTGCTCGATGCCGCCGACGGCGGAGTCTCGGACATTCACTTTGAGCCCTTCGAAACCGCCTACCGGATTCGCTTCCGCACTGATGGCCTGCTCGCCGAAGTGGCCAAGCCGCCGCGCAGCCTTGGCCGCCGATTGGCGGCTCGCCTGAAGGTCATGGCCGAGCTTGACATCGCCGAACGGCGCGTTCCCCAGGATGGGCGCATCAAGATCAGGCTGTCGAAGTCGCGCACCTTGGATCTGCGGGTGAACACCCTGCCCACCCTCTGGGGCGAAAAGGTGGTGCTGCGCATCCTGGATCCCGCCAGCGCCAGCTTAGGTCTGGATGCGCTCGGCTTTGAAGCGGATCAGAAGGCGCTGTTCACCGACGCCTTGGAGCGGCCTGAAGGCATGATCCTGGTCACCGGCCCCACCGGCAGCGGCAAGACGGTGACCCTCTACACGGCGCTCAACCGGCTCAATACCCCGGAACGCAACATCGCCACCGCGGAGGATCCGGTGGAGATCAACTTGGCCGGCATCAATCAGGTCAACGTCAATCCCAAGGTGGGCCTGGATTTCGCTGCTGCCCTGCGCGCCTTCCTGCGCCAAGACCCCGATGTGCTGATGGTGGGCGAAATCCGCGACCTCACCACTGCGGAAATCGCCGTCAAGGCGGCGCAGACGGGGCACTTGGTGCTCTCCACCCTGCACACCAACTCGGCGGCTGAAACCCTGACCCGAATGCGCAACATTGGCGTCCCAGCCTTCAACCTAGCCACTTCCGTGCGGCTCATCATCGCCCAGCGCTTGGCGCGGCGGCTGTGCGAAGACTGCAAGACGCCGTTTGCCGCCACCACGGATGCCCTGTTGCGGCAAGGCTTCGGCCCTGAGTTGATCGACCGTGGCGGACAACTGTTCCAAGCTCGGACGGCGGGCTGCCCCGCTTGCCGCAAGGGCTACAAAGGACGCATCGGCATCTACGAAGTGGTCAAAATCACGCCTTCCATCGCCAGCCTTGTCATGGAAGGGGGCAGCAGCCTGCAGCTTGCCGAAGAGGCTCGCCGTCTAGGCTTCATGGACCTTCGAACGGCCTGCCTAGCCAAGGTGGCCGAAGGATGCACGAGCGTGGTCGAAGCCAATCGGATCACCGGCACAGGCGATGGCGGCTGAGACCACCTACGTTTGGACGGGCGAGGGGCCGGGCGGTCAACCGAGCCAGGGCGAGCTGCAGTGCCGCAGCGCTGCCGTCGCCAAGGCGATTTTGCGTCGCCGGGGCATCCACTCATTTCAGGTGCGGGTCAAGCGGCCTGAAAGGGTCAGCAAGTTCAGCGGCGGCGGCCGGCCCGATGCCGGGGACATCGCCCTGTTCACCCGTCAGGTCGCGACCATGCTGCGTGCGGGAGCGCCCTTGGTGCGCGCTTTTGGCATTGTCGCCGATGGTTCCGGCAAGCGCCGGATGCAGGATCTCGTGCGCGCCGTTCGCGACCAAGTGGCTGGGGGCGAGAGTTTTGCGGCTGCCCTGCGCAGGCATCCGCAGCATTTCGATGCGCTGTTTTGCAGCTTGGTTGATGCGGGCGAGCAGGCCGGCGCGCTCGATGCCATGCTCGAGCAGATCGCGGGATACCAGGAGAAGGCGCAGTCCCTCAAGGGCAAGGTGAAGAAGGCCATGACCTATCCCTTGGCCGTCGTGGCGGTGGCCTTGGTCGTCTCCAGCATCCTGCTGATCGAGGTGGTGCCGCGCTTTGAAGAGGTCTTCAATGGATTCGGCGCGGAGTTGCCCGCCTTCACCCGTGGGGTCATTGCGCTTTCGGAGTGGGCGAGGGATGCGTGGCTGCCGATGGTGGCCGTTGCTGGCACCGCCGGGGCTGGCGCTTGGTTCGCGCTGCGTCGCAGCCGTGCGGTGCGCCGTGTCTTTGATGCTTGCGTCTTGAAGGCGCCGGTCGCGGGCGGCATCATCAAGATGGCGGTGGTTGCCCGTTGCGCGAGGACGCTTTCCACCACCTTTGCGGCCGGCGTCCCCCTGATCGAAGCGCTCGATTCGGTTGCGGGCGCCGCT
Organism: Gammaproteobacteria bacterium; assembly: GCA_009843635.1. Classification (GTDB taxonomy): domain Bacteria; phylum Pseudomonadota; class Gammaproteobacteria; order Pseudomonadales; family Azotimanducaceae; genus Azophilus. The sequence goes on from VYDB01000051.1 coordinate 5,028, forward strand.
GGCAATCGGCTCTTTGAGGAGGCCATCGTGACTGTTCGCGACGACGTATCGACCGGGCGGCAACTCCATCAGGCCATGGATGCCAGCGGCCTGTTTCCGGCCATGATGGTGCAAATGGTGATGATCGGCGAGGAGGCGGGCGCGGTGGACGAGTTGCTCGCCCGCGCCGCCAGCTACTACGAGGAGCAAGTGGACAACCGGGTGGATAACCTCACTGCCCTGATGGAGCCGCTGATCATGTCGGTGCTTGGCGTGCTGATCGGTGGCCTCGTGATCGCCATGTACTTGCCGATCTTCCAACTTGGCACCGTGGTTGGAGGCTGAATTGGCACTGCTCGACCCCACGGGCTTTGGCCTTGCCGCATTAGGTGGCCTGCTCTTCGTGGGCCTCAGCGTCGGCAGTTTCCTGAACGTGGTGATTCATCGGCTGCCGATCATGTTGATGCGCACTTGGCGCCGGGAAGCGGCGGCCGAACTCGGTGCTGCCGGCGATGACCGCCCGGCAGAGCGCTTCAACCTCGCCGTGCCACGCTCCCATTGCCCAGCCTGCGGTGAATCGGTCAAGGCCGCCGACAACATTCCCATCCTGAGCTGGATTCGATTGCGCGGCCAATGCGCTAGCTGCACCGCGCCCATCAGCCTGCGCTATCCGCTGGTGGAACTCCTTGGGGCGCTGGCGGCGTTCGCCGCCGTGTGGGTCTTCGGCTTGACCTGGATTGCCTTGGCGGCAGCCGTGTATCTGTGGGTTTTGATCGCCTTGGCCTGCATCGACCTCGAAAGTGGGCTGCTGCCCGACCAGCTCACCCTGCCGCTGCTTTGGTGCGGCTTGCTGGCCAACATGCCGGGCGCCTTTACACCCTTGGCCTCAGCAGTGGTCGGCGCAGCGGCGGGCTACCTCCTTCTGTGGGCCACCTATTGGGGGTTCAAGCTGGTCACCGGCAAGGAGGGCATGGGCTATGGCGACTTCAAGCTCTATGCGGCCATCGGCGCTTGGCTGGGCTGGCAGGCGCTGCCAGCGGTGGCGCTGCTGGCGGCTGTTGCCGGCATCCTGTACGCCTTGCCGCCCATCCTGCTGGGCCGCCGCGACCGCAACGCACCGATTCGCTTTGGTCCGTTCTTGGCCGCCGCAGGCAGCTTGGCGCTGATCTTTCGCACCGAATCCACTTGGTTGCTCGGAGTTTAGCCGTCCATTCCTGAACGGCACCGAGGAGCCAGACAGTGGGAACCGCCGGCAGGGCACTAGGTCCGGTATTCCGCGTTGATGCGGACGTACTCGTAGGATAGGTCGCTGGTCCAAACGCTCTGTTCGCAGGGGCCGCGGTGGAGGTTGATGCCAATGGTGAATTCGGGTCGGGCCATCACGGCCGCCGCCGCCGCCTCGTCGTAGCCCTTGGCCAGGAGCCCGGCTTCGGCCACGGCCACGTCGCCGAGGGTCAGCGACACCTTCGCGGGGTCGAGTTCGGGGATGCCGGCACGGCCGATGGCCATGCAGAAGCGGCCCCAGTTGGGGTCGCCGGCGAACAGGGCAGTCTTGACCAAGGGGGACTCCGCCACCGTGTAGGCCACTTGCAGGCACTCGGCCTCCGTAGCGCCGCCGGCCACTTGGACGGTCACGAACTTGGTGGCGCCCTCGGCGTCGCGCACGATGCGCTCCGCCAGCCCGGCGGCGAGGTCGGACACCCCGCCCTGCAGCGCATCAAAGTGCGCGCTTGGCCCGTCGATCAGCGGATGGCCGGCCTTGCCCGTCGCGCCGACTAGGAAGGCGTCGTTTGTCGAGGTGTCGCCATCGACCGTGATGCGGTTGAAGGAGCGTTCGGCGGCGCTGCGAACGATGGTCTGCAGGGCGCCTTGGGTGACTCGCGCATCGCAGCAGATGAACGCCAGCATGGTGGCCATGTCGGGCTTGATCATGCCCGCACCCTTGGCGATTCCGGTCAGGGTGACAGCTTGACCCTCGATCTGAATCTGTCTGCTAAGCCCCTTGGCTCCGGTGTCGGTGGTGAGGATGGCGCCAGCGGCGTTGGCCCAGCCGTTCGCTGTCAGCGCTTGCATCGCTTCCTCGATGGCGCGGCGCATGGCGGCGACCGGCAGCCGCTCGCCGATGACGCCGGTGGAGAACGGCAGCACTTGATGGGGCTCGATGCCCTTGGCGCCGCTTTGGGCGGCGTGCTGGGTTAGGGCCTCGGCATCTTCAAAGCCGGCTTGGCCGGTAGCGGCGTTGGCGTTGCCGCTGTTGATCAGCAGCAGCCTCGGCGCATGGCGTCCAAGACGGGTTTCGGCGAGTTCCACCGGCGGTGCCCGAAAGCGGTTTTGGGTGAAGACTGCGGCGGCAGTGGCTCCTTCGGCGAGTTCGATCAGCGCCAGGTCGTCGCGCTGGCGCTGCTTGATGCCGGCGCAGGCGGTGCCGATGCGAACCCCGGGCACCGGCAGCAGGGTGCCCAAGGGCGGTAGGTTTACCGCCACGTCAAGCCACTTTGCCGTGGCATTGCTTGTACTTGCGGCCAGATCCGCAGGGGCAGGGTTCGTTGCGCCCCACCTTGCGCTCGCTGCGCACGAAGGGCGCTGCCTTGTCCGGCGGCGCTGCCTGGGCCGAAGACCCCGCTTCGCCGTCCGCCCTGGGCTGGGCGGGTGCCTCAAGGGCGGAGGCGGCTTGGTGCGAAAAGCGCATTCGCTTTTCCGCCTCCTCCCGGCGGCGGCGCTCGGCCTGCTCCACGGCGCTTGGCGCCTCGATCTGAACGCGGGAGAGCAGCTTCACGACATCGAGCTTGATGTTGTAGAGCAGCTCCTGAAACAGCTCGAAGGACTCGCGCTTGTACTCCTGCTTGGGCTGCTTCTGCGCGTAGGCGCGCAGGTGGATGCTCTGGCGCAGGTAGTCCATGCTGGCCAAGTGCTCCTTCCAGCGCTGATCGAGGATTTGCAGCATGATCTGCTTTTCGATCACGCGCATGTCCACGCCGTGCCCCTGCCAGACCTGCTCCTTGGCTTGATACTCCGTCTCCACCTGCTCGAGGATGTTCTCCCGCAAACCCTCCTCGGCTAGCGCATCGTCCTCGCTCAGCCACTTGCGCAGGGGCTGGGTGCTGGCGAATTCGGTCTGCAGGGCCTGCTCCAAGCCTTCCACGTCCCACTGCTCCTCAAGGCTTTGCGGCGGGATGTACTCGCTGATCACGTCGGCGACGATTTCCTCGCGGATGTCGGTGATGGTGTTGGAGATGTCGTCCTCGCCCATGAGGTCGCGGCGCTGCTGGTAGATGACTTGGCGCTGGTCGTTGGAGACGTCGTCGAATTCGAGCAGGTTCTTGCGAATGTCGAAGTTGTGCCCTTCCACCTTGCGTTGCGCCTTTTCGATGGCGTTGTTGACCATGCGGTGCTCGATGGCCTCGCCTTTCTCCAAGCCAATGGACTGCATGATGCCGCGCATCCGGTCAGAGGCGAAGATGCGCATCAGGTTGTCCTCCATGGACAGGAAGAAGCGCGACGATCCGGGGTCGCCCTGACGCCCGGAGCGCCCCCGGAGCTGGTTGTCGATGCGCCGGCTTTCGTGGCGTTCCGTGCCGATGATGTGCAGGCCGCCAGCTTCGATCACTTGGTCATGGCGCGCTTGCCATTCGTGCTTGATGCGCTCGATGTCGGCGTCAGCCGCGGCGGAAGACGCCGCCTCGAGCTTGGCAACCTCCGCCTCCCAATTGCCGCCGAGCACGATATCGGTGCCGCGCCCTGCCATGTTGGTGGCGATGGTGACCGCGCCGGGCGCACCGGCTTGGGCAACGATGTCTGCCTCCCGCTCGTGCTGCTTGGCGTTGAGCACGTTGTGGGCGATCTTGCGCTTGTTCAACTCCGCCGACAGGCGTTCCGAGGACTCGATGGACGTGGTGCCGACCAGCACCGGCTGCCGGCGTTCCATGCAGTCGGTGATGTCCTCGACGATGGCGTCGTACTTCTCGTCGATGGTGAAGTACACCAAGTCGTTGTGGTCTTCGCGAATCATCGGCATGTGGGTGGGAATCACCACCACGTCCAGGCTGTAGATCTGCCGGAACTCGAAGGCCTCCGTATCGGCGGTGCCGGTCATCCCAGCCAGCTTTTCGTAGAGGCGGAAGTAGTTCTGGAACGTGGTGGAAGCCAGCGTTTGGCTCTCGTTCTGGATGGGCAGGCCCTCCTTGGCCTCGATGGCCTGGTGAATGCCCTCCGACCAGCGCCGTCCGGGCATGGCCCGCCCGGTGTGCTCATCGACGATGACCACCTCGCCATTGGCTGCCATGTAGTGCACGTCTCGCTTGAACAGCGCATGGGCCTTGAGCGCGGCGTGAACGTGGTGCAGCAGGTTGAGATTGCTGGCGGCGTAGAGGCTGTCGTGCTCGTCGAGCAGACCCATTCTGACCAACTGCTCCTCCACCTTGGCGTGACCCCGCTCGGTGAGCTCCACTTGGCGGTTCTTCTCATCCACGGTGAAGTCGCCGGCCACCTTGGGTGGCGCCTCGATGCCTTCGCCGGGCACCTCCCGCTTCAGTTTCGGGGCGAGGCGGTTGATCCGTTGGTAGAGCTCCGTGGTCTGTTCGGCCGGCCCGGAGATGATCAGCGGGGTGCGCGCTTCGTCAATCAGGATCGAGTCCACCTCATCGACGATGGCGTAATGCAGGTCGCGCTGGAACTTGTCGGAAAGCGCGAAGGCCATGTTGTCGCGCAGGTAGTCGAAGCCAAACTCGTTATTGGTGCCGAAGGTGATGTCGGCTTGGTAGGCGCTGCGCTTCTCTTCCGCGGCCTGACCCGATTGAATGACGCCAACGGTCAATCCCAAGGCCTCGTAGATGGGTCCCATCCAGTTGGCGTCCCGGCGTGCCAAGTAGTCGTTGACCGTGACGATGTGGACGCCGCGGCCGGTGATGGCGTTGAGGGTGGCTGGCAGGGTGGCCGCCAAGGTCTTGCCCTCACCGGTGAGCATCTCGGCGATGCGGCCTTCGTGCAGGGCGATGCCACCCACCAACTGGACGTCGAAGGGACGCATTCCCTTGGCCCGCTTGGCCGCTTCGCGAACAGCGGCGAAGGCCTCCGGCAGCAGTCCATCGAGTCGGGCGCCATCGGCGTGACGCTCGCGCAGTTCACTTAGGCGCTCCTTGAGCTCGTCGTCGGAAAGCGCCTCGAACATCGGCTCCAAGGCGTTGATCGCATTGACGATCTTGCCCATGCGCTTGAGCTCGCGGCTGTTCTTAGTGCCGAAGACAGAGTGGAACAGCTTGATCATGGGGGATTGACAGGGCGGCGCACCGCGGTGATGCCAATTTTACAACGATCCGCGCTCCGCCTTGGCTGGTTTAGGAGCCTCGATCCTTCAGGTACTTCATCGGGTTGAGGTGGCGTCCGTTCCTGAGCACTTCAAAGTGGACGTGGGGGCCGGTGGAGCGACCGGTATTGCCCACCGTGCCGATCACTTGGCCTTGACGAACGATGTCGCCACGACTGACAGCCAAGCTGCCTTGGTGGGCGTAGCGGGTGACATGGCCATCGAGATGGGCGAGTTCCACTAGGTTGCCGTAGCCTTGGCGGAATCCGGCGAAAGCAACGATGCCCCGGTCAACGGCGACCACGTCAGAGCCCCTGCGGCCAGCGAAATCCACGCCAGTATGCCAAGCCATCTTGCCGCTGATCGGATCGATGCGCCGCCCGTAGGGTGAGGACACCCAACCCCAATTGACCGGGCGCACGTTGGTACTTTGCCCGACTGCTTCCGCTGGCGCCTTGAGCAAGGATTCGAAGAGCTCGAACTCGTCTTCGCGCTGGCGAATTTGGCCAGCGAGTTCGTTAAGGCGGGCGTGCAGGTCGGATCGTGGCAGCACGGCTTCCTGGCATGCCGCAAGTGTTTGCGTGGCGTCCGTCCGAGCGCAGTCGGCAGGTACTTCGCTCAGGGGGCCGCCCTGGGCCGGTGGCGCGGCGAAGTCGAACTCCCCGGCGTCCAGGCCGCTCGCTTCGGTGACCCACTGGCCGAGCGCCTCCATGCGCCACAGTCGTCCTTGCATGTTGGCCAGTTGCTTGCTGATGGCTTCGTTCTCGGCCGCCTGCTGTTGCTGCAGTTGGGTGACTGCGGCCTGCTGGTCAATGACGCCAGCCTGCCAGTCAGCCAGCGCTTGGGTGACGTGGCGGTGATGCGAAAAGCGCTCATGCAGTTGGATCGCCGTCGCCGCGATGGCGGCGACGGCGAGGCTGAGGACGGCGCACAGCGTCCACGGCGCTAGAGGCAGCGTCCTCACGCCGCCGAGCTTCGTCAGTACGACGATCTTCATGGGATCAGTGGCCTCAAAAGAACCCCTCCCAAGTCTGGCTCCCGCCAAGCCAAGCGGCTATGGTTGTTCGCCACAAGCTGATTCTGCGTGTTCGTGGGCTTTGTAAAGATAGACCAATTGCTCGATGAGCGCCACCGTCGGTTTACGCCGCTGCAGCGGCTGCTGAGCCGGGCGGCCGAGCAGCGCGCCTGGACCGCCGAACTGCGTTCCGTTCTGCCGACCGGGCTGCAACCGGCCTGCCAAGTGCGGGCGCTGCGCGGCGGTGAGCTGATCGTCGTCTGCCTCGACAGCGCGGCCGCGACCCGGCTGCGGCTCATGGCTCCCGGGCTCGTTGACCAGTTGCGGGGGTTGCCGCACTTTGTAGGGGTGGAGCGGATCAGCGTGAAAGTGTCGCCCGAGTAACGGCCCTTGAGCGGCCTAATCGAGATATTCGAACACCCGGACGATTTTCTGAACGCCGTAGGCGGTTTTGGCGATTTCGACGGCTTGGTCGGCCTCCTCGCGGGTCAGCATGCCCATCAGGTAAACCACCCCATTCTCGGTCTGCACCTTGATCTTGCGTCCGGGCGTGTTCTTGGCGGTGATCAGCTTACGCTTGACTTTCGTGGTGAGGTTGCCGTCATTGAGTCGGGCCATATAGGAAATGGGGCCGCCGACGCCAAGTTCGTTATGCACCCGCCGCACCTTGGCGATGTCTTGGGTAACCTCCTGGGCTCTCGTCTTGAGCGCCTCCGACTCCACCTGGCCGAGCAGCAGGACAATGCCGTTGTAGCTGACGATCACTATGTGAGCGGAGTCGAAGTCGGGATCCGACCGGCGAATTTGCCGCTCCACGACCTTCTCGAGCGCTTCATCGTCCAGCATGACGCCGGGCGTGCGCACCCGCGGGTCGCCGGAAAAGGTGGCGCAGGCAGACAGCGCCAGGCACAGGGTCAAAGCCATTAGCCGGGCGAATGGGTGGGTCTCAGTAGCCTGCGCTGTCATCGAGCTGGAAGGCGTCTTGAATCCAATCGAATCGTGGCTGATAGTTTGGCCCGGTTATCGTCACCACGTCAAATCGCGCCGGTTGGCGCCCGTAGCGCGGGTGAGTGGCAAGGAACCTGCCTGCGGCCATGGCCAAACGGCGTTGCTTGTGGATGTCGACGCTTTCCGCCGGCTTCATGAACGAAGCGGACCGGCGGCGCTTGACTTCGACAAAGACAATCACCCCGTGGTCGCTCATGATGAGATCCACTTCGCCGAATCGGCTCCGGTAGTTGCGGGCGATCAACTTCAAGCCATGCGCGCGCAGATGGCCGGCAGCCTCACTTTCCGCCTGCCGGCCCTTGGCCTGCGCCTTGGTTGGACGAGGCACTAGGGAACCTCCGATAGCTTGCCGTGTTCCACCACGGCCCAGCCCAAGGTGCGCCGGATGCACCCGTCATCGCCGAGCCTCAAGGTGCCGGTGGCTCCGCGCAACGGGTCGCTGGCGCTGAGCAAGCTCCAATGATCGAACAACTGGTAGGCGTCGATGCCGAGTGCGAACAGGGCCGTCAGATTCGCATCATGCGGGTCAAACGCCCCGGAGAATGCCCGATGCAGCGGCCCAGGATGAAGCCGGAACGGCAGTTCGGCGACCTGAAAGCCCTCTAGGTCGCCAAGCCGTCCGGCGCCGCGGACGCTTTGCGAACTGGCGTACACGGGCAGTTCCTCCGCAAGGTGGAACTTGAGGGCTGGCGCCAAGGCCAAGGCTTGCAAATGATCGACGAAGGCGACTATGCCATCGATGTCCTTCCGGGCCCGGGGCAGGAACTCAAGAGGGGTGCCCAACGCCTCGGTCAACTGGTCGTGCCGCGCTTGGCTGGCGGCCACCTGCAGCGCCTCTCCCACCGACTCGGTCATTGTCCTAATGTTGCCGAACGCATGCTCCTCCAGGTGATGAGGCCAGGACCTTGCCAATTGGGACGTGGCACGAATCGCCCAGCCGCGGCCGCTGCGAATCACCAACACCCTTTCTCGGCCATCGGCCTGTAGGCGCTCGGCGATCAGCGCCGCTTCGTCTTCGATCGCCAAGCCCAGCGCCGCGAAGCCTGCCCCGGCCTCGAGGCGCGCCTGCGCCTCGCCGCGGCAGGTGCCGCCATCCATCGGCGTGTTCGGATAGTTGAGGGCCAGCACCGGAACCCGTGGCTGCAACTCGATCAGGCTTTCCAGCGCCGGTTTGCTTAAGGGGCCGACGATGAATTGGATGCCGGTCGAACGGCTGGCTTGGAGGAGGGCCGCCATCGGTTCGGACGCCGTGTCGTAGATGCGCACTTCCGGCTTGACCGCCGCCGAATCCTGCAAGTAGGCGCTGATGAAGCCATCCCGTACCGTCTTGCCCGCAGCCGCCAGCGGGCCGTTCAAGGGAATGAACAAGCCCACCCGCCGAGCCGGCGGCGGGCGATGCCGCAAGCGCGCGAGGGGCTCCGGCAGGGCAGTGGTGAAGCTGTGCCGGGGATGGTGGCTGAGCCAGTCGTCAAGACGTTCGGCCTTCTCGGTTGTGGAAAAGCTCTGCGTGATGGCTGTTCGAAGCGCCCAAATCTCCGCCTCCGGCCCTTGCTTGGCCAATTCTGCGGCCCGCACTGGGGATGCCTCGGCAGTCAGCCGCCACAGCCAATCGTTGAGCGCTTGGCGGCGGTGTTCCGGCGCTGCGATGTTGGCCAATGCGGCCACGGCGTCCGCGATCCGTCCCTGGCTTTGCAAGGCGGATATCGAGGCCTCCGCGGCCCTCAGCTTCTCAAGGGCCGCCGCCGCGCGGGCGCTTTGCGGGTCGGCGGATGCTTCCGGGCGGTGGTCCGGCGGCGCGGCAGGCGCCGTTTGCGGCGTTTCGGTTTGGCAGGCCGCCAGGGCGGCGCTCAACAACAGGACTAGGGCAAGGCGATTGGCGTCCCGTTGCCGAAGCCAGTATGTTGCACGATTGTTCGATTCGGGATGAGGGAAGGCCATGCCGGGCACCCTGCACGTCGTTGCTACGCCGATAGGAAACTTGGAGGACATCACGCGTCGAGCGGCGCAGGTGCTTGCCGAGGTTGGGACGATCGCCGCGGAGGATACCAGACGGACCGGAATCCTGCTGAGGCATCTGGGGGTCTCGGGCGCGGATTTGGTCGCGCTTCACGACCACAACGAGGCAGTGGCCGCCGAGCGCCTCATTGGGCAGCTCAAGGCTGGCGAGGACGTTGCGTTGGTCTCCGACGCAGGCGTGCCGCTGATCGCCGATCCGGGCTTTCGCCTGATCCAACGCTGCTGGTCGGAGCGCCTTCCGGTGGTGCCCATTCCAGGCGCAAGCGCCCTGACCGCCCTGCTGTCGGTCTGCCCGATTCCCGCTAGCCAACCCCGGTTTGTCGGTTTTCTGCCAGCCAAGGCCCAAGCTCGCCAGACCGCGCTTGAGGACGCCTGCCGCCGGTCGTCGGCGACCTTGTTCCTGGAGGCGCCCCACCGCGTTCGCGAGACCTTGGAGGCCATCGCCGCCTTGGCGCCCGAGCGGTCGCTGTTCATTGGCCGGGAGATGACCAAGAAGTTTGAAAGCTACTACTGCGGCTGCGCGGGCGAACTGGCAGCGGAACTGGAGGCTCAAGATGCGCTGCGCGGGGAGTTCACCTTGCTGCTCAGCAGTTTGGACGCTGCACCGACCCAAGAGGCTCTGGACGAGCAGCGCCTGCTGGCCGCGTTGGCGGAGGAACTGCCTCCCGCCAAGGCGGCGCGGGTGATGACGCGCGTGTTCGGGGGGCTAAGGGCGGACCACTACGCCAAGGCCGTGGCGGCCAATTCCACTGAATCCGGCGACTGACGAGCTGTGTGTCCAAGTACCATGAAAATCAACCCTTCATGTAGCCAATTTTCATGGTAAACGGAATAGCGTCTTGTCCACTTGATCATTGATCCCACACCTCCTTCCACTTGGCCAAGTCGGAAAGCGTAAGACCGTAGCGCACAAGGTTGCCCTCGTGCAGGCTCAAGAGCTCCCGTTCGGCGACCTCTTGGAACTTCCGCCGTTCGGATGCGTTGACATTTGCCGTCCCCCACTCAGCAACATGGTTGAACGCTTGGGTGCGGTCCATGCGTTCCTGTACGATGTGCGCGGCCACCTGACGCAACGCGTCGCGGTGCTTCATCCGAAACGGATTAGGTTCCGCCATTGACTGAGCAACAGCCGCGAACCGTGCCGCGCTGCGGCGGTAGGCGTGCAGGAACACATCGCGCAGCAACTCCGTGCGGCCCTGCTCGTACACGCCCAAAATTGCTTGGGCATAGATGCTTCGAGGCACATCCTCGAACGAAAGCGGTGCCAGATTTCCCTTGATGAGCGTAATGTTCGCGGCCAGACGCGAGAGCCGCTTGTTGACGTCGTCGAACGGTTGCAGATACGGCAACTGGACCATTGCGAAGAATGCTTGCTCGAACGGATCGTCGATGGCCCGGGCAAGTTTGAGCATCCTGTCAAAGCACTCCTCGATCCGCTGAGGAACGCCCAGCGGCTCGAAGACAAGGCGTTCAGAATCTCCCCAAGCCAGCTTTCCCCTCGCGTGCGGACTACCTTCTCTATGGCTTCAAGGTCGTGTTCGGAAACGCGTCTCGCCATTGGCGGCAGTCCTCTTGTTTGTGTCGTCCCGCATTGTTGGCATTGGCGCAGCGTAGCTGGCTTGTGCGCCACTTCTCCGAGGTTCCATTGGGAGTTCGCGCAGTTTACGTTATTTGCGCACCATTTAGAGGGATTTATGCACCTTTTGGCGACTTTATACACTAGGTTAGGAGATTTGTGCACCCTTTTGAGATTCGTGCGCCATGCGTTCCATGGCCGACTTGCCAGCATGCTCTGTGGCTTTTGGCGCAGAACAAGAACGAGTTTTCACATCGCACTCTAAACGTTCATGTGAGACCGAATCAGCTTATCAGCCAGCGTCGGGCCTTTGGTCCTTGCTTGCTCGAATGCGGACTCCGCGCCTTGAACACTTCCGATTAGCTGATAAGCGACTCCCAGATCAACCAAGATTGTCACGGTTTCCTCAGCTGAGGGATCATGATCCGTGCACCATTCCAACGCCTCCTCGTAGGCGCGTATCACATCGTCGAACTGCCGCAGGACCATGTACATTTTGCCTAGCCGCCAATGCGCCCAAGTGAACCCTGGCTCCCTCGTTGCCAAAGCATGCATCTTCTCGGCGGCATCGCGAACGCCTGCAAGGGCCTCCATCACCTCCTGACCAGTACATGCCCTCTTGAGCGCGGACACGGAATCGTCCGCTTGCCGGAAGCCATTGTGGTATTGGAGAAGCGCGTCCTCGTACATCGCGCTGCTTCTCGCGTACCCCGGCATGTCTTCGTACATGGTCGAATGCGAAACTGGCGGGTTCTGCCTTCTAAGCCACTTCAGAACCGGTATCTTTAACTCGTGCGGCACGTTAACCACCCGCACTTTTTCGATGGCCACATACCCCTCTGGCGATCAGACAATGGGCGGGCGGCGGCTTGGGTGAGCGTTTCACTTTACTCTTCTTCAGTTTCGAGCCACTCAACGAATTCCTTCTAGGAAGCGGTAGCGCTGTTCCCGTGGTGCGTTCTTCCTGCACACCACTCTGGTGTTACGTCGCTCGCGAAATGGAAGCCGCCATTATGTCGTCCTTTGGCGTTGCGGGCTTCGAACTCGGTTTCCGTGTCCGTGTCGAGAGCCATGACTTTGGTGTGGACATCGATGGCGGTTCTCCCGAGTGTCAGCAACGAGCGCCACTTATGCCACAAGCAGAATGGAATCCGAAAAGATCGCGTTGGACAACGGAGCCGGCGTGGGCTGCCTGTGCGGCCTCGTGGGCGCGGTCGGCGCAGTTGACACCGTGCATCCCTAGGTACAGGCTAGGGGACGAGCTGGCTAGGCAGCCGCTGGCGGTGGGCGCTTGCGCCTTGGCCGCGAGAGGAAAGTCCGGGCTCCACAGGACAGGGCGCCAGGTAACTCCTGGGAAGCGTGAGCTTACGGAAAGTGCAGCAGAGAGCAGACCGCCTCGAGGCCGGCGCCTAAGCGCCAACGGCTTCGCGGTAAGGGTGAAAGGGTGCGGTAAGAGCGCACCGCACGGGTGGCAACACCGGTGGCTAGGCAAACCCCGCCCGGAGCAAGGCCAAATAGGAATCCCAAGGTATGGTCCGTACCGGATTCGGGTAGGCCGCTGGAGGCCGTCGGTGACGACGGCCCTAGATGAATGGCTGCCCGCCGGAACCGTCCGGCGACAGAACCCGGCTTATCGGCCAGCTCGCTCGCTTCCTCGCCATTCCATGTCCGAAGCGGTTGGTGGCTGCATGAGAATGGCTGCTGCCCCTCGGGAGGGAGTGCCACGGGCAAAGGGAAACGCCTATACTTTGGAAATCGCCGCCGACCGCCAACCGGGAAGCATGCCAATGCAAGAGGAGCTTCTGTCGCAGGATTTGATGGGCGACCTAGTCGAGGCGGCTGTCGGGAGAATCCTCGCGGCGGGCGACCTGGACGATTTTCTCGCTTGGTTCCCAGATGAGGTGGACCGGTTTTGCCTGTTGACGCACCTGCCGCTGCATGCGGACGACAGGAAGGGGCTCGCCGTGCAGCTCGGCCGTTCGATCTGGGGGGCGACGCCCGCGCCGCATAACGGCTTCAAGCCGCAGCCACTGCCGAAGCCGGGCCGCAACGCACCCTGCCACTGCGGCTCCGGCCTGAAGTACAAGCAATGCTGCGCCGGCCTTCCGTCGCTGCCGGCCTTGAATCCGGCCACGCTCTGGCCGGCCGTGCTCGAGGCGCTGCCGCAGCGGGATTGCCGGCATCTTGTCGCGGCCGGGCGCGTGCCCGTTGAGAGCTTGGTCGTTGCTGCCGAGGAATCCATGGAGTTGGGCGATTCCCGAAAGGCCATGGGCGTCCTGGAGCCGCTGTTCGGCGACAAGCTCGCCGGCACGGGACGCCACTATGACCAAGCCCTGTCGCTGCTCTGCGACCTGTACGACGATGCGGGCTGGACGGGGAAGAAGACCGGGCTGCTTGAAAGAGTCACCACGGAGGCGTCCCGGTCCGAACTGCGCTCCGAAGCCTTTCAGCGCATGGCCACGATCCGGATGGATCGGGGCGACCGCGACGGCGCTTGGGATGCCTTTCGCCGGGCGCAACGCGACACGCCCGGCGACCCGTCGATCGGGATGCTCGAAGTCCATCTCCTCATGTCCGAACACCAGCCCGAGCGGGCGGGTGAGAGCGCCCGCACATGGCGCAAGCGCCTGATGAAGCTGAACGCCGAGGGGCTGGATGGGGTGATCGATTACCTGACGGCAGTCGCCGAGAACCCCTACCGGGCCATGGCGGAAATACTAAACGAAGTAATCGGCGGAGCTGGCCAACGGCTGCTGGAGGCGCTGCCCGGCGTCGGGAAACGCCCGCTGCCTGAGTACGAAGTCGCCGCCGGGCCGGTGCTTGATCCGGACGGCGATCTTGGGTCTGGGATCGCAAGGCAACTGCGCGGGATGGGCATTGCGGAGGAGGATATCCGCGAGTTTACGCCCGAACTGCTTGAGCAGGCCCGGAGCATTGTGCGCGGCGACGGTTCGCCTGACGACGGGGCCGATTCGGCGCCCGAGCCCAGCTTCACGCTCCGGGCGCCGGAGCGGCTGCGGGCCTTGGAAGCGGACTGGCACGCCGTCTATTTGCCGGGCAAGCCGTTCTCCATCGACGATGCGCCGCGCCAAGCCGAATATCCTTGGGATCCCGACCAGGAGGATGCTTGGATGGGCTTCTTGGTCCGTCACCCGGAAGCGTTCGACAGCGTCGATGTCCTGGACGATCTCGCCACGGCCATGGAGTTGCATCCGATGTGCAGTTCGGTGGGCTTCCGGGAGGCGATGCAGGCGCCCTTGGTGGAACGCGGTGTCCGCATCCTCCGGCAAGCGGTTGAAGCGGCCAGCCCGTCCGGCGACCTGCGCCTGCCTTGGGTGGATGCCGGGAACCGCCCCGCGCTGCGTTGCCTTGCGCGCGCCCAAACCCTGGCGATGGAGCAGGGCGACGTCGAGCAGGCGCGGGAACTCGCGGAGCTCGTGCTGGCGCTCAACCCCGGCGACAACCACGGGATTAGGTCTCCGTTGATGAACATCCACCTGAGGGCGGGCGACGACGAGGCGGCGGTGGCGTTGGCCGGGGGCTACGAGGAAGACATGTTCGCGGAGCTGCCCTACGGCCGGGTTCTCGCGCTGGTTCGAATGGGCCGCATGGACGAGGCTGCCGAAGCCGCTCAGGTCGCGGTGGACCGGCTGCCGGAAGTGCGCCGTTACCTGATGCGGGAGCGGGCCCGCCAGCCCCGCATCGATCCACAATACATGGCGCTGGGCAGCAAGGAGCAGGCTTGGCTCTACCGGGACGAGATGCGCGACCTCTGGGTGGCCGAGCCCGAAGCAATGGTGCTCATCAGGCGGACCCGGCCCTCACCCGCTGCCCGCGATGGTTGAAGGGCGTGTCGAATGCGCAAACGGTTAGGAGAAAAAGGGGCCATGTTCTCCAACCACCAAACGAGAGAAGCCAGATGACAGGATTCGAAATAGATTACGCGAGAGACCAAAAGCGCCTTGAGGAGATTCTGCTTGCCATTGACCGTCCGGGCGATTTCCACGTGCATGGCCGGACGTTCGCGCCCATGCCCAGGCTGGATGTGGCGGATGTGGGTGTGCTTGCGTTTCCGGTTTCCGGCCTCCAGATCCGCGCCTTGATCGAAGTTGCGGAACAGGCGCCCTACGGCAAGGGAACGCAAACACTGGTGGATCGCTCCGTGCGCGACTGCTGGCAGATCGACGCCAGCCGGTTTCACATCGACGGCGGGGGATGGCCGGAGACGTTCGAGGGCATTCTGGAGGCCGTGACCGCAGGCCTCGGCTGCCCAAGCGGCAGTCTCATTGCGGAACCCTACAAGCTCCTCATCTATGAAACCGGCGGCTTCTTTGCGGCGCATCGCGACACTGAGAAGGCCGATGGGATGGTGGGGACGCTGTCGATCTCGCTGCCCACCGAAGGCGCTGGCGGAGAGTTGGTCGTGCGGCACCGCGACCGGGAAGTCAGCTTGGACATGAACGCCAGCGACCCTTCCGAGCTGGCTTACGCCGCCTTCTACGCCGATTGCGCGCACGAGACCCGGCCGGTGCGCGAGGGTTGCCGATTGTCGCTGGTGTTCAACCTACGCCTGCGTCCCGGCGATCGAAAAACGCCCCGGCACGCACCCGACCACTCCGATCAGATTCAGAACCTCACGGAGCAGCTCATTCGCTGGCGCGACGACGAATCCGGTCCCGACAAGCTGGTCTGGCTGCTGGAGCACGACTACAGCGAAGCGGGATTGTCCTGGGACTTGCTCAAGAACGCCGACTCCGCCTTGGCGGGCGTGCTGAAAAAGGCCGCGGACCAAGCGGATTGCGAGATACACGCAGCGATTCTGCACATCGAGGAGGAAGGCAGCCCCGACTATGACAGCATCAGTCACTACGGCGACTGGCACGACGACGACTTCGAAGGTGCGGAAATCGATGAGATTTTCGACGCTCACCATTGGCTCGACACTTGGAACGGCCCCGATTCGACGCAACCGGATTTGGGCAAGATCCCCTTGCGCCCCGAAGAGACGCTGCCGGTTGGCGCGCTCGCCGACGCCGAGCCGGATGAGCAATGGATCAACGAGGCAACCGGCAATGCCGGCGCGACCGTGGAACGCGCCTACCGTCATGCGGCCTTGGTCCTCTGGCCGAGGTGCCGCGCGCTGCAAGTCATGGCAGGCGCCAGCATCGACACGGCCGTGGCTTGGGTCGCCCAACAGCTCGGCCGCAAGGGCGCGGATGCCGGCGAGCTGGTCAATCAATTGATCGACCTTTGGAACTCCGTTTCACAAGACCGGCGGGAGCCGGAACAGGCGCCGATGCTGGACTTGCTCGCCGCCCATGGCGACGACGCCCCCGCTTTGCGCTTTCTGAGTGAAGTCGTGCTGTCCCGATACGATGGCACTGAGAACAAAAGCCTGCTGCCGGTGCTGCGCCTGATCGGCGCTGAGGCGGGCGGCGAATTCCTGGCGGAACTGGTCGAAGCGCAAATGCCGCGGCGGGCCAATGCGATTCTGGCATTGCTGCTGAAGGCGGGCCGATTGCGGCACTTCAAGTGGCGCACAACGCTCCGGAAGGGCATTGCCGCAGCCTTGGCCGCCTTGCCCGAAGCGCTCAGGCCGCGGCCGAACGATCGGATGTTCGTCTGGCAGCCCGCGCCCCCTGAGACGATCGATCAGGATGGGCTGGCCAATTTGTTTGCGCTGGCCTGGCGCTGCGGCTTGCTGGCGGAAGCCGAGGCCGCAACGGCGGCGGTGGCCGCTCACCCCAAGGTGGCCACGCCCCAACGGCACCTGCCCGCCGCCTTGGACGCCTTGTCGAGCGAGAAGGGCATTTCCGGCAGCGCCGCCTATCTGGCGTTGTGGCGGCGGGCCGCCGAGTCCCTGCTAGCCCGCAGCGCGATGCCGCCCGAGGCGCCGGCGGATTGGGTTGTTGCCGCCGGCATTTCCTGCGATTGCGAACTTTGCGACCAACTCAAGGCCTTTTGCGCGGATCCCGTGGCGGAGGTCCGGCGATTTCCGGTGCGCCAGGACTTGCGCAGCCATCTGCGCCACCAAATCACCGACAATCGGCTCGACATGGACTACATCACCGAACGGCGCGGCAGGCCCTACTCCTTGGTCTGCACCAAGAACCGCGCCAGCCACGAACGGCGGCGGAAGGAATACGCAGAGGATGTGTCTTGGATGCAAGCTTTGATCCGCTTGGCTCCGGAGGGCGAGAGCGCCGAAGCGGTCGCAACGGAATTGCGGCAACTGGAGGCGTCGTCCCGTTAGGAGTCTCGTCAAATTAAACTATCCAACAACCCGCCCAATGCCTTGCAAATGCTGGCTTCCGTCACATGAAACGGACAATTTATTTTGGCGAGAATCCTTAGCTGGAGCGTTGCGCGCGCGGCCCACCTGATGCCAGTGCGGCGCCCGCTTCGAAAGCAGTGCGCCAAGCCCCTCGAAGCAGATGCCGCCACTGTCCATGAAACGCCACTGCCGCGCAGGGGAAAGTCCAGCCGCAGTCCAGCAAGGGAAATGCTGACTGTTCGCGGCCACGCCCTATAATGGAAGGACAACAGCACAGTCCGCCCACATGCAAGACGACGCCGACACCTGTCCCTTTCCGCCGCCGCGCTGCCCGGACCTGGCCCTTGAAGATCCATTCGATGAGCGTCCACGTGCCCATGCCCATGGATGCGGGGAGCTAGGCCTTGCCCTCAGCAAGCACCTCGCCGGCTGCCCGATCAAGATAAGCGAGCGGGACTTCATCATGTGGGCGAGGGCGGGCGCGGCTCCGGATCCGTAGCGCGAATGGGCGCTTCGCGAAGCGCTGCTCAACATGGACATCCGCGAAGTGCGCTCGGCTGTCTTTGACGGTCGCGCGAGCACCCGGCAGATCTGCGCTTTGGCTGCCCAATGCGGCGCTGCGGAGTCCATGGCATGGAATGACATGATCCGCATTCCGCACCCTGAAATCCCCGTCCCTGACCTGCCGGAGCGCCCCATGTATGAGAAGGCCCTTCTTTGGGGCACCGCTGGTGACGGCATTCAGTACACCTATTGACCTCCCCCATGCCGCACCGATTCACATTGGCGGGGAAACCGAAGCTCTCCCTAGTCCATTCGCGAACGCTCCTCGCGCGCTTCGCACCCGCCGAGGAACTCGACAATCTTTACTTGGGCGGCGGCACCTCCCTCACCATGAGATGGGGGCGCTGGCACAGCACCGACATCGATTACGGGATGCCGTTGCCCCTCGCTAAGCCCTTCGTCACCAAGCACGGCCCAAGCGTCAACGCCGCCTTGGCGGCGCTTAGGGCGCAGGGGCTCATCAAGCGCCAGTTCTTTTTCGCCGGAAGATCGGGCGCATGGCACTATCTGGGCTCCGGGCCGGTCTCGATCTCCGCGCCGCTCGAAGCCCCTGACCGTTCAGGACTCGACCGCGAGGACGACACCGGCACCCCGATGATTCCGGCGCGGGACGTTCTCCACGGCAAGCTCATGGGGCGCACCCTTTCCGGCGGCAAGCTGCTCCTAGTCCGCGATGGCTACGACCTCGCCATGGCCTTCGACCGTGACCGCGACGCCATTGAGTCGCTGATTCGCCAAGCTTGGGCTGAGCAACCGCAAGCTGTCGCATCCGTCTTCAATGCCATCAAGGGCGCGAGTCACCGAATCATCATTGGTCGCCCCATCATCGACCCCGCCGAGCCCGCATTGGCCCGCGACCCTTGGGGGTACTTCGTTCATGAAGCCGAGTCGGTACTCTCCCAAGACAAAACCCATGGAGATGACAGCAACCGCAGCATCCCATCGCCATGAGGCGCCCCCAATGGAGATGGCGGCGCGCCAGTCCCCCCCATAAGCGCTAACTTGTTTGGACCTTCAATGAAAAAGCGCTCGAATTGCCCGCGAAAACGCTCAATTTGGCCCCTCAGGAACAGGAAAC
>VYDB01000112.1 GCA_009843635.1 Gammaproteobacteria bacterium
CTCCGGGACCCGCAGGGGAAAAACTAACAGATAAGGGCGTCCCGCCCTCGATTAGACTGTCGGAATGCGCCGTCCATCGGGATGGTCGGAGAGTTGTTTCCATGGCAGTGCCGACCACGGCGAATTCAAAGAAATTTCTTCTGGAAATTTCGAAATCGTGATAATTTAATGGTTATGAACCATTCAAGAACGCCCAGACTAAAACCTCTCCTCGATGCGCTGCCGCCGGGATTCGTCGTGGATACGGCGTGGCTTAAGGCGCGGGGCATCGACCCGAAGTCCATCCACGACTACGTCGCTCGAGGATGGATCGAACGCGTCGTTCGCGGAGTGTACCGCCGTCCGCTGCCGAACGGCACCCAGGAGGACAAACTACCTTGGCAGACGGTTCTCCTGTCGCTCCAGCGCCTCAAGGGCTGCAACGCACATTTGGGTGGAGAAAGCGCACTGGATTTCGCCGGTCATGTCCACTATTTGCGTCTAGCAGGAACGCGGCGTGTTCATCTCTATGGCAAAGTGCCCTCATGGCTCAAGCGCCTGCCGACAACGGGGCAGTTTGTCTCGCATCGACTCCGATTGTTCGGCGACGATCCAGTGGGTGTTGACGATACCGATGCCTTGGATGACCAAAGCGGGTGGGCGATGAATGCTTGGCGCTGGCCTGTAAGGGCATCGTGTCCCGAACGGGCGATCCTCGAAGCGATCGATGAACTGCCCGGCAACGCCAGCTTCGAACACTTGGATCGCATATTCGAAGGCTTGGTGGGGCTGCGGCCCAAGCAGCTCATGACGCTCTTGGCGGCTTGCCGCAGCATCAAGGTCCGGCGGCTGTTTTTCGTCTTTGCAGACCGGCACGAACACGGCTGGCGAAAATACTTGGAAACCGAGCGGATCGACTTCGGCGGCGGGCCGCGGGCCCTTGTTCCGGGCGGAAGGTTCCATCCGACCTACAGCATCTCCCTGCCGGCGTTTCTGGTGTCGACCGAACCTTCGGCTGAGGGCGGCAATGCTTGATCGTTATGTTGCGCAGGTTCGCCTGCTGGTTGACGTGCTGCCCGACGTTGCGGCGGAGCCGGGATTCGCGCTCAAGGGCGGCACGGCCATCAACTTGTTCCACCGGGACATGCCAAGGCTGTCGGTTGATATCGACCTCACTTGGCTACCGATTGGCGACCGTTACACATCTCTCAGGGAAATCGGTGGCGCGCCCGACCGCATCGCCGATTCAATCAACCGTCGCAATCCCGAGGTCACGGCAAGACGCACGGGCGGCGACGGGGTCAGCGACACCCGGATTGTAGTCACGCGCGGCAGAGTGCGAGTCAAGATCGAGACATCCCCGGTAGCACGGGGCGCGGTGCTGCCGCCGCGTGCGATGGTGGCATCTGAGGCTGTGACGGAACAGTTCGGATTTGTTGAGATGAAGGTGCTGAGCTTCGAGGATCTGTACGCTGGCAAGCTTGTTGCGGCGCTCGACCGCCAGCACCCGCGTGACCTGTTCGACATCAATCTGCTCTACCAGAACGAGGGTCTAACCGATGACCTCTTCCGTGTGTTTATGGTGTATGTGGCAGGTTCTCGTCGTCCCATGCACGAGTTGCTGGGCCCGGGGAAGGCACTCACACGCGATGGGTTCGATACGGAATTCGCGGGTATGGCACGGAATGGCACGTCTCTGGAATCACTGCTGGAAACGGGTCAACGTCTGCTGGCAGACATCACCTCTCGATTGAAGGGCGAAGTCGCAGCCTTTTTGCTTTCGCTTCACGATGCCGAGCCGGACTTCGGACTGATCGGGCTACCCGAAGCGGCGGAACTGCCAGCGGTTCGTTGGAAACTGCTCAACCTGAGGAGGCTGAGACAGTCTGACCCCGACAAGCACATGGCGCAGCGCGGTGCGATTCTAAAGCTGTTTCGATCAGGAAGCCGATAGGTGAATGTCCCCGGATCGGATGTAGCGGAACAGTCATTGGAAAGGGGAGTTTAGTCTGGATGGCTACGCCGGAAACGAGGGCGGATGGAGAGCTGGCTTGGTCTAGCAATTCGGACACAGGGCAAAGGACAGTCGCGGCTGTTCAAGCGGGATTGACTGTCCGCATGATCATGACGGAACGCAACAGTCTTGCGACCTGCCACCCAAGCGACCACGTAGCTTCCCTTGTGGCTAAGAATGTCGACCAGTTCAGCTTCGTCCCTGTTGTACGGGATGGAAAAATCTGCGGGCTTTACAACGCTGAACGTTGGTTCGAGGAGATACCACCGGCAGATGCGCGAGTCGAGGGAGATTTCGACGCGCTCACAGAGGATCAGGTAATTGGAGGTGAAGCCAGCATATTGGAGTTTGTCCTCTCCGCAATCTCACAACCGGCCCGGCTAGTCGTCTCCGGCGGCGAGATCGTCGGCATGGTGTGCCTTGCGGACCTCCAGAAGCTGCCGGTTCGCGCAGCGCTTTTCGGGTTGGTCACCGCGCTGGAGATGGTGATGGCGGAGAGAATTCAGGCCACTTGCCACGAAGATTCGGGGGAGTGGTTGGGCTTGCTCAGCCCTGGACGACGAAGGAAACTCAAGGAGAAGGTTGTCTCCCTGCGAAAAAGTGACTCGTTTGTTAGTGAGATTTTGGCCACTGAGTTTGCCGACAAGGCAGATATCATTGTCAAGCTCAGTGTGCTGGAAGGCAGCAAAACCAAGGTGAGAGAACAGCTTAGAGACATCGAAAAGCTTCGGAACTCTCTCGCTCATGCCAGCCCATTCGGTACTACCAGGGATGCCGCCGAGAAGGTGCCGCACACGGTCGAAGCAATCAGTCGGATTATAGGCGAGCTCCGGGAAACGTGATGACGGATCAACGCAGGCGTATGACCCGTAGCTAGACATCCCGCACAGATAAAGTTCGTGTTGACCCGGAGTTGGGAGGGGCTACAGTTAAGTCCGAGGCGCTGGAGAGACTCCTGCCCTCCTTCCGAGGCCCGTACGTGAGTGCGGGCTTTCGTGTTTCGGAGGCTGTGGCCAACGGGCACGAGCGTTTCAGATCGGGCGACCCACGGTGACCTTGCTATGATGGCGACCCCCACCGCGGAGCCTGATGGATGCGCGAAGAAGCGCTTTTGGCGCAAGCCCACGTTCTGACAAAGAAGCACGAAGAACTCGCTGCAGCCACTGGTCAGAATTTCAACTTGTTCAAAATCCTCGGTCGGGAAACGGACGAGGTGCGCACCCACTCGGCCATAATCGCGGAACTGCTCAACCCCAAAGGGTCACATGGTCAAGGGCCGGTCTTTGCGCGGCTGTTTGCGAAGCGATTCAAGATCGAGATACCAGAAGCGGAAATCGATTCCTTGCAGGTATGGGCCGAAAAGACGGTCGGAGACAACAGCCGAATCGACATCCTGATGGTGGCGGGCGATTTGTGCGTGGTCATCGAGAACAAGATTTACGCTGGCGATCAGCCAAAACAGCTTGAGCGATACCACGAACACGCAGCGCAATGGCCGTGCAGCAAGGTGATCTACCTGACGCTCCACGGCGACGGCCCAAGCGACGACTCGTTGGGTGAGTTGCCCAAGGACGAGGTTGATTGCCGCTCCTACGAGTCCGACGTGCTTGCGTGGCTCAATGATTGCATCAAGGAAGTCGCGCGTGTGCCGCAGATTCGGGAGATCCTCGCGCACTATGAGGAACTGCTGCGGAAGCTGACGGGCAAGTCGAAAGGAGAAGTGATCATGGATCTCAAGGAACTGCTGGGGAAAAAGCTGGACGACGAGAACTACAATTTTCAGCTCGTACCGGACATCGCGAAGGCGATGACGGCTTTCAGCGTCGAGACAGAATGGAATTTTTGGAAGTCGTTAAAGGCGAGGTTGGAGGCCGGAGACCAACCCTGGAGGCTAAAGACCCTAGACGCGGACGAGGCAGGTTCGATTCCAGTTAAGGAAGTGGACGAGGGGATAATCGAGCACGCTCACACTGGCTCTAGGAAAACTCGGGAATACGGCTGGACGTTCCGGGTGAAGTCTGACTCCAACCACGAGCGATACAAGCGGGACGACGTCGAAGTGCTGCTCAGAGTGGAGTGCGACGGTTGGGGTTGGGGCGCTTACGGATTCATCGCGGTCGAGCGGATGCCGGATGGTATGCGTTGGCTTTCGCGTGACGAGGATGTGTACGGTCTCTTCGACGAGTGGGGCGAACGCCTATCCGGATTGGAGAATTGGCGTACAGATGCCACACGGTGGCTCGCATGGCGATATCCGTCCGCGGACATAGCTCTGCAAAAGATGACTGGGAATTGGCTCGCACCCGACGTGATCCGCCAACTCAGGAAGGAAAGTGCAGTCGATCCACTGGTCGTGGATATCCAAGGCACAATCGATAAGCTCGAAAAGTGGTCCGCTAACTCAAATCCAGGCCAGTAGGTCTCGCGCGGCACCGGAAGCGATTGATGCACCGTCTCACACGTCTAGCTTGACTATTCCCGCGGCACCTTCCAATTGTCGATTTTCCTAGCCGAGCCGCTCCAAGATAGCCGTGGTTGAGCAGTCCTCCACTCGGTCGAGCACTTGGACCTCGCCGCCGTAGCTGGCCACCAAATCCGCGCCGACGACTTGGTGGCGCTGGTAGTCGCCGCCCTTGGCCAGCACATCTGGGCGGAAGCGTTCCAGCAGCGGCTCCGGGGTGTCCTCGTCGAAGCTCACCACCCAGTCCACGGATTTGAGACCCGCCAGCACTTGCATGCGGCGCGCCAGCGTGTTGACGGGGCGCTCGGGCCCTTTGATTCGGGCCACCGAGGCGTCGCTGTTGACGGCGACGATCAGGCGGTCGCCGAGTCCGCGGGCCTGTTCCAGATAAGCGACGTGACCCGCGTGCAGGATGTCGAAGCAGCCGTTGGTGAAGACGATCCGCTCACCGGCCTGCCGGGACGCGGCGACCGCCAGCGCGAGTTGGTCGGCGCTCAACACCCCGCCATCCGCTGCTTCCTCGGCCGCCGCGAGCGCCAGTTCCGGCCCGCTCACTGCAGCGGTGCCGGATTTGGCCACGGCCAATGAGGCGGCGACGTTGGCCAAGCGGGCGCAGTCCAGCACCGGCAAGCTGGCGCCCAAGGCCACGCCGAGCACGGCAGCGGCGGTGTCGCCGGCGCCGGTGACGTCGTACACCTCCACTTGGCGGGCGGGCAGGTGGTGGGTGTGCGGCCCCTCCACGATGGTCATGCCGTCCGCGCCGGCGGTGACCACCATGGCACCGAAACCGTGGGTGCGGCAGAGTGCCTGGGCGGCTTCGGCCAGCGCATCGACATCGCCGAACTGGCCCGCCGCGGCCGCGAATTCCTGGCGGTTGGGCTTGAGCAGGCTGGCGCCGGCATAGCTCGACAGGGGCTTGTACTTGGGATCGACAACGCTGGCTGTGCCGGTCGCCTTGGCCGCTTCAATCAGCGCTGCGGGATCCGCCACCGCGCCCTTGTCGTAGTCGGCCACGATCAGCACGGCGGCATCCGCTAGATGGGCGCTCGCTTTGGCCACCAGTTCTTGTGCCGCGGCGGCGGGTACCGGGGATTCGAAGTCGTTGCGCAGCAATTGCTGTTGTTGGCTGACCACGCGCAACTTGAGCGTGGTGGCCCAGCCGTCGACTTCGACCAAGTCGCAGGTCACCCCAGCCGCTTCCAGGATGGCCCTGAGCGCCGTCCCTTCGGCATCCTTGCCGATGCAGCCAAGCAAGGTGCAGCGGGCGCCGAGGCTGGCGACGTTGAGAGCGACGTTGGCGGCGCCGCCGGGGCGGTCCTCCACGTCGCTGACCGCCACCACCGGCACCGGGGCCTCCGGGGAGATGCGCCGCGCCTCGCCCTGCCAGTAGCGGTCCAGCATGAGATCGCCAACGACGACGGCATGCAGGTTCCGCAGTGACGGGAGCAGGGGCAGGGCGGCGGTGCGCGCTGCGCTCATCGCCACATGTGGGTGCCGCCGCACACCGTCAACGCCTGGCCGGTGACGTAGGCGCTGGCTTCGGCGGCGAGGAAGACGGCAACGCCCTTGAGATCCTCGGCTTCGCCCAACCGGCGCAGGGGCGTCATTTCATTGACCCGGGCGGCAGCCTCCTCGTTGTCCCACAGGGCGCGGGCGAACTCGGTCTTGATGAGGCCCGGGCAGATCGCGTTGACGCGCACCCCCTTGGGACCCCATTCCATGGCCAGGTTGCGCACCAGGGCGATGTCCGCCAGCTTGGAGATGTTGTAGGTGCCGAGTACCTCTGATGGGGCGAAGGCGCCGGTGCTGGAGGTGATCATGATCGACCCGGACCCCTTGGCGATCATGTCCGGAGCCACCATCTGGCAAAGCCAGTGGTTGGATTTGACGTTGGAGCCCATGATCTTGTCGAAGGCCCAATCGGGAATCTCCGACATCGAGCCGTAGAACGGGTTGACGCCGGCGTTGCAGACCAGCACGTCGATCGGCCCCAAGCGCTCGCGGGTGGTCTCCACCAAGGCTTCAAGCTGCTCCTTGTAGCCGATGTTGCAGGCCGCGGCGATGGCCGTGCCCGCTCCGCAGCGGCTGTTGATCGCTTCCGCCACGGCCTCGCACTGGTCGAGCTTGCGGCTGGAGATGACCACCTTGGCGCCGTGCTCGGCGAGCCCTTCGGCCATGGCTTGACCCATGCCCTTGGATGCGCCGGTCAACAGGGCTACCTTGCCGGTGAGGTCGAAGAGTTGGGATTCAATGGCCATGGGTTTGCGGTTCCTTTTCTTGTTGCTTGCTCTGCGTTGCGCCGAGGACGTTCGACCACCCCTGCGCCATCAGTCCATTAGAGGTCTAAATCGACGGCTAGGGCCAAACCGAAAATCCACAAGCTCATGGCCACCCCGATAGCGAAACACAAGCCCCGCATTAGCGCCATGCCAACAATGTAGAACCCCCCGTGCAGCAGCCGTGCCGACACCCACAGCACGGCCGCCAGCGCCCAGTGTCCGGTTGGTTCGACGCCCGCCACCAAGGCCGTGACGTTGGCCACCCCGAACAGAACAAGGGCTTCCCAAGCGTTGTGTTGCGCATCCCTGGCCCGGGCGCCTGCGCCAGTGAGCCGCGCGGCCTGCAGCCGGGGGGCGTCAAGGTCGATCGAGCCCAGTTGCAACTTGGTGTACCGCAAGGACACGCCGAACCACAGATAGGGAAGCACTGCGCCGATCAGCAGGCAGATTATCTGTAGGGTCATTCGCCTACCTCGTTTTGGCGAGGATCATAGCGCCTGCCCTAGATGGGTGCCATCAGGTAGCACAGGCAATCCTGGCGAATGACGTTCTCGTCGGTGGTGTACATGGCCGGAATGAGGGGCTCGGCAGCGAGAATGCGCCCGTCGCGGACTTCGAGAAAGCGGTCGGTGACGTCCTGGTGCTGGTTGTCGAGCACTTGCAGATTGAAGCCGTTGCGCGCCACGCCGAATTCGGCGCCTGCCGGCAGGGCTCGGAAGTTGCTGGCCTCGATGGCGGCATCGAGGACCAAGTCCAGGTCGCCTTCGCCAATCCCCGAAAAGCCAAAAGCGGCGTTGACGGGCGGATGCACCCGAGCCAAGGTGCGGAACAGGCGCAGGTCGTCCATGCGGCCGGTGGGCATTTCCGCGAGGGCAAACAACTTGTCCAGATAGCGGACGGCCCTGGGAACGGCCTGGGCATCCGCCACCGGGCCGAGTTCCAAGGCAACGCTTGGCGTGCGCCCTGCAAAGGCCCGGGTCAGCACCGTGTCCGGCTCCTCCACGAAAACGCCCACGCCGCTCTCATCGAGGCAGGCCAGGCCGAGGCTGCTGGGGGAGAGGTCGGTGAGCACCGCGTAGGGCGGGTTTTGGCCGGTGTTGTTGTGCAGATCGACCACCGCCAGCAAGGGTTCATCCGCGATGCCAGCCAGCACTTCGGCGCCGACGCCGGAGGCCGGCCGCCAGATGCGGTTGAAGTCCGCTTGGTGGGGGAGGGTGCGCACCCCGGCGGCAGCGGCTTCGACATTGCCGATCAGGATCAAGAGGTCACGCGGCAAAGCGGCGGCATGCCGGCGGAGCACCTGCCGCAGGCCATCCCAGCCGCTGGTTTCGTTGCCGTGCAGCAAAACGCTGATGAAAATAGGGGTGCGCTCGCGCCCCTTGAGCCGCAGCAGGGTGGGCGCGCCGAGCCAGTCGTTTAAGGCCTGCGCTTCGACATCGAGCAGGCCCGGCGGTAGGCCCTCGATGCGTCGCAAAGCGGCAGCGGCGGTCATATGGTCCAAGTGTGAACCGGCTCGCCTTGGTTTTGGCGTTCCAAGTAGGCCATGACCAATTGGTTGTCGTCCATGCCATGGGCCCGCACCCAGCGCCGCTGCCACTCGGCGCCGTTTTGGCCGGACTCGACGCGCGCCTCCACCAATCCCAGGTGCTCGTCGATCTCCGCTTCCGGTATGCCGTAGTGGGCAAGGCCCCGCCGGGCCAAGGGCAGCAATTCATCGAGCAGCAGCGCCTGGGCGCTCAGCGGCCCGTTTCGCCAGACCAGTTCAGTGTCGATGCCATGACGGGCGGCCGCATAAAAGTTGGCCCGCACAGTCTCGAAGCTCAACTGGGTCTCAATGGCTTCATCCTCCAACCCGAGGCCGCGCACCAAGCCGAAGAACAAGGCGGCATTGGCAACGCAATCGCGGATGGTCGGCCCGGCGGCAACCGAGCGATGCTCGATTCGAAGATGCACTTGGCCGTCGTGGTCGAAGCCGATGAGGGGACGGTTCCAGCGCCAAATGGTGCCGTTGTGAAAGCGCACATGGGCGAACTTGCCTGGCGCGGCATCGGCCACGGCGGGAATCAGGATGGGGTGCTGCTGCTGGTTGGCCGCAAAGATCTCAAACAGGGAGTCCTCGGCAAATCCGGCCCCGAAGTCCACCCGCTGGGGATAGTGGGCGCCGATGTCCACCGCCTGTTCGAAGAGGGGAATGCGGGTTTCCGCCCACAGCCGGTGCCCAAACAGCGACGGCGAGTTGGCGCAGGCCGCCACCATGGGCGCGGAGACGGCCATGGCGGCGTTGAAGTCGCGCACGGCGTTGTCCGGCTTGCATTGCAGGTGAATTTGAAACGAGGTGGTGGCGGCTTCCAGCATCACGTCGGAGTGCTGCATGGCCAGGTCATCCTCGCCCTCGATGCGCACCTCCAGGGGCTTGCCGTCGCGCAGCGCCATCACCCGGTCGTTGAGGGCTTGGTAGCGCACCATCCGCGACATGTGCGCGGAGTTGAGCATGGCGTCCTTGATGGTCGGCAGGATGCCGATGGTCACCAACTGGCAGCCGAGATCATCGGCGGCTGATTGGCAGGCCTGCCAAGTGGCGGAGAGCTCATCGTGAAGGCGCGAGAAGGCGCGTCCCGACAGCGCCGTGGGGCTGCCGTTCAACTCCACGTTGTAGTTGGCCAGCTCCGGCACCACTAGGGGGTTGTTGAGATGGCTCAGGAAGCGATCGTTTTCCGGCAGGGGGTCGCCGTTGCCGTCAACCAGCCAAGCTTCGAGCTCGAAGCCGGCGATGTCGCCCCGTTCACTGAACCGGTTGCCGCTGAACTGCTCGGCGAGCAGGCGCGTCTCGTCGTCGAGACGAAAGCGGAACACGCTGAAATCCTCGGCGTTGAAATGGCGGCGGGGGATTTCATCGCCCACGACACTAGTCCGGCAGGCCGAGCACCCGCTTGGCGATGATGTTGCGCTGAATCTCGTTGCTGCCGCTGTAGATGGAGGCGGCCCGAAAGGCCAGCCATTGCCGGGTGGACTCCAACTCCTCGGCGGTGAAGGCGGTGCGGTCCGCGCCAAAGCCGCGAAAGCCGCTGAGCCGGGTCGCCAAGTCGTTGCGCTCCTGCTGTAGCTCGCTGGCGTAGATCTTGAAGATTGATGTCACCGGCCCGGGTGTGCCGCCCTCGGACTCCTCCACCGCCCGCCGCTGCGCCAAGCGGA
Source organism: Gammaproteobacteria bacterium (assembly GCA_009843635.1). Lineage (GTDB taxonomy): Bacteria > Pseudomonadota > Gammaproteobacteria > Pseudomonadales > Azotimanducaceae > Azophilus. The sequence goes on from VYDB01000112.1 coordinate 9,926, forward strand.
GCGCATGGGCGTTCATCTCGTAAGCGGTTACTTGGGCGCGGTAGGTAGGGTCGGCGATTTTCCCCTCCGCTTCGCCCAACGAATCCTTGGCGACGGCGGTCAGGCTGGTTTCCAGCCCACCGTCGCTGGTGGCGGCGCGCACCAGCGCCTGCATGCCGGAACGCTCATGCTGAAGTAAGCGCTTACCAACTGTCCAGCCTTTGTTGAGCTCGCCCACCAGATCATCCTTGCTGGCAATGGCGTTGTCGAAGAAGGTCTCGTTGAAGGGCGACTCCCCCGAAATCAGCCGGATGGGCTTGACGGTGACGCCGGGCTGATCCATGGGCAGCAGCATGAAGCTGATGCCGTCGTGCTTGGGCGCATCCGGGTCGGTGCGCACCAGGATGAACATCCAATCCGCCAAATGGGCGCCGGAGGTCCAGATCTTCTGCCCGTTGATCACGTAGTGGTCCCCGGCATCCTCGGCGCGGGTGCGCAGGCTCGCCAAGTCGCTGCCCGAACTCGGTTCGCTGTAGCCTTGGCACCATTCCACTTGCGCTTGGGCGATGCGCGGCAGATGGGTCTGCTTCTGCTTCTCGGTGCCGAACTCCAAGAGGGTGGGGCCGATCATGCTCGTCCCGAACCCGGACAAGGCCGGACGGGCTCGAATGCGGCTCATTTCTTCCACCAAGACGAGAAACTCCTCCTTGTCGAGACCACCGCCGCCGTAAGCTTGGGGCCAATCGGGCACTGTCCAGCCCTTCTCGACCATGCGGTCGAGCCAGATCAGGGTGTCCCGGTCGCGAATCTTGATCTTGGTGCTGCCGTTGGGTATCGGCCCGGGCCCTCGGGCGCCTGCCGGGCAGTTATCCGCCAGCCACGCCCGCGTCTCGGCCCTGAATTCATCCAACTCCGCCATGCTCTCCCTCTTGCTGTTGACCGTCTCGGAAACCCCGCCGGGTAGGCTGTTTTACACGATTGCTCAGCCAATAGAAAGCGGCCCCGATGAGGATCAAGGCTAAGCTCAATCCCGCCTCCTGGGGACGCTCCGCCAAGATGTAGAACAGGGTCCAGCCGGTGATTGCGAGGTAGGCCAAGGGCGGCAGCGGATAGCCGGTGACCCGGTACGGCCGCGCCAAGCCCGGACGGCGAGCGCGCAACACGAAGACGCCGGCCACCGTGATCAGCGTGGACAGTCCCAAGCTGAACCCGGCGAACACCAGGATGGATTCGAAGGAAGCCGTCCAGATGAATGCCAAGGCCATCAACGACTGAGTGGCGATCGCCACCGTCGGCAGGCCGTCGCGATTGGTTCGGGCCAGCGCGCGGAACGCCGGAAAATCCTCCCCGATGACCTGCATCACCCGAGGCCCGGCCAAAATCATGGCGCTGACGGTGGAGATCAACAGGGCCGCCAGAACCAGGCCCATCGCTTTCCCGCCAGTCCCGCCGAAGGCTTCCTCGGCGACGATGTAGCCAATTTCCAGCTTGCCCGTCATGGCGTCGATGGGTGCGGCGTGGAGAAAGGTGAAGTTGAGCAGCAGGTACAAGCCGGCGACCAAGCTCGTTCCTAGCGCCAGGGCACGGGGCAAGTTGCGTTGCGGATCAGCCACTTCGCTGGTGAGGTAGGTGGCGGCGTTCCAGCCCGTGTAGGCGTAGTTGACGTAGATGAGGGCCACTGCGAAGGCGCTGCCAAGCAGCAGGCCGCCATCGCCTGCCACTGGCGTGAAGGCGACCGGCTGCGGAGCATCGACCGCGCCCCAGACCGCGCCGCAGAAGCCTAGGATCAGCGCGATCTTCAAGCCAGTGAACCAACGCTGCACGCCGCCGCTGCCGCGCCTTGTGCCCATGTGGGCGGCGGTCAGGCCGATGACCAGGACTGTGGCGCTCGCTTCCGGCGGCACCATCGGCACTGCGGAGCCGAGATAAGCGCCAAAGGTGATGGCGGCCAGCGCGGTGGGGGCGGCGAAGCCGATGGTCGCCGAAATCCAGCCGGAAACGAAGCCAACCGCCGGATGGTAGATCTCGCTTAAAAAGTGGTACTCGCCCCCGGAGCGGGGCAGCGCGGCACCGAGTTCGGCGTAGCAGAGCGCGCCGCACAGTGCGGCGAGGCCGCCCACGGCCCAGAGCATCAACAGCACGAAGCCGGATTGAATGTCCAACAATTGGAACCCGAGGCTGGTGAACACCCCGGTGCCGATCATGTTGGCCACCACCACGGCGGCGGCGGTGGCGGCGCTGAACTTCGTTTGCTTCATTGCCAGCCGTTAAAGCATGCGCTAGATTACACCAATAGTATGAAATCTTCATAGACTTTGGATGCCAATCATGGCGACAATGCGCAAGACCATTACCGTCACAGCACACCAGAACGAGTGGATCAAAGCACAGATAGCGGCGGGCGACTTTACCAACGACAGCGAGTACATTCGCGATTTGATCCGGCGCGATCAGTCTCGTCAGGCCGAGATCGAGGCGATTCGCCAAGCGTTGATCGAAGGCGAGCAGAGCGGCGATCCCCAACCCTTCGACGGTGGCGGGTTCAAGGCCAGAATGGCCGCCGAACATGCCGGACAATGACAAGCAGTACAGGCTTTCTCCGGCAGCCGAGCGTGACTTGGAGGAAATCTGGCTTTATACGTTCAACCAATGGGGCTTGACGCAAGCGAACCGTTACACGGATGACCTGCTGGCGGCTTTTCAACGCCTCGCCGCCCATCCGCAACACGGACAGCGCGTCAATCACATCCGTCCAGGATACCGGCGCAGCCGAGTGCGTCGGCACGCCATCTACTACCGCGCCTTCGACTACGGCATCGCGGTCATTCGCGTGCTGCACGACCGCATGTCACCGCTACGCCATCTTCCAGATGAAGCACAGGATTAGCCGTGCTGGCCGACAAGGCACCCGGAGTAATGGCAAAATTGCGCGATCCCAAGAACCTCCGATTCGCGTTCTGCGCGTCAGGGCAGCTATTGCAACTTTGTCAGACAGGATACTGACCCATGCCACAGTCGCCGACTTTCGGCATTATCAGTTTCCGCATTCTCAGCCTTGTCGCCACCGCACTGCTCGCCGTTTGGTCGCCTTGGCCGGCACAAGCCCAAGCCACTGAATCGCCCATCACCTATCAAGTCACCTTTCAAGGCACCTGGACCACCGCCGCCACGCCCGGCGGTCTGCCGGGAAGTGCGCACTTTTCGCCGCTGATCGGCACCGTGCACAATGATCGCGTGACCTTTTGGGAGGTTGGCGGCATGGCCAGCCGGGGGGTCGAAGACGTGGCGGAGCTCGGCCACACCAGCGCCTTCAAGTCCGAGATCAACGCCAGCGATCACGCTGGCGCCATCATCGAAAAGGGTCTCGGCACGGGCGGCACACCGGAGGTGAGCGTTGAGTTCGAGACCACTAGGGACCACCCACTAGTCACGCTGATCACCATGATCGCGCCGAGCCCGGACTGGTTCGTGGGCGTCTCGGGGCTGTCGCTGCTTGACGCGCGAGATCGCTGGCTGCCGCGGCTTGAAGTGGAGCTGTTTCCCTACGATGCCGGCACCGAGAACGGGAACGGCTTCTCGCTCAGCAATTCGGCGACCGTGCCGCAGGGAACCATCACCCGCATCCGGGGAACAGGCCCGTTCACGGATGAACCGATGGCGAAATTCACTTTCGTTCGACAGGGCGCTGGCGATTCGACCGTCCATGTGCCGCTATTGCTATCGGCGTCCGAACCGCTGCGGCAGGGCTTCCTGCGCCTCATCAACCACTCGGGGTTGCCTGGCGACGTCTCGCTGACCGCCATTGACGACACCGGGGAAGAATTCGGCCCGGTCAGTCTCGAACTGGCGGCGCACCAAGCCATCCATTTCAATTCAACCGACTTGGAGCTGGGCAATCCGACCAAAGGTCTGGAAGTTGGTATCGGCCAAGGGCAGGGTGATTGGCGGCTGCGGCTGGTCAGCCCGTTGTCGCTGGAAGCCTTGGCCTATGTTCGCACCGAAGACGGCTTTCTCACCAGCATCCATGATCTCGCTCCGAAGATCACCGGCCTGCATCGAGTGTCAACCTTCAACCCGGCCAGCAACCCGCGCCAAGCGAGCCTGCTGCGGCTGATCAATCCCGAAGACCGCGAGGCGGAGGTCGCGATATACGGGCTGGACGATTCGGGCGCTATGCGCGGCCCAGTCCGGCTCACACTGCCCGCCGGCCATGCGCGCTCAATCGACGCGAAAGCTCTGGAGGAGGGCGGCAACGGCCTCGAAGGCGTCCTCGGCGATGGACAAGGCAAGTGGCAACTCGACATCGAGGCTGACCAGGACATTCAGGTGATGAGCTTGATCAAGAGTCCGGAAGGGCACATCACCAACCTATCGTCATTGCCGGACGACGATTGAGTTGGTATCAAGGACGGTAACGAACGACGAAGGAAGAGCAATGACCGACGCATCGAAAACAAGCACCGCAACGATCATCCCCACCCTTCGGTATCGAGACGCCCCCGCCGCGATTGACTGGCTGTGCAAGGCATTCGGCTTTGAGCCCCATCTGGTGGTGCCGGGGCAGGGCGGGAGGATCGCCCACGCCCAACTGGTTCGCGGCAACGGGATGATCATGCTCGGCTCAGCGGGCGACGATGAATTCGGGCGGCTTCAGCAGCCGCTGGAGAGGCCTGATGCGCCGGTTTCGCAGAGCCCCTACATCATCGTTGCGGACGTCGATGCGCACCACGCGACGGCGGTGGCGGCAGGCGCCGAAGTGGTCATGGCCCCCAAGGACGAGGACCACGGCGGCCGCGGCTATTCATGCCGGGACTTGGAAGGTCACCTCTGGAACTTCGGCAGCTACAACCCCTGGGAAGAGGCGCAGGGGCAGTGACCTTCATGGGATAAAATCTCAAACTCCCGGCGGAGAGCGCATTCCAATGGGCCAATCGAGGGCGGGACACCCTCGCTCCGTGGGATGTCGCCGGATTCGGGCGTGGACCCTCGGACGGCGCGGAGGACAAATCCCCATTCACCATTCCAGCACCACCTTGCCGAAGGTTTGGTTGCTGGCCACGAGGTCGTGGCCCTTCTGGGCGTCTGCCATGGGCACCACGGTTTCGATGATCGGCTTGATGGCACCGCTTTCGAGCTTGGGCCAGAGGTGGATTTCGAGGCCGTCCATCACCGCCGACTTGGCGGCGATGCTGCGGGCGCGCAGCGTCGAGCCGATCAGGCGCAGGCGTTTCATCAGCACCATCGCGAGCGGAAGTTCGGCCTTGATGCCGCCCATTAGGCCGATCAGCACCAAGCGCCCGTCCGTGCGCAGGCTGGCTAGGTTGTCAGCCAAGTAGTTGGCGCCGACGGGATCGAGGATCACGTCAAAGCCCTCGCCGTTGGTCCATTCGGCGACCTGCTCGGCAAAGCCGCCTTGGTGGCGGTCGGCGCCGCCGCTAGCGCCGAGCTCGAGGCAGCGCTGCAGCTTGTCATCGCCGCCGACCGTGACGAATGCGGGATTGCGGCTCTCGCGGCAGAGCTGGATGGCGGCCGTGCCAACGCCGCTGCCTCCCGCATGCAGCAGCACCCGCTCGTTGGTGACAAGCCCTGCCTCTTGGTAGAGGTTGAGGTAGGCGGTGGCGAATACCTCCGGCACCGCTGCGGCTTCGCGCAGGGAAAGACCCTCGGGCACCCGCAGCACCTGGCCGGCGGGCACGGCCACCGTTTCGGCGTAGCCGCCACCAGCTAGCAGGGCGCAGACTTGATCGCCCGACTTGACACGCTGCACCCCCTCGCCCACCGCAACCACTTCGCCGGCGCACTCCAAGCCGAGGATGGGGCTCGCGCCGGGTGGCGGCGGATAGCCCCCGGCCGCCTGCACGAGGTCGGCGCGGTTGACGGCGCTGGCGGCCACGGCGATCTTCACTTGACCCACGCCGGCCTCCGGCTCCGGGGCTTCGCCCAACTCCAGCCGACCGTTCTCCACTAAGACTGCCTTCATTGAGGGTGCTCCTTAAAGTCAGTCGCGCGCCTACCAAGACATGCGCATCTTGACGCCTTCGCGATGCAGCCAGCGCTTCAGTTCGCTGACCCGGTAGTCGCCGTAGTGAACCATGGAGGCCACCAAGGCGGCATCCGCCCGGCCCGTGGTCAGGGCCTCCTTGAGATGCTCAGGCTTGCCCGCGCCGCCGGAGGCGATGACGGGGATGCGCACCGCCTCGGCGATCATCGCGGTGAGCTTAAGCTCGTAGCCGTCCCGGGTGCCGTCGGCATCGATGGCGTTGACCACCAACTCCCCGGCGCCGAGCCGCTCGCCCTGAAGGGCCCAGGCCAAGCCGTCGATGCCCATGGGGGTGCGCCCGCCGTTGATGACGATCTCGTATCCGGAAGGGCAGTTGTCGCTTTTCGGCACTTGGCGGATGTCCATGGACAGCACCACGTTCTGGTTGCCGATGGCCTCGGCGCACTCGCTGATCAGGGCCGGACGCGCCACCGCCGCCGAGTTGACGTTGATCTTCTCCGCGCCGGCCAGGCGCAGGTCGGTGGCGTCCGCCACCGAACGCACCCCGCCACCTACCGAAAGCGGGATGAACACCTCCTTGGCGACGGCCTCCACCACGTCGAGCATGATGGCGCGCTTGTCGCTGGAGGCGGTGATGTCGTAGAAGACCAGCTCGTCAAGGCCGTCCGCGTAGTATTCCCGGGCCTTCTCCACCGGGTCGCCGATGTCCTTGGTGTTGACGAAGCGCACGCTCTTGGCCAGCTTGCCATCGCGCACATCCAGGCAGGCTATCAGGCGCTTACTCAGCATTGGCCGTCCCAACGGGTGAAGCGATCCAGCAGGCTTAGGCCCACGCGGCCGCTTTTCTCCGGGTGAAACTGAACGCCGAAGTAGTTGCCCCGGCCCACGGCAGCGGCGAAGTCGTCCTCGTAGGTGGTGCGGGCGTACACGCAGGCTTGATCCTCCGGAGCGGGGTAGTAGGCGTGGACGAAGTAGAACTCATCGCCCGGCTCAATGCCGTCGAGCAACGGATGGGGCTGGATTGGGCGCACCTCGTTCCAGCCCATGTGAGGGATCTTCAATTCCGGGCGGTCCAGCCGAAAGCGGCGCGTCTCGCCGGGGATTAGACCCAAGGTTTCGGTGTCGTTCTCCTCGGAGTGCCGCAGGGAGATTTGCAGGCCCAGGCAGATGCCCAGCACCGGCTTGCCGTCATCGACCGCACTGCGCAGCGCGTCGGCCAATCCATTGCGGCGCAGGCTCGCCATGGCGCTGCCCGCCGCCCCGACGCCGGGAAAGATGATTCGGGAGGCCGCCTTCACCCGGACCGGATCGTTGCTGATGACGGCGTCGGCGCCAACCTCCGCGCAGGCTCGCTGCACGCTGCGCAGATTGCCGGCGTCGTAGTCGATGATGACGATAGGGTCGGCCAAGGCGGCGGGCGTCCATGACAATTCGGAGGGCGGCGGATACCATCACAGATTCGGGCACAAATTCAAGCGCCAATTCAGATTCTTTTTTGGAGCGGGAGCCATGAGCCGCGCTGTGTTGCTGGTCAATCTCGGCACGCCCCGGTCCCCTTCGGTTCGGGACGTGCGCCGCTATCTCAACGAATTTCTCATGGACCCCCACGTGCTGAACCTGCCCTGGCCCGCACGGCGGCTTCTGGTCAGCGGCTTCATCCTGCCGTTCCGGCCCCGCCGAAGCGCCGCTGCCTACGCTTCGATTTGGGGCGAAGGCGGTTCCGCCCAAGGTTCACCCCTGCTGCGGCACACCGAAGCCTTGGGCGCAGCGCTTGGCGAACGTATTGAAACACCCTGCGCGGTGGCCATGCGCTACGGCGAACCGAGCATCGCCGGGGCCGTGCAACGGCTTGCGGCCACCGGCTGCGCGGAGCTGCTGCTGGTGCCGCTTTTTCCCCAGCATGCCGACTCCACGCGGACCACAGCCATCGAGGCGGTGCGCCGGCACTTGCCCGCCCATGTGAAGTTAACCGTGTTGCCGCCGTTCTATGACCGCGAGGGCTACATCGACTGTCAGGCGGACCTGATCGAGCGCCATCTGCCCCCCGATTGGGACCACCTGCTGCTGAGCTACCACGGGCTGCCCGAGCGGCACATCACCCAAGCCGACCCGACCGGCACCCACTGCCTAGCCAACCCGGACTGCTGCGAGCGGGCCTCGGCAGCGCACGCCACCTGCTACCGCCATCAGTGCTATGCCACCGCCAAGGCGCTGACCGCCCGAATGGGCTTGGCTGCGCAACGGGTGACGGTGAGCTTCCAGTCTCGGCTGGGACGCCTGCCTTGGTTGACGCCCTACACCGACCAGGTGCTGGCCGAACTGCCGAGGCGCGGCGTCCGGCGGCTCGCCGTGTACTGCCCTTCCTTTGTTGCCGACAACTTGGAGACCCTTGAGGAGATCGGCATTCAAGGCCGCGACATCTTCCAACAGGCCGGGGGCGAGCGCCTGACGCTCATCCCCTGCCTGAACGCCTCCCCGGATTGGGTGCAGGCACTGGCGGAGTGGGTCAGCTAGCCCCACCGGCTAGACGCCGAGTTTGGCGCCAGCCAAACTCGAACTCCAACCGAAGGTTGGCGCGTTGGCGCGTCAATCGAGCCGACTGGCCCCAAGGGAGACGGCCCGGTAGAAGCGCTGCACCAGGGGCCTTGAGAACATGGATTTGCGCGCTACGAAGCGCACCGGACGGTTCAGTCCATGACCGTCAAGGCGGATCAACTGGTCGGCGGGCGCCCCCAGGGTGCGGGCCACGCCGATGGGCACCAGGCCGTGGCCAAACCCCGCCAAGGCCATCTGCGCCACCGAGAAGAAGGACTCCAAGGACTCCTTGCGGTGCAGCCGCAGCCGGCGCATGTCGTCCTCGATGGAGGCCCAGGCACCGGAGCGGGACTCGATGGTGAGCACCTCCAGGGGTTCGCCGGGGCGGTAGTCGATGGGCTCCAACCCCGCCGGAATGATCACCATCGGCTCCAGGCGAATCACTTCGCTCTGCAGGTCGGTCTCCGCATCCGAGTAGCCGGTGCAGATGCCCACCATGTACTCCCCGGTGCGCAGCCGGTCGAGCACCACCGGGGAGCGCTGGGCGTGAAAGCTGAACTCCACTTCCGGCAGCTCCTGGCGCACCTCCGCGAACAGGCCTGGACCCCAACTGGCCAAGATGGCTTCGGAGACGCCGAGGATGATCTTGCCGCCGCGCTGGACGTGATCCTCGAGAAAGACGCTGCGCAGTTCGCTGACCAAGGGCGCCACCTTTTCCACTAAGCGTGTGCCTTGGTGGGTCAGCACCACCCGCCGCCCATGGCGCTCGATCAGCGGACGGCCGTAGTAGCGCTCCAAGGCGGCAATGCGCTTGCTCACCGCCGATTGGGTGATCTTGAGCACCGTGCTGGCCTCCATCATGGTGCCGGTGCGCGACAGCGTGATGAGGGTTTCCAAGTTCTCGATCATGCGGGCGATGTTGCAGGAGGTTGTTAGCGGAACACAAGGCTGCTCAGCAGCGCTTCCTCCGCCCGCCGAATGATCGCCTCAACCATTGGCTGACCGTCAAGCCAATCGCTGCCCCGCTATCCGCGGTCCAGCCGAAATACCGCAGCGCTGTCGGCGCCTGCCGTATCGTTGCGGAAGCCCGCGACGATCTCCGGGTAGTCGGGCTCGTACTTGTCCAGCCAAGCGCCCAAGATTGCTTCCGGATCTTCCGACACCGCGACCGCGTTCAATGCGAAGGTGCTGTCGCCAATCCGCAGTTCCACGGGCGAAGCCGCGCCGATCTTGCGCACCCAGCCGCCGCTCCTATCGCCCACCACGTATAGGTCTCCGGTCACTTCGACGATCCAGATGATCACCACCCGCGGCAGGCCGCCGGGCACCTTGAGTTTGACCTCATGCACCGCAGACGTGTCGGGCCAGGTTTCGGGGGGTTGCGCTTGCTCACCGCCGATGAAGAACCCAGGCATCGGCCCGATCGGCGCAGCAACGGCCACTCCGAGGACCAAGGCGATCAGCACGGCACCTACCACTTTCAGAATCTTCACGCTTCCCTCCAATTGGGTTGACAGAGCACTAAGGTCCGCAATCAATCAAAATTGCTGCGGCGCGTTGCGCGGATCCCAAAGCCGCCGCTCGGTGTCGTGTTCGTAACCTTTGCCTCGAGGATATGAGATGAGCTCCATCTGCATCCCCCAGGGTGTCAAAAAGTAACACGAGCGCAGCCCCGCTTCGGGTCCCTCCTCAATCTCCGGCCCGCCGCCTCCGGGCATCAGATGCACGTCATGCGTTCGCAAGTGATCCATGGCGGTGTCGAAATCGTCCACGTACAGGGCGATGTGATGCCCGCCCCAGTCGCTGTTTTTGGGCATTTCCCGGCGCTGGTCCGGCGCGGTGTACTCGAACACTTCTATGTTGGTGTTGGAGCCGCAGCGATAGTGGCGCACGCGCTCGATGACCGCGCGCGGATGCACGTTGAGCATGTCGTGCATCCAGTCCTCCTCTTCCGACCCGAACGGTCCGTGCTCGTAAAACGGCTCGAAGCCGAGCACGTTTTCGAAGAAGTCCGCCGCCTGATCCAGGTTCGGGACCGTGAGGCCGATATGATCGGTCCCACGCAGCCCCGGCAAACCGTTTGATGTCATATATCTGCGTCCTCCCTAGCTCCATTTATCGCATAACCGACCCCCTTTGGCCATTTCAGTCACGACGCCATGACACGCGCCGCAATCCCGTGGCAACTGCCCACAGCAGTGAAAACGGGCCCCAAACTAGATAGCATTGGCCGGGGATTCTTGGAGCAGCTGGTCAAAGCTGCCGCAATCGACTTGGGGGAACATGGCGGAATCAATCTCAAACAAGCCTGGCGCAGCCCGCTGCCCTGGCATCTCGGTGCAAGATCTACTGGCGTGCGACAGTCGCTCCGTGCCCGACTATCTGACCACCCAGAATTACGAGTTTCTGGGCGACGAAGACATTCCTTTCTCGCGCTACACGGATCGTGCCTTTTTCGATGAGGAAATCGCCAGGGTCTGGTCGCGAACCTGGCAGTGGGCTTGCCGCGAAGAGCACATTCCCGAAGCCGGCGACTACTATGTGTACGACGTCGGCCCCTACTCGGTGATCGTGATGCGCACCGACAGCGGCGAGATCAAGGCCTACCGCAACGCCTGCATGCATCGCGGCACCAAGCTCAAGCCATCGTTCACCACGGGTTTCTGCACGAGTTTGCGCTGCCCCTACCACGGCTGGGAATATGCGCTGGACGGCACGCTGAAGTCGTTTCCGTGCGAATGGGACTTTCCCCATGTAAACCCGGCCACGATGAAGTTGTCCGACGTGCGCGCGGAACTCTGGGGTGGCTTCGTGTTCGTCAACCTGGACTCGGATGCGGTGCCCCTGCTCGAGTATCTGGCGCCCCTGCCGGAACACATCGACAGCCGCGTATTCGAGCAACGTTATGTCGCTCAGCACATTCAAAAGGAACTCAACTGCAACTGGAAGATCGCCTCGGAAGCTTTTCTCGAGGCGTATCACGTCATGGAAACGCACAGCCAGCTAATGCGCACCAACGGCGACGCCAACACCCAGTACGACTGCTACGGCGACCACGTGAACCGATTGATCAACGTCGCCGGAACGCCGAGCGTGTTTCTCAAGGAAACGCTAACGGAACAGGAGATTCTCGACCTTTTTCTGATCGGCGACCGCGACGACGTCGGTGCGGAACTGAAAGTACCCGAAGGGGGCACAGCCCGGCAGGTCATGGCTCAGCACTTTCGCGACAGCGTTGGCGCAAGCGGGCCCGATCTTTCCGAGGTGAGCGACTCCGAGATCGTCGACTCCATCGCCTACTTCGTCTTTCCCAACCAGCAGTTTTTCTCCGGCGTCTCGTTTCCCATCGTGTACCGCTTTCGTCCCTTGGGAATGCAACACGACAAAACGCTGTTCGACCTCATCCTGCTCAAGACACGGCCCATGGATGGCTCGCCCGTGGCAACCGCTGAACCCTATCCCCTCAAAGCGGACGAGTCCTACACCAGGGTACCCGGCATGGACCCCTATGTGGGTCACGTATTCGACCAGGACACCGGCAACATGCAAGCCGCTCAGGAAGGAGCCATGGCGACCGCCAAGACCGGCGCCACCCTGGGCAACTATCAGGAAGTACGCATACGACACTTTCATCAGACGCTCACCAAGTATCTGAGCGACTGAACAAGGGAGAGACCATGACCACGGTGCTCATCACCGGCGCGGCTCGCGGAATCGGATTCGAACTCGCGAAGCAATACTGTCAGCAAGGCGACCGGGTCTATGCGACGGTGCGCGATCCAAACCAAGCCGAACCGCTGCAGGCGGTGGCGGAAACCAGCGGCGGCCTGCTCACTGTGCACGCCATGGACGTCGGAGACGCCGCCGCGGTTAGCGCTTGCGCCGACGCGCTGAGCGAAGTGGCGATCGATGTGCTCATCAACAATGCCGGCATCTTTGGCGGGCTCGATACCCAGACCTTCCAGAACATGGACTACGACAACTGGGCTCACGAATTCAACGTCATGGCCATGGGCCCGTTCCGAGTCACCCAGGCATTTCTACCCCACGTTCAAGCTGGCAGCGACAAGAAAATCGTTACCATCTCAAGCCAAACCGCCGCGCACGCCTACGACCATGTCATCGGCTATTCGTATGCGAGCTGCAAGGCCGCGGTCAACCGTTTGATGACCGGGTTGGCAACGGAGTTGAAAGAGCAGGAAGTTATTGTCGTGCCCCTGCATCCCGGCTGGGTCAAAACGGAGATGGCCGGGGATGTGGCCGATATAGAACCGGAAGAGAGCGCCCGAGGCTGCCGTGAGGTCATCGCGGCCATGACCCTGGCGGACTCCGGCAGGTTTTTGAAGTGGACCGGCGATGTGCACGCTTGGTGACAGGTGGACATGAACTCAGGCTATAACCTGGATTTCAATATGGCGGGTGCCGACCTAGCCGCACCCTGCAACTCGTGCATGTCTGCGTTGCCCCCTTTCTTGTGTTGGCACTGAGCCACTCGGCTACCGCCAAGAAGGCCGCAGGTACCATGCGGAGCTCAAGATTCCGGGGTGGAGGCTGGCAACCGGTGCTGCTTCTTCTTCTAGGCCTGCTGTTGAGCTGTCAAGCGGCCGCAGCGGAGCTTCTGGCCCCGGCGCGGCTCGATGCCGTGCTCGATGAGCACGTCGAGATGGGTTCGCATCCGTTCCTCTACGCCCGCGTGGAGGACGGCCAGGGCCGACTGATCTATGAGCATGGGGCGGCGAACGGCGAGCTGGCTCCGGAACAGGAAGCGGCCGGAGACACCTGGATGCGCATCTGGTCGATGACCAAGCTGGTCACCACGGTGCTGGTTCTGGATTTGGTTGAAGACGGCGTTTTGGACTTGGATGACCCGGTTGACCGGTTCATTCCCGAGTTCAAGCAACTGCGGGTGGCGACGGTGCCGGATAGCCGCAGCCTCGCCGCCATCGCCGCCGGCAAGGAAGGCCTGGATGCCGCCTGTCCCTTTGCTGCGGTGGAGCTGGCCGCGGCCATGACGGTCGAGGACCTGCTCAACCACAAGGCGGGCTTCTACTATGGCAACACCGGCGTCCCCTGCCTGGATGAACCCTTGGCGAAGCAAGCCCTGCCGCTGTCGGCCTCCACCGATGAGTTCATCGCCAAGCTGGCCCGGCTGCCGCTCATCGAGCAACCGGGGGAGCGCTATTACTACGGCTTGAACACCACCGTGCTCGGGTTCGTCGCCGAACGTGCGGCTGGCAGCAGCCTGAAGGCGCTGGTCGAGGAACGGATCACTGGCCCCTTTGCGATTCGCGGGCTTCGGTATGACCTGCCGGACGGCGTGGCGCTGCCCGGGCGCTTCACTGGTGCCGACGGCAAGTTGCGGCCGGCCGCGGTCAGCGATCTCGACCTCATGGGCCCCGGCGTGCCGCGCTACGAACCCCAAGGCAAGCTTCATCTCGGCGGCGAGGGCATGATCGCCACGGCGGAAGGGTTCGCGGACTTTCTCCAGATCCTTCTCGGTGGGGGCCGGTGGCAGGGCAGGCGCCTGCTGGAGGCCGAAACCGTTTTGGACATGACGTCGCCGAAGACCCAGATCGACAATCCATTCGGTTACAGCGGCTACACGCTGTGGATCAACAACGGGCGTCGCCCTGACGGCTCGACCGGGCCGGGCGGCCTCTGGATGGGGGGCGGCTACGAGGGCACCCACTACTGGATCGACCCCAATCACCGCCTGATCGGCATCATCATGTCCCAAGTCCACGAGCCGCCTGAATCAGGCTGGGGGATGGCCGACCAGTTCCGGGCCGAACTTTACCGGCAGATTGGCGATCTACTCTAGTGCGGACGCATCCCTAGTCCCTCTGCACCGCAATCAGCAGGTCGTCGAGAACCTTGGGGGACATCGGCGGCGCGCCGCCAAAGGACCAGTCTGAGGGGGTTTCGTTGATGTCGGTGTATTCGCCTTCGGGGTTGTGTTCCCAAGTGGTGACGTAGAGGTTGGCGCCCTGCCAATCTTCTACTCCGAACCGTTCGCCCTCGTAGAGGAAGGTCACCGCGCGGGCTTCGGCATCGGCGGTGATGCGCGGCGATACGCCGAGCTTGTCCCCCTGTTCATCGGCTGCCGCGTTGGTGGTGTCGTACAGGTAGCTGGCCCAGCCGGAGGCCACGTGCGCCAGGTCCCAGCGCAGCGTTGCCGGCATGCTCGCGTTCAACTTGGGCAGCGTGCTTAAGCCCGCCTGTGCATCGGTGTCGATGAAGATGCTGAACACCACGTTGTCGAAGCCGTTCATTGGCAGCCAGTTGTTGGAGACTTCGCCCATGGTCAGGGTCAGCTCCAGGTTTCTGCCGGCGGTGCGGACTCGAGCGCCTAAGAGGTCCTTTTGGGTTCGGCTCAGGGGCTGCTGGGGCTTGATGTAGCGGCCTTCGGGGCCGACGTCGTCGCCAATCGGATCGCTGATCTCTCGTTCCAGCGTGGGCTGCGTGACCTCGCTGACATAGAAGAACCGATCCGAGAGCCGGTCGTTTTCGGCGTCGTAAACCTGCAGGTGATTTTCCGTTCGCCCGAAATCGACCGCCGGGACCTTGATCGCCCAGTTGCCGTCGGCGTCCGTTTGGAATGGACGCGCGGCATCGATGTTGCCGTTGCGGATGAGCAGAAGTCGGCTGGCGGCTGCCGCATGGCCGGATAGCTGGAAGGTCTCGCTGAACGTTGCGCCCGATGGAGGTGGTGTGATGGCGATCTTAGGATGAAGGCGGGATGCCGTGGAGCCAACGGGGGCCGCCTCGTAAGGCACGCTGATGAAGACCGAGCGGGCCGGCAGTGTGACGGTCAATTGGCCATCGTCCCCGACCGCCAGCGGACTGTCGATGTTCGAGGTGAAAGCCGCGTCCAATTTGCCACCTGGCGGTGCGCCGAGATGCAGCCGGTGGGCGAGAACGGCATGATCTGCGGTGTTCATCAGCACGGTCACCGACTGTTTGCCCAGCGTGCGCTGGTAGGCGAGGATCCCGGGGCCCGCCGAATCCGAAGCAATGAAGCTAAGATCGCCCCGGCTGAGAGTCGGGTTGGAGCGACGGACTGCGGCCAGCGACTGGATGAGCTGGTAAGGCCGCGAATCCGAATCGAACGAGCCCCGCTGGTTGTTGTGGCCACCGGCGAACATCGCCATGCGGGTTTCCTTCAAGGCCTGTTCGGTGCCTTGGTAGATGATCGGAATGCCCGGAATCGTGAACAGCAGCGCCAGCGCCTGCTCGAAGGCGGCGGTGTTGCCTGTGGCTAGGAATCGCGGCGTGTCGTGGTTGTCGATGAAGTTGGGCATGTTGAACGGATCATCAAAGAGCGTCATGAAGCGTTCGAGCCTGAAAGCGAGCTGGCTCGTGGCCTGCCCGCGCCCAATGACGCGACTGACCTCGAAATAGAGCGGGTAGTTCAACATGGAGTTCACGTAGGGCTTCTCCTTTGATCCCAGGTAGCCCTTGAGCTTTTGCTCCCCGCCGTCCCCGAACGGCTCGGAGTAGGAAACCGACTCGCCGAAGGTCAGAAAATGGCGCTTGCCCAGACCTTGCGCATGGGCATAGATGCCGTCGCCATCGTGCAGGAAGCGATGCCAGAACTCGTGATCGACCAGCGACACCGTGTCGATGCGGAAGGCATCGACCCCGGCCTCGTTGATCCAATGCTTGTAGGAGTCCTTCAACTCGGCAATGACCACCGGGTTTTCCGTGTTCAAGTCCGCAAGCTGGCCGAGCATGTAGTGGGTTTCCTGGTGCCGGTCGGCGAAGTCTTGGAGCGTCGGGGTCCAATGGTAGATGTTCGCCGCCGCGTGCTCGGGGTTCAGGCGGTCGATCATGTGGAAGGGCGGCTGGGACGGTGCCGGCTGGTGGGATTCGGGCTCGAGGAGACGGAAGTTCTTGGCGGTGTCGGCGGGGTCGTAGCCGCCGTCGTAGGTGAAGAAGTTGGCGGTGTGGTTGGCGACGATGTCCTGGATCAGGAACATGCCCCGGCAGTGCAGTTCATGGGACAGGCGCTGGTAGTCCTCCAAGGTGCCGAAGTGCGGGTCGATCTCCCGGAAGTTGATGGCCCAGTAGCCGTGCCAGCCCGTGGCTTGGTAGGGCGTGCTCCACCACTGGTTGGCCACCGGCGGCGTGACCCAGATTGCCGTGACGCCCAGCGATTTCAGGTAGCCGAGCCGATCGACGATGCCCTTCAGGTCGCCGCCGCTGAAGTGGGCGCCGCTCAGCGGGTCGTATTCACCCTGGCCTTGGTCGTTGTTGCTCGGGTCACCGTCCTGGAACCGGTCGATGAACAGCATGTAGATGACCTGATCCTGCCAGTTCGGCGACGGCACCTGTAGCAGCAATTCGTCCGCCCGGCAGGTCTTGTCGTCTGCAGCCACCACCGAGGCCAGCCCGGCAAGCGCGGCGATCACGAGGTTGAGAAGTCCCTTGATCATAGATGTCGATGCCCGGTCAGGCAGCCTGTTCCCGGGTGCGGTAGTAGGGGACGGAGAGGTCCTCCACCCCAAGATCGGCCCGCGGATCGATGCCAGCCACCATGACGATGTCGCGGTAGTCGTTGCGCAGGTTCTTGGGAATTCCGCCCGACCACCGCAGTGGTGACTCCGCGCTCATGTAGTGGTTGACGTAGGAGCGACGGTAGCCGGAGGGCGCGAGGTTGGGCAGGGAGCGGTGCAGCAGGTGGCCGTGGAAGAAGATGATGCTGCCGCGTTCGACCTCCACGGGCACGGCGGCGTCCTCGTCAAAGGGAAAGCCGAAGGATTCAGGCGCATCATCGAAGCGGGGATCCTGGTGCGGCCGCATGTCCCAGAGGACGCCGGGGCGATGGGAGCCGGGGATCACCCACAGGCAGCCGTTGTCGATGGTGGCTTGATCGAGCGCGATCCAGGCGCCCACCAGGCTCCTGTCCGTGGTGGGGATGAAGACCTCGTCCTGATGCCAGGCTTGGCCCGGCGTGCCCTTGCTCTTCATGAAGATCATGGACTGCATGCACTTGACGTTGGGGCCGATGATCTCCGTCAGCACGTGCGTGATCGACGGATGCGCGACGTACTCCCGGAACAGGACGGAGATCTTGTGGGGGAAGTGCACTGCGATGACGTGGTTGTTCACGTCCTCCACCGTCCGGCATTCGGCGGCGTTTCTGGCGATGAATCCCCTCCGGCCCAAGCAGACATCGATCGCCTCGCCGCACAGCCGGTCGATGTCGCGCCCATCGAGCGCGTCCTCCACCACGCAGAAGCCCTGCTCCTTGAACTGCTTCCCGACCATCGAGCCAATTGCAGCCAGGCTATTCATAGATGTCGATGGCCTCCGGCATGCCGATGTCCTCTTTCCACGCCATGATCCGATCCTTGAACCGACTGACCAGATCGGGCCGTGCGGCGCTCAGGTCCTTTGTGCCTCGCGGGTCAACGGTCACGTCGTAGAGCCGCATTTCATCGGTGTCGGCGTACCAGAAGAAGTGCCAGCGATGGGTGCGGACATAATAGCCCTCCGCCCGCACCCCCATCGTCATGCCCCGGGCGCGGCGGTTGTCGCTGTAGCCGATCAGCTCCGAGCGCTCGCTTAAGGTGTCCCGTTCGCCCTCCAGCAGGGGTTTCAGGGACTGGCCCCGCAGGTTCGCCGGCACTTCGATGCCCGCGATGTCCAGCACGGTGGGCACGATGTCCAGCGATGACACTAGGCTGGAGTCGTTGAAGGAGGCGGCGAGGCGCCCCTTCCAATAGAAGATGATGGGGGTGCGCACCGACAGGTCGTACAGGGCGCCCTTGCCGGTGAAGCCGCCGGTGGCCAGTTCGTCGCTCGGCGTCTCGCTCCCAGTCGCGTACTCCACGTCGCCGTCCTGCTCGTAGCCGTTGTCGCTGACGTAGATGAAGAGCGTATCCTCCAGCAGCCCCTTGGCTTCGATACGGTCCATCAGGTCGCTGACCCCTTGGTCCCACCAAGTGATGTTGCTGTAGTACAGCTTGGCGGACTCAGAAAGGTTCTGGTCCGCATAGAACTTTCTGAATCGATAGGGCGCATCGAGCGGCGTGTGTGGCAGCATGGGGCCGAACCAGATGAACATGGGCGCGTCCTGGTGCCGGTCGATGAAGTCGTAGAGGGGGTCCATCGTCTCCCGGACGAGTTCGTTGCCCTCGGCGCCCATCAGTTCCAGGAAGAAGGTGTCGGTGTCAAAGCGGGACATGTCCCAGCCCGCCGTCATGCCTTCATCGAAGTGTCCGTTGCGATAGGAGTTCTCCCACCACTTGCCGCCCTGCCAGCTCACGTAGCCCTTGGTTCCGAGCAGCTTCGGCAGAGTGTCGAACGTGCGCATGCCGTTCGCCTTGTTGACCGTGGTCCACCGCCGCTGTTCGGCGGCGCTCATGGCCTGCCAGTCCGTTTGCTCCTTCAAGGCTGCGATGTGGTCGTTCAACCGGATTTGGTACTCGATGGGGTGTAGCCCAGTGGCCAGCGTGCGCAGGGATGGCCTGCAGTAAGGCGCGGTGCTATGGCCAAGCGAAAAGGTGACGCCGCCGGCGGCGAGGGCGTCCATGGTCGGCGTGATCACGTTGTCGTCGCCCATGAAGCCGAAGTAGGGATAGCCGTGGTCGTCGCCGATCAGCAGGACGATGTTGGGCAAGCGGTCGGCGTGGGCCAGCGCGGCTAGGCCGAAGAGCGCCAAGCAGGGCAGCACCTTAAGTGCGTTCATTGTGCGGTCTCCTCGTTGCGGATGGGGTGAAGCGTCATCTTCAACGCCTCGTACCCGGTCTGGCGTCGGTAGTCGGGCCATTGTTCGACCTTCGGCTCACCGGACAGGAATTCGATGCGGGACACCTTCTGGGAGACCTTTTCCAGGACCGATCGCAGGATCAGCCGGGCTTGGTGGGCGCCTAGGCAGGTATGCGGCCCAACGCCGTAGGCGACGTGCGCGTTCCCCCGCCGGTCGAGCCGCACTTCATCGGCATCCGGAAACACGCTCTCGTCGCGGTTGGCCGAGGCCCAGCAGAGTGATGCGCGATGGCCCGGCGGGATTCGCCGCCCGTTGATTTCCGTGCCGGCGGGACAGGTTCTGCCGATGTGGGTGAGCGGCGAGCAGACCCGCACGATCTCTTCGGCGGCGCTGCGGACCAGCCCGGGGTCGGCGCGCAGCCTCGAAAGGTCCTCGGGCTGGTCGGCGAGATGCGCCAGCGCGAACGCGATCACCGAAACCACCGTGTCACGCCCGCCCGCGAAGGTGAGGATGGCGAAGCCGAGAATCTCATCGGCGGTGAGCTTGCGCCCATCGAACCTGGCCTTGGACAGCGCCCCGAAGAGGTCGTCGCCGGGGTTGGCGGCGGCATCCGCCAAGGCACGGTCGAGATATCGGTAAAGCGCCGTGCGGGAGGCGTCTTCGTAGAGCAGGTTGGTGTTCCAGTTCTCCCAGAGCAGGCCGTCCTCGGGCGGGCGCTTCAGCATCAGCGCCAGCGCCCGGGATTGCAGCTTGACGGCGAACTCCCGGATGACTTCGACTTCCCCGCGTCCGATGATCGCGTCGAGGAGGGTGTATGTCAGTTCGCCGACCGCCTCGATCACCTCCGGCTGCTTGGGTCGCTCGAAGAAGGGCTGAGCCAGCGCCCGATAGGCCGTGTGTTCCGGGGGATCGGTTTCGATCGGCAACTCCCGCACGTCCCGAAAGGGCTCCTCCCCCGGAATGGGTACCCGAAACGGCGCATCGGAACTGAATGCCTCGAAATTCCGGGCGGCCCGCCGGACGTCGCCATGACGGAGAATCATGGGAATGGTCTCGCCCGCAAAATCCGCCGCCAGCAGGCCGCTCGATGCGCGGGCCGCCTTGAACGGGTCCGTCAGGTCCCAAGTGTTCACCGCAGCGTGCTCTCGCCGTCGCTGAACAGGCCCACGTAGCCGCTGAACGGCGGCAGGGAGGCGGGGCACTGGTGGTCCTCCGGCGCGCAGCCGACGCTGAGTTCGCGCTCGGCTGCGCCGGTCTGGGGCGGCGCCCAATCGATGGGCTGGCTGGTCAGGTTGAAGGCGCATAGCGCCAAACATCCGCCGCTTCTGCGCTCGAACGCCAGCAGATCGCCGTTAGCATTGAGAGAATCGAGGAAGCGCAGATCGCCGGATTTGAGGGCGTCGGAGGAACGGCGAAGGCCGATGGCTTGGCGGAAGAAGCCGAGAGTCGAATGCGGGTCGGCCGCTTGGACGTCAACGGCCAGCAGCCGGTGCTCTTCCGGCATCGGCAACCAGGGTTCCGCGCCGCTGAACCCCGAGCCAGCATCGTTCCGGCACCAGGGCATGGGCGTGCGGGCGCCGTCCCGGCCGAAGGTCTGCGGCCAATTGTTCTTGGCCTCGGGATCCTGGAGCTTGTCGAACGGGATCTCGGCTTGGGTCAGCCCAAGCTCCTCGCCTTGGTAGATCAGCATGGTCCCGCGCAGGGCAATCTGCAGCAGCGCGAACAGCCGGGTTCGCTGCGGCTGGGCTGGCTCAGGGCACCAGCGGCTGGCGACGCGGGGGACGTCGTGATTGGAGAAGGCCCAGGACGGCCAGCCCTCGCCGGGGTCGCCGTTCCACTTGCCGAGCACGTGCCTGACCTTGTCCGCGGTCACCTCGCCCATGCCGAGGAATTCGAACCCGTAGGCGCTGTGCAGCCGCTTTGAATCGGCGGTGTAGGCTTTCTGGATCGGCAACGGGTCTCCGGAACCCACCTCCGCCACCGTGAACACCTCGCCGAAGGAATCGGTCAGGCGGCGAAACCGCTCCAGCAGGGCCGGCATGTCCGGATGGTTCATGGTGTGCCTCTGCTCCTGCATGAGGTAGGGCCGGGACGTGGTGAAGAACGGGGGCCGAGCCCTCGGGTTGTCCCGGAGCAGTGGGTCGTGCATGCCATGGTTGAGGGCGTCCAGCCGGAATCCATCCACGCCCCGTTCCAGCCAGAACCGGGCGACGTCCAGCAAGGCGTCCTGAACCGCCGGATGGTGCAGGTTTAGGTGTGGCTGTTCGGCAAGGAAGTTGTGGTGGTAGTACTGCTCGCGCCGCGCATCCCAAGTCCAGCCGGGGCCGGTGAACACCGATTGCCAATTGTTCGGCGGCGAACCGTCCGCCTTCGCATCCGCCCAGACGAACCAATCGGCCCTGTTGTTGACGCGGCTGGAGCGGCTCTCCGTGAACCAAGGATGCGCATCGGAGGTATGCGCATAGACCTGATCGATGATCACCTTCAGGTCGAGGCGATGGGCTTTTTCCAGCAGGGCGTCGAAGTCTTCGAGCGTGCCGAACACCGGGTCGACGTCGCGGTAGTCAGCCACGTCGTAGCCGAAATCCTTCATCGGCGAGGTGAAGAATGGCGAGATCCAGATGCCGTCCACACCGAGGCCGGCAACGTACTCCAGTCGTGAAGCGATGCCCTTGAGGTCGCCGATGCCGTCGTTGTTCGTGTCCAGAAAACTGCGGGGGTAAATCTGGTAGATGACGGCGCCCCGCCACCACTCGCTATTGCTTTCTTTCAAAACCTAGTTCTCCAACAAAATCGCCGATGAATGGGTGAGTGAAACAGTGATCTGGCCACTGGCATCCGGATCGTCGTCGGTGCGCTCCGACGCCGTGATCCGGTGGCCGAGCGCATCGAGGTGGGTGACGGAAACGCTGCCCAGATTCTCCCGGCCCAGAACCTGTGCGGGCACCGCCTCCGGGTGCTCGGCGGAGTCAAGCCGCCGGATGTGTTCGGGCCGGATGCCGTAGAAGGCCCGCGCGCTGTGGGCGCTAAGGTGCGCAGGTAGCGGAAACGACAGCTCGCCCGCGTGAAACCGATTCGATCGGGCTTCGCCCTCGATCAGGTTCATCGGCGGCGTGCCGATGAAGGACGCAACGAACGAGTTGGCTGGCCGATGATAGGCGTCGAGCGGGCGGGCGTGCTGCTGCAGCCGGCCCCCGTTCAGCACGGCGATGCGGTCGGCTAGCGTCATCGCCTCGACTTGGTCATGGGTGACGTAAACTGTTGTCGTGCCGTGCCGTTCATGGAGCCGCCTGATTTCCAGCCGCATGCGGTTGCGCAGCTTGGCGTCGAGGTTGGACAGGGGTTCGTCCATCAGCAGCACCTTCGGTCGCCGGACCAGCGCCCGGCCGATGGCCACCCGCTGCTGCTGCCCGCCCGAAAGCTCGCGGGGCCTTCTGTCGAGCACTTCGCTTAAGTCCAGCAGGTCAACGGCGCTGTTCACCCGCTCGCCGATCTCCGCTTCGCTGATGGCCAAGCGCTGCTGGCCGCGCCGCAGCCCGAAGCTTAAGTTCTCCGCCACGCTCATGTGTGGATAGAGCGCGTAGGACTGAAAGACCATGCCGAGATCGCGGGCTCCTGGCGGCAGGTCGTTGACCCGCTGGCCACCGATGAGGATGTCGCCCGAGCTGGCTTCCTCCAGACCGGCGAGCACTCGCAGGGCCGTGGACTTGCCGCACCCGGACGGGCCGAGCAACACCAGGAACTCTCCCTCTTCGACTTTCAGGCTGAGCGAATCCAGAGCGACGGTGCCGTCGTCGAACCGCTTGGTCACGCTGGAAAACTCTACGGTTGACATGGTCACCCCTTAACCGCGCCGGCGCTCAAGCCCTGCACCAGGGCCCTTTGGAAGGCGATGAAGAGAATCACGACCGGAATGCTCACCAAGATGCTGGCGGCGGCGAAGTCGCCCCATTGCTGGCCGGTGGCGGGAATCATGGACGCCAGCCCCACCGGGAGTGTGTACTGGTCGTTCGACGTGTTGAAGACCAGGGCCAGAAGGAACTCGTTCCACGCGGTGAGGAACGAGAAGAGCGCCGTTACCGCCACGGCTGGCAACGATAGCGGCAGGATGATGTGGCGGAAGATCTCCAACTGGGTGCAGCCTTCAATGGCCGCCGCCTCCTCCACTTCCCTCGGGATCGAATCGAAGAATCCCTTGAGCATCCAGACGCACAGCGGCAGCGCGGTGACCGAATAGACAATGATCAGGCCGATGCTGGTGTTCAACAGCCCGAGCGTCTTCATGATCATGAAGTAGGGCAGCAGGATGATGATGCCGGGAAACATTTGCACTAGGACGAACAGGAACATCGAGGCGCGCCGGCCGGCAAACCGGTAGCGGCTGAACGCGTAGCCTGCGGGGATGGCGAGCAGCAGGCCGACGATGGTGGTGCCGACGGAGACCACTAGGGAATTCCCGATCCAGGTGCCGAAGGCGGCGCTGGAGAGCACGGCGGCGAAGTGGTCCAGCGTGAAGGCGTCGCCGATGGCCCCGCCCAGCACATTGCCCGGCGATACCGCCACGTCGGCGATCCACACCAGGGGTATGACGACCGGCGCGCAGGCGTGGATCAGGAGCACTTGCGTCCCGGCCCGCGACAGCAAGGGCCCCAGGCGTCGATTGCTGCTTAAGCACTCGGCGATGAACGCGGCGTCGTCCGATCCCGACGCCCAAGCCGCTACCCGCGGCGAAATCAGCCAATAGAGCGCCAGCACGCTTGGGAGCGCGAGCCAGGCGAGCGTCCAGAGGTCGTAGAGGCTCTTCTCGCCGACCACGAGGAGGTGGGCGGCGATCACGGTCCCGACACCCGCGAAGGTCGCGCCTAGGCGCCTCTTCCAGGTGCGCCGGTCGCCGGCCAGGCAGGCGCGGCAGCCCGCTAGCAGCAGCAGGCCGCAAAGCAATCCGATCTGCCGCGGCCCGTCGTACCGCAGCCCTTCCAAGACGGCAGCGATCGCCAGAACCACGGCGGCCGCAGGCAGCCAGCGCCTAAGCGTGCGAACCTCGGCGGGCACCACCCAATCGATCAGCTCGGCCCTCCCGCTCATCGCGCGACCTCCATGACCCCGGAGCGTTTCACGTAGAGATAGGAGAAGGCGAGCAGCAGCAGGAAGACTGCCACCGACCAAGCGGCGGCGACGCCGTAGCGCCCGTAGTCGAAGGCGACGCTGAACACGTAGGTGACCAAGGTATCCGTCGCGCCCGGCTCGCCGAAGCCCACGTAGGGATTGCCCCGCGTCATCAGGTAGATGGTGTTGAAGGTGTTGAAGGTCCAGATAAAGCCGAGCAGCGAGACCGGTACCAGGGTGCCTTTGAGATTGGGCAGCGTCAGGTACGCGAACTGGTTCCAGCCGGAGATGCCGTCGAGTTCGGCCGCTTCAAACATCTCGGTGGAGATGGCCTGCAGCGCGCCGCTCAGCACCATCATCATGAACGGAATCCCCAGCCAGATGTTCACTAGGATGACGGATATGCGGGCGGCCAACGGCGTTGCGGTGAAGTCGGTCGCCGTGCCCAGGATGGCGTTGATTAACCCGTCGGGCTGCAGCATGCCGTTCCAGGCCAGCACGGATATGTAGCCGGGTATGGCCCAGGGCAGGAGCAGGATGGTGCGGTACAGGGTCCGCCCCCGGATGCCGGGCTGGGTCAGGGTGTAGGCGAGCAGCAGCCCTAGGGCGACGTGGGCGGTGACGTTGACCAGGGTCCAGACGAGGGTGAACAGGGTCACGCGAACGATGCCGGGGCTTAGGAGGACCGTGGCGAAGTTCCCAAGCCCGATCCAGTTCTCCTCTCCGAGTTGGCTCTGGTCGGCATCCGTGAAGGCCAGCCAAACCCCGTAGGCCACCGGGTAGAAGGTGAGAGCGGTCAAGCCAATCAGGGCTGGTGCCAGATAGAGGTAGGCTCGGCTGGTCTGCGCACGGCCGCTTAGAATGTCCCGTCGGCGCAGGTACAACAGGAGCACGATGGCCGACAGGACGATGGACGCCAAGGTCAACGTGATGGGCAGGGTGTCCGGCGGCGGTGGCCGCTGGTCCGGAACGTCGGTGCGCGCCCTAATGGGCAGCAGGGGCGACAGCCCCCGGCCATCGGCATCGACCGGCAGCACCGCGATCCACTGATCCACGCCGGGCATCACGCCGGAGAGCGAACAGGACCACTCCAGGATGTCCGGAGCGAGAACTGGGATGTCGTCCTTGGTGCGGTGCACCGGCTGTCCCGCCGTCCAACAATCCTGAGTGTCGAAGGCTGGCGCCGTGCGGTTTAGGCCTTCGGTGTCCCCGATCACCAAGGTCGAATGGAGTTCCGCATCGGCAACGCGGTCGAACGGCTGGCTGGCGAACCAGATTTGGTAGCTGCGGGTGTCCGGTCCCGAACGATGCTGGACCTCCACATGAATGCGCCGGTACTCGTTTTGCGCGGGATCGGTGGTCAGGCGAAGCGCTTCATCCGTGAGGGCGGCCGCCTGCGTGACGGGCGCCAGCAAGGCGGCGCCGGCAAGCATCGAGAGTCGAACTCCCACGGCTACCAAGCCAGCATCTTGGCCAACTCCCGATCCGCCGCCCTAAGGGCGGCGCGGGCGGTCAGCGTTCCGTCATGGGTGAGGGCCAGCGCGGTATCGAGCTGTTCGAAGAGCATGGCGCTGGCCCGAGTGGCCGGTACGGACATCGCGAAGCCAGCTTGTTCGATGAAGCCGCCTAGCACGGGATGGCCGGTGAGGGTCGGGTCGTCGATCAGTTCCACGAGGGTGGGTAGGCTGTAGGTGCCCAGCGCAAAGTCCGCCTGCACCGCCCGGGAAGTCAACCACAGCGCCAGCTTCGCGGCGGCGGCCTTCACCGGGCTCTGCTTGGCGACGCTCCAGCCGAAATAGTCGATCATCGGCGCCATTCGCTTTCCCGTTGCGCCATCGTACGGCAGCAGCGATTGGCCCAAGGGAATCCCCGACTCGGCGTAACGGTCCCAGTTCCAGGCGCCATCGATCACCATGGCGGCGCGGCCCGTCTGAAACCGGGTGGACATCGCCTCGATGCTGTTGGTCGCCCCGGTCACGCCGTGGGTGCGTTCGAGGTCCAGAACCCACTGCATCGCCTCCGCGGTGCCCGCCGAGTCCAAGGCGGGATGGCCGTCAGCGTCGAAGAGCGTCCCCCCGGCAGCAGCAATGAACGGAATGAACCAGTAGGACCACTTGACCGGCAGGGCGATGCCGGCCACGTCATCGGTGGTCAGGGCAGTCGCGGCTCGTAGGAAGTCTTCGGTTTGCCACTCGGCATTCGGGTAAAGGTAGCCGGCGGCATCGAATACGTCCCTGTTGTAGAGCAGCGTCATGCAACTCTGGCTGGCGGGCAGCGCATAGAGCGATGCGCCGTAGCTCATGCCGGCGAGCGCCGGGCGCAGGTAGCGGGCCTTCTGCATCGGCGTGAGATGCGGCCGGAGATCTTCCAGCAGCGGAAATCCCTCCACGGAAACATGGCCGACCTTGCCCAGCTCCGTGGCGGACAGGCGAATCAGGTCCGGCGCCTCGCCGGCCTGGGCGGCGTTAATGAACTGCTGGATGTTCTGCAGGAAGGGTATTCTCACCACGTCCACCCGGATATCCGGGTTGTCCGCCATGAAACGGTCCACGGCCTCGACGAACAGCCGCTCCTCCAACGAATCCACGCCAAAGGTGTGCCAAGCCTCCACCGTCACGAGCGATGGACGCTCATCGGCGGGGAGAGGCGAGAACGCCAGCAACAGCAGGGCGCCAAAGAGGATGGCCTTGTGCGACATCGGGGCGGCGAAGCAGTTTCCGGCCATATATACCCGCGAGTTCGCCAGCCATGCAAACAGCCACGGATGAATACGATTGCATTGCCGCGCCAAACGCTTGCGCACGACTTGACCTAGGTGCTTGGACTCCGGCAGTTTACGTCCACCTTGGGGCTTGGCCGGGCCAGAAAGGAGGAGATCCGCATGTCGGTGGTTTCGGACGCCGATCGCAGGCAATACGCCGAAAGGGGTTTCATGGTCCTCAAGGCCGTCATTCCTTCGGAGACGCTGACCATGCTGAGGGAGGAGTGCGCCTACTTTCTTGGCTACATGGATTCCCGCATGGACACTGGCCTAGTCGGCAAGGGCGCGCTGTCCTGGCGGGGCCGGCGCTACTTCATCAACAACATGTACCGCTACAGCACTAGGCTGTGGCGCTTCCTCTATGGGGAGCTGATGGCGGACGTGTGCCGCAACACCTTGGGGCCCGATGCCTGCCTGTTCAACGAACAGTGGGTGGTCAAGGGCGCTGAACAGGGCATGCAGTTCGCCTGGCACCAGGACTCCGGCTACGTCAAGGCCTTTGATCCCGATACCGTTCACCCGCCCTACCTGACCTGCTGGTGCACGCTCGATGCGGTAAGCACGGAGAACGGCACCGTCTCCGTCCTCGATCACGAATCGGGAGGCACCCTCAACAAGATCATCACGCACAGTCAGGATCCCGAGACCAACGACCTGATCGGGTACGCTGGCGACCATCCCGGCACGGTCATAGAGGCGCCGGCAGGCAGCATCATTGCCTTCACCAGCTACAACCTGCACCGCAGCGGCGCGAATACCTCCGGAGCTACGCGGCGGGTCTATCTGCCGCAATACGCCTCGGCACCGATCATCAACACCCGCACCGGGGAACAGTTCAATCTGGCCGTGCCCTTCCTCAGGAACGGCGAAATCGTATACGACCGCAGCCAAGACAACGCGGCCAATTGGGGCGGTTCGGATGGGCCGAATTCTGTTGGGTAAGGCGCGGCGAAGCCGTCAGGCCCCCGCCCCGCAAGACCGCCTGATCATCAGATTGACTGGCAGTTCGTCGGGCTCGACGTCCTCGCCGGCGATCAGATCGATCAGTTGCTCCACCAAGCGCCGGCCGGCCAGTTCGGTGTCTTGGCGCACGGTGGTGAGCGCGGGGCGCATGTACTGGGCGATGGGCAGGTCGTCGTAGCCAACCACTGCTATGTTCTCGGGGACTGCCAGCCCATGGTCGTTCAAGGCCGCAATGGCGCCTACCGCAATGAGGTCGCTGGCGCAGACGATGGCATCGACGGGCCTGCCGGTTGAGAGCAGCGATTCCACGGCTTCATAGCCTTCGGCCTCGGAGGAATTGGCGGGAATGTGAAGATCGGCGTCGGTGTGGATGCGGCGGTCAGCCAGCGCCTCCAAGTAGCCTTCGTATCGATGCCTGAATTCGGGGTTGGCGGTGGACGTGCGGCCGATGAAGGCGAAACTGCTGTGGCCGAGGTCGATGAGATGGGCGGTGAGCGCCTTGGCGCTTTCCTGATTCTGGCAGGTCACGTAGCTGGAGACGCCCGGCACTTGGTGCTCCAGGCCCCAGATCACGAACCTTGTGCCGCTTTCAACCAGTTCGATCAGTTGGGCGTCGTAGCTGGCCCGGTCGCGGATGCCGAGCAGGATCAGCCCGTCGGCGCGGTGGGCGTCCTGGAAGTCCTCCACCCAGTTCTCGCTGAGTTGCTGGAAGGTCACCAGGAGGTCGTATCCGCGGCTTGCCGCCGTGTGGGCGGCGCTGCTCAGAATGGAGAGAAAGAACGGGTTGATGTGGGTTTCCACCTCATCCTCGCAGAACAGCAGCGCCAAGGTGTTGGTGGTCTGCGCCCGCAGGCGGCTGGCGTTGCGATCAACCGTGTAGTGCATTTCCTTGGCGATGCGCTGGATGTGTCGACGCGTTTCGGCGCTTACCTCGGGGCTGTTGCGCAGCGCGCGGGAAACCGTTGACTGGGAGACCCCGGCGATTGCCGCAATGTCGAGAGAGGTGGTTTTGGCGGTTTTCATTCAGCCAACGATCGACGGCCCGGGAGAGTTGATTCCGATAGTCTGGCCAATATACAGAAAGGGCAAGGCTTGGTGAATTTCGGCGGTGGTTCAGATGGAGCTGCGTTAGCCGTAGGCCCAACCGCATTCGTATGCGAGTGATGCATACGAATGCGTCAGCTTGCCTAATGGCAGGCTCCTACTTAGCATTCTCAAGTGGGAAAAAGCGCATATTCAAGGGGATTAAGATGTTGCACAACAGACACTCGATGATGTGGGGCGCCGCAGCCGCGCTCACGGCAGCTTCGGGCTTGGCGTGGATGGCAGGGCCGGCGTCGGCTGCGGAAGCGGACGAGGAGGAGATCATTGAGGAGATCGTGGTCACCGCCAAGTACCAGCGCAGCCTCGCCGACGGCATCTCCCAGAAACGGGATGCGGACAGTCAGATCGAGGCGGTCGGCCTTGAGGACATCGGCGTGCTGCCGGCCAAGTCCATCGCGGAGGTGATCGCTTCCATGCCCGGAGTGGCCGGTGCGCGGGACGAAGAGGGCATCATCAGCCAACTGTCGGTTCGCGGAACCACCGATCTGACCCTAGGCACCCTCAACGGCCGCGAACAGGTCACCGTCGCGACTACCCGCAACGTCGAATACGCCCTCTATCCCCCCAACGTCATGACCGCCGTGCAGGTGTACAAGTCCGCCAAGGCGGAACTCAACGAAGGCGGGCTGTCGGGCGTGATCAACATGAACACCATCCGGCCGCTCAGCTTTGACGACCGGGAAATCGTGCTCAACGGCGAAATGACCTTCCCAGGCATCTCGAACGACGTCATCAAGGCCAACGACCAGGGCGGACAGGCCAGCATCCTTTATGTCGATCAGATCAACGACAATTTCGGCGTGGTGCTGTCATACGCCTATGCCGACGAAGTGCTTGGCCGCGACGGCGACGTCAATCCCTATGACTGGCAGATGTTCGCGGCGGGGTTCGGGCCGGCGCCCGACGTGGACGGCGACGGCGTCAGCGGCGACGAGGTGGTTCCGGCGGGCTTCAACATCGCCAACGGCGGCGGCTCCCACACGCGCAACAGCGCCTTCGTCGCCCTGCAATGGATGAACGACTCGGTGGAAGTCAACTTCGACCTGCTCGATTCCCGGCGGGAACTCGACACCCGTGACCACGGCGTGAATTTCCAAGGCCTCCGGGGCGCCGCCTGGAGCCTGACCAATCCGGTCTTCAATCCCCGCGGTGCGGTGGACGAGGTGGCCGCCGGCACGTTGACGATTCCGGGCACCAACAACCCGGGCTTCGGCAGCGATGGCAGCTCCAGCTACAACCAGGAAGCCGGCGTCGAGCACGACGTGCTGAGCACGGGGTTGAACGTCGTCTTCCTGACCGATTACTGGCGGGTTGCTGGGGACATCAGTTATTCGGAAGCGGAAAGCGAGGCCAGCTTCCTCAACGCCACCACCCATCTGGCGCCCACCGGCGGGTTCGGCGGCCCCACCCTCAACATCACCTTCGACGCCCTTGGCGACCATCCCAGCCTGTCCGTGGCGGAGGACTTGCTAGATCCGGCCATCTGGGTGCCGCGGCAAGTGGATGATCGCCTGCAGACCTCGGAGGATCAGCTCACCGCCGTCCGGCTCGACGTGGAGCGCAGCTTCGATGCGGGCGCTGATGAGTTTGGCCTCACCAGCATCGAATTTGGCGCCCGCTACACGGACCGGCAGAAGAAGTTCGATCTTCTGATCAATCGCTTCAACTCGGCGATCCTGCCGGATGTGGATCCGGTGCTGATGACGCCTGCGCCCCTGAACGACAGCTACGTGGACTACATCGCCACGCCTAAGAACGGGCCGGCATTCATCGTCTGGAACCCGCGGCGCATCATCAATGACCGGTTTACCCAGAGGCTGCCGGAGGTGGATACCACCAATCCCCTGCGTGCGCAAAACGAACTGCTGCTCGAATCCGGCGAGGTCGAGGAGCAGACCCTGTCCGGCTACCTGCAACTTAACACCGCAGGCGTACTGGGCAGCATTCCCTTCAGCGGCAACATCGGCGTGCGCCTCGTGGACACGGAATCGGAGTCCCCCGGTTGGACCACTCCGGACCGCTTCAATGTCGCAGCCTCCGCCATCAATCCGAAGAACGACTACTTTGAGGCCCTGCCTAGCCTGAACCTAGCGTTCAACCTCACTGACGAGAGCATATTGCGGCTCGGCGTGGCCAAGGTCATGAACCGAGCGCCCCTCGACGACCTGAAATCCTCGCAACAGCTCTACATCAGCGGCTTCGGCGCGAGTGGCCGGGCGGGCAACCCGATGCTGGACCCCACCACTGCTTGGCAAGGGTCCCTGTCCTACGAGTGGTATCCCACCGAGTTCAGCTCGTTGGCCGTGGCGGCCCACTACGCGGATCTGGAGTCCTTTGTGGGCACGGATTTCAACACCATCACCGTCATCACCGCGGATTCCTATGACGGCTTCGGGAACCTGGTGCCGGGCGGTCCCATCGACCTGCAGCTCGAGACGGTCGGCAATGGCGACGGCGGCTACATTCGCGGTTTGGAGGTTGCTGCCAACACCAACTTCGGCTTCATCTCCGAGCCCTTGGAAGCGGTGGGCGTGAGCTTCAACTACGCCTTTACCGAGTCCAATGTCATTCCGGTCGGCTCACCCGCATTCGGCGGTGCCGGCAACGTCGGCTCCGAGGGCGCGGCGCTGACCGGCTTGTCCGAGGACGTGGCCAATCTCAGCCTCTGGTGGGCCAACTACAACATTGAAGCCCGGATTGGCCTCGACTACCGTAGCGAGTACATCGAACCCAACGTGTTCGGCAACTTCATCAAAGTCGATGAGACCACATTGCTCAGCTTCCAAGTGTCCTACGACTTCAGCGAACGGTTCCGGATCGGGGTGTTCGGGTACAACATAGGCGACGAGCAGCGCCGCAAGTACACTGGCGATGTGCCTGACAGAACGGAGTTCAACCGCTATTACGGCGAGACCTACGGCGTCAAGGTTTTCTATCGCATGTAGTCATCGACTCGCCTTGGTTCCTCGGGAGCCGGGCTGGAGTTCGCCAATGCGCCGCGTGCTGCCCGCACTGCCGCTGCTGCTGTCGGTCATGGTTGCCGGCTGCGGCGGGGGTGGCGGCGGCAGTCCTACGCCGCCGGCGCCCACCCCGCCTCCGGGTGGAACCGATCAGCCACCCCCCGCTCCGGAACCACCCCCGGATGAGAGGCCGATGCCCGGATTCACCGATGTCACCGACGGATCCGGCATCGCTTTCACCGTCGGCTTTGCGGACAACATGCGCAACATCGAAGTGCCGATCGTGGTCCCGAGCGGTGTTGCGGCGGGTGATTACGACGGGGACGGGGATGTGGACCTGTTCATCGTGCGTGGCGATAAGGGCCCCAATCTGCTTTATCGGAACCAGGGCGGCATGGTCTTTGTTGAGGTGGCCGCCGAAGCCGGCGTCGCCCACACCCGCTCCGGCAATCGCGTTTGGCGTCACGGCTCACCCGCCCTGGCCGATCTCGATGGCGACGGCGACCTCGACCTGCTGGTACCCGGCTTGGACGGCGACCCCTCCTTCGTGTTCGCCAACGCAGGCAACGGCACCTTTGCCGATCGGACGCCGGGCTCGGGCTTGGACAGCATGCGGGCCGAGTACTCCATGTCGCCCGCCTTCGGCGATTACGACCTCGACGGCGACCTCGACCTGGCGCTCGGCCATTGGGGCACGCCCCGGGACTTCATAGGCGGCGTCGGCGACACGGAGACGCTGTGGCGCAACGACAGCGAGGGCGGGCGCATTCGATTTACCAGCGTCAGCGAGCCGGCGGGCATCGCGCCCTCGGTCATCCTCAACGCCGACCCGCTCATCAGCCAGCGAACATTCGATCCGACCTTCACCCCCACGTTTGCCCGGATCGACGACGATGAGTACCCGGACTTCCTGATGGTGAGCGACTTCAACTTCACCCAGGTCTTCCTCAACAACCGCGACGGCACTTTCCGCAACGTCACCGACCATTCAGTCATCATCGACGGCAACGGCATGGGCAGCGCAGTCGGCGACTATGACGGCGACGGCGACCTGGACTGGTTCGTAAGCAGCATCCTGGCCATCGGGCCCGACGTGCCCTCCCACCTGTCGAGAATCGGCAATCGCCTGTACCGCAACGACAACGGCAGGTTCGTGGACGCCACCGACGCGGCAGGGGTGGCCGACGGCGGCTGGGGTTGGGGCAGTTGCTTCATCGACTTCGATAACGACGGCAACCTGGACATCTACCACACCAACGGCTGGTTTGAGTTTGATCGCTATGGTGGCTTCACCAAGGACGAGTCCCGGGCGTTCCTGTCCAATGGCACCGGCGCCTTTGCCGAACGCTCAGACCCCTTGGGGCTGAACGATGCCGAACAGGGCCGTGGGGTGGTCTGCGCGGATTTCGACAACGACGGCGATGTGGACATTCTGCTGTTGCACGGCAACCCAGACAACGCGGCGACCCTTTATCGCAACGACGCCTGTTGTGGCAACGAAGCCGAGAGCAACAACTTCCTAGGTGTTCGCCTGCAGGGCCGGCTACCCAACTCATCCGCCGTCGGCGCCCGAATCCTGCTTGCCGCTGGAGGCCAGGAGCATTTGCGCGAAGTGACCCTTGGCAGCAACTTCGCCTCCCACAATCCGACCGCCCAGGTGCTTGGCTTGGGCACTGCGGACCGGGTGGACCGGCTTGAAGTTCTTTGGCCGGACGGCGCGCGGACCCTTATGGAGGCGGTTGCCGTCAACCAGTACTTGGACATCGAACATCCTGAATACGATCCAGATGAAAGTGCGGGCATTCGTCTGACCGTCGTGCAGGGCAGCGGCAGCGGCGCCTACGAGCGCGGGCAGGAAGTGGCCATCCGGGCGGAGGAGCCTGCGGAGCACTACCACTTCTCCCACTGGATTGTCAGCGGCGGCGAGGTTCGGGACGCATATTCAGCCGAAACCGTCGTGACCTTGCTCGATCAGTCGGTGACCGTGACGGCGCGCTATCTGCCGGGGGTTTCCTCCGCACAGGCCGCAAGCGCCGCCCGCCGCTGGAACGAAGTGCTCCTGCAAGCGATTCGCAACGACTACGCGAGGCCCACGGTCCATGCGCGCAACCTGTTTCATGTGTCGGCTGCGATGCATGACGCTTGGAGCGCCGTCGAGGGCAGCGGCTCGTCTTGGCTGCTTGGCCGGGAGCGGGCGGGGGCGGCTTGCCCCTTTGACGGACTGCCGAAAATG
Organism: Gammaproteobacteria bacterium; assembly: GCA_009843635.1. Lineage (GTDB taxonomy): Bacteria > Pseudomonadota > Gammaproteobacteria > Pseudomonadales > Azotimanducaceae > Azophilus. Next base: position 44,282 of record VYDB01000112.1, read on the forward strand.
GCAGATGAGGAAGCAGCCAGAACCGCGGCGCTCAGCTTCGCTGCTTATCGGATCATACGCCACCGCTTCGACGACTCGCCCGGGGCGGCGCAGATCTTTCGGGACACGGAAACCCTGATGCAGGCCCTGCAGCTTGATGCGGGCATCGACACCACCGCCTACCAGGACGGGTCGGCGGCGGCGCTTGGCAACCATATTGCGGACTGCTACCTCCGCTTCGGCCTCGCCGACGGATCCAACGAGGCCGCCGACTACACCAATCGCGCCTACCAGCCGGTGAACGAACCGCTGGAGCCGACCCAGCCGGGCAATCCGAACATCACCGACCTGAACCGCTGGCAGCCGCTGTCCCTGCCGGAATTCATCGACCAGGCAGGCAACCCGGCGGACAGCACCCCGGCGTTCCTGAGCCCGGAGTGGGGCGCCGTGGTCCCCTTCGCCCTCAGTGAGGATGACCGGACGGTGTACGAGCGGGACGGTTTCGAATACTGGGTCTATCATGACCCCGGCGAACCGCCGAGGATCGACGGCCCCTTAGCCGAGAACTACAAGTGGGCTTTTGCCTTGGTTGCGGTTTGGGGTTCGCACCTCGATCCGGCGGATGGCGCCATGATGGACATCTCGCCCGCGGGCATTGGCAACGTCGCGTCCTATCCGGAGTCGTTCGAAGACCATCCCGCATTCTTCAACACCGAGGCTGGCGGGGACCCGGGCATTGGCCATGAGCGGAACCCGACAACCGACGAACCCTATGTCTCGCAGACCGTGCCGCGGGGCGACTACGCCCGAGTGCTGGCGGAGTTCTGGGCCGATGGGCCTGACTCCGAAACGCCTCCAGGCCACTGGTTCGTCATTGCCAACGCCGTGAACGACCATCCGCAGCTCCAGCGCCGCTTCGAGGGGCGCGGCCCGGAGCTCGATCGGCTCGAATGGGATGTCAAGACCTACTTTGCCCTTGGCGGCGCGATGCACGACGCTGCCATCGCCGCCTGGGGCGTCAAGGGCTGGTACGACGTCATCCGGCCGATCTCGGCGCTGCGAGCCATGGCGGATCTCGGCCAGAGCAGCGATCCGAACCGGCCCTCGTACCATGAGCACGGGATTCCGCTGATAGCGGGCTTCATCGAATTGATCGACGATGAGGATCCGCTGCGGGGGGAGATGAACGAACATGTGGGCAAACCGAAATTCCGCACTTGGCGTGGGCCGGACCACGTTTCAGACCCCGCGGTGGACGTGGCCGGCGTCGGCTGGATACGCGCCGAGGATTGGTGGCCGTACCAGCGCCCCACCTTCGTGACGCCGCCCTTCGCAGGCTATGTGTCGGGGCACTCGACCTATTCCCGGGCTGCGGCGGAAGTGCTGACGGCGCTGACCGGCGATCCCTACTTTCCGGGCGGCATGAGTGCTTTTGCAATCTCCGCCAACGACTTCCTGGTTTTCGAGGCTGGACCGAGCGTTGACCTGACTCTACAGTGGGCCACTTACCGGGATGCTGCGGATCAATGCAGCCTGTCACGCATCTGGGGCGGCATACATCCTCCGTTCGACGATATTCCCGGGCGCCTGATGGGCAGAGAGATCGGTCGCGATGCGTTCGCCGAAGCGGTGCGGCACTTCGACGGCTTGGTTGACTGAGGGCATGGCATCGTCGTCCACACGCAAAAGGAGACCCGAGATGGACCAATCCGAACTGACCAACCTTGAACGCATGCGCATCCAGATGGAGTACGCCGTACCGCTCATCCGCGACCTGCAGCGCCTGCTCGGCGAGGAGACGGTCAAGGAGGCGTTGGCGAGCCGGGTGGCGCTTCTGGCGGAGGAGCAGGCGCAGCCGGGGTCCAAGGCGGACTTCAGCCGGATGGAGGCCGGCATGGAACTCTACGCACGCGGCGGCGCCCTTGACTACGACGTCATCGCCTCGGACGGCGACCGTTTTGACGTGAACATCACCCGCTGCGACTACATGCGGATGATGGAGGACTTGGACGCACGCGACATCGGCCACCTGCTGATCTGCAATCTCGACTATCCCATCGCCGCCCGGGCTGGGATGGACCTAGCCCGTTCCCAAACGCAAATGCAGGGCGCCTCCTTCTGCGACTTCCGCTATCGGCGCAGGGCTTGAACTAGTTCCGTTCAAAAGCTCGATATCTCACCCAATCGAAGTCGGCGTATGAACCGGTTTCCTGCCCATTGCCAGTGGCATAGACCCCTAGGTAGGCGCCGGTATAGCCACGGCTTAAGGCGTGGGTCGCCGAAGTCTCCACGAAGGCCACCGAGGTCGCCCCGCCGTCAAGCGAATGGCCGAACCGGTAACGGCCGCCCTTGGACTCCAAGTGCAGATGGATGTTTCCGCCATAGCCATCCACCGAAGCGCGACGCAATTCCCTGGGCGCGGTGCCGGGTTCCGCCAACATGAGCTTCAGGAAATGGCCCCTCGCCTCGCGTGACAAGGTGAAGGTTAGGTAGTTGTCATCCTTTTGCACAAGGACCATACCTGCTTCCGCCGACGATGCCTTGGGTTCAAACCGCATGCTGAGGCGATAGCGGAAGTCGCTCTCCGTTTGCCTGGTGCCCATGAGGCTGGCGCGCCCCCGTTCCTGGATCACGTCGGGCTTCGCGTGGAGGCGCAGAAATCCCGGACGCTGGCTCAAGGAGTAGGTTCCCGCCCGCGGCACCCGGCGAAAATTCCATTGAAGATCGAGCTGGCCAGCCTCAAATTCATCGACAAAGGCCAGTTTGCGGCGTTGCCGAGTGTCCTTGAGCGGCAATGGCAACCTTCGCTCAATACGACCGGTTTGCGGCGCCACCACCGGCCACTCGTGCTTGACTTCCTTCCACTCAAAGGGCTCCCGCTCCCAGGTCACGGGTGCCAGGAAGGTCTCGCGGCCCATGTTCGAGCGCCGTTGCTCGTCGCCGCGAATGCCGAGCGCCACCATGAACCAGCGTCCATCGGCAAGCTCCACGAGGTCCGCGTGCCCAGTGCTGTTGACCCAATTGTCGTAACTGAGATGACGTGCGGTCATGATGGGGTTGCGGGCGTTGGAAATGTAGGGGCCGCGTATGTCATCGCTGACCGCGATCATGGCCGCGTGGTTGAAGTGGGTGCCGCCTTCAGCGACCAGCAGATAGTAGCGGCCGTCGCGTTTGTAGATGTGCGGTCCCTCGGCCCAAGTGCCGCCGCAGGCCCCACGCCAAAGAAAGTGGCGCTCGCCGGTCAGTTGCCAATTGTCCGAGTTCAATTCCTGCATCCAGATCTCGCCCTCCCCGGGGAAATTGGGCTTCTCCGGCACTTGGGTGCCCAAGTACCAAGCCCGCCCGTCATCGTCGAAGAAAATGTCCGGGTCTATGCCCGGCGCGTTCTCAATGACCACCGGTTTCGACCATGGACCTTGAACCCGCTCCGCGGTGACCACGAAGTTGACCATCTTGGCCGGACTCCCGTCGGCCGGGGCATGGACGTTGGTGGTGATCACGTGGAAGACGCCCTCGTGGTAGCGGATGCTCGGGGCGTGCAAGCCGCCGTTTGACTGCACATCCACCAGGTTCACTGCATCGCGGGCGTAGTCCGGGTCTTGCAGGGCGTATCCGACCAATTCCCAGTTGACCAGGTCGCGGCTGTGGTGAATGGGCAGCCCAGGGAAGTACTCGAAGGATGAGTTCACCAAGTAGAAGTCATCGCCAACCCGGACGATTGACGGGTCGGGGTAGCTGCCGAGCAAGATCGGGTTGGTGAAGGTAGCTGTCCTGATGCCGGCACCTTCCGGTTCAGCGGCCATGGCGGAGCCCATGATCCACGCTGCGATGAGAGCGAGTAAAAGAGATGATGGAAATCCCCGATTCCTGCGCCAGTTCGTTCGCCTTCGAAACACCAGTGGTCACCTTCCTAAACTAAAGCGTGAGCGCGAATTAAAGCGCCCCCCATGGCGCACAATCAATTGCAGGCACTGTCCAGTTCCATATAATTGCGCCGCTTCCAACCCCGGATATTGGATTGATCGTGAAGCGGAAATTGATGGTCGTGGTGGCATCGCTAGTTATGGGCGGCGCGTTGCATGGCAGTGTTGCGGCATCCGATTCCGCCGACGAGATTCGGGCACGGCTCAAGCCCTTTGGCGATGTGTGCCGGGTCGGGCAGGATTGCGGTGGCCTCGAAGGCGGGGCCGGGGGGGCGATGAGTGCCCCCACCGTGGCCGCGGTCGGGGCGGCCACCGGATTGAGCGGCCAGCAAATCTACGATCGGTTCTGCTTTGCTTGCCATAACACCGGCGTTGGGGAGGCGCCCCTATTCGGCAGCCTGGAGCAGTGGCAGCCGCGCATCGACCAAGGCATGCAGCAAATGCTCGCCGTATCGCTCACCGGCCGGGGCCTGATGCCGCCCAAGGGCACCTGCGTCACTTGCTCCGACGACGAGATGCAGGCGGCGATTCAGTACATGGTGGACAGCGCCCAATAAGCTTGGGCCTACCGTCCCACCATCTTGTCCCAATCTATGGCGCGGTAGCTGAGCGCCTCCGCGACTTCCTGCACGCCGATGGCTTCGGTTTGATTCAGGTCGCTGATCGTCCAGGCCACCTTGATGATCTTGTGGTAGCTCCGGCCGGATAGGCGGTAGGTATCGATGGCTTCGGTGAGCAGCGCTTGGGCGGCGCTGTCGATCGGTGCCTGCTTGGCGGCGATGGGACCGGGGAGCTGGCTGTTCAAAACCCCTTGCCGAGCGACCTGCCGTTGGCGAACGGCGGCGACGGCGGCGGCCTGCGCGGCGGTGTCCGTGGCCGGCTCGCCGCGTTCCGCGAGCACTTCCTTGGGCAGGCTGGGCAGCCAGAGCTGCATGTCAATGCGGTCCAACAAGGGGCCGGAGATGCGCGCTTGGTAGGCCTGCACGTGGCGCGGCTGGCAGCGGCAGGCGCCTTGGACGCAGACCCGCCCTGCCGGGCAGGGGTTCATGGCGGCGATTAGCTGGAAGTTGGCGGGATAGGTGACTCGGTAGTTGGCGCGGGCGATGGAGGCCTGTTGGGATTCGAGCGGTTCGCGCAACAGGTTCAGCACCCGGGGTTGGAAGTGCGGCATCTCGTCCAGGAAAAGCACGCCGTGGTGGGCGAGCGCCGCCTCGCCGGGGGACGCTTGGCCGCCGCCGCCGATGATGGCGGGCGCGGTGGCCGAGTGATGTGGATCCCGCCAAGGAATCGCTTCGTAGGCGTCGCGCATGAGGCCAGCGCTCGAATAGATGGCGGCCACCTCCAAGGCTTGGGATTCGGTGAGTTTCGGCAGCAGATTCAGCAGGCTGCGGGCCAGCATGGTCTTGCCGACGCCGGGCGGGCCGACCATGAGGAAGTGGTGGCCACCGGCAGCGGCCACCTGTAAGGCCCGCTTGGCGGTTCGCTGGCCCTTCACCAAGCTCAGCAGATCGACGGCCGCCTTCGGCTCCGGCCTTGGCGAGGTGCGGGCCCCCGCCCCCTGCGGTTTGCTTGGGTCGGCCAGCAACGCGAGCACGTCAGTCAAGTGAGCGCAGGGAACGACCGCCCGTGAACTGATCAGCGCCGCTTCCGCCCGGTTGGCTTCCGGCACCACCAAAATGGCGTTCTCGTCGTTCATGGCCAACGCCGCAGGCAGCACGCCCCGGGTGTGCCGCAGAGTGCCGTAGAGGCCCAATTCGGCCAGAAACTCGAAGCGATGCAAGTGTTGGGCCGGCACTTGGTTGGTGGCGGCCAAGAGGCTGATGGCGATGGCGAGGTCGAAGCGCCCGCCCTGCTTGGCGAGATCCGCCGGCGCTAGATTGACCACCACCCGGCCTTGGGGAAAGCGCAACTGGTTGTTCTCTATGGCGCTGCGCACCCGGTCGCGGGCTTCGCGCACCGCGGTTTCGGGCAGCCCCACCAAGTTGAAGCGCGGCAACCCGCCGCCGACGTGGGCCTCCACCGTGACCTTGGGCGCGGCCATGCCCAGCTGCGCCCGTGTGCGTACCGCCGCGTTGGCGGGCTTGTTCTCCGTTGAAGCGTCCATGGTCGGGCGATTTGGCTGTTCAGGAACGAGTCATGCTAAGGGGCGTTCCTCTCGTTCTCTACGGCCAATCTCGCAACGGACTGTGCGAAATGTCGTAGGCGAATGCCCTATTTTGGTGCAATGCGCTGCACCATTTCGAAGCGTCGGCCCTAGGGCGCGAATTCCTGCTCGAACGGGTCTCTGAATCCGTCATTGTCTGTCTCAAGCTTTGTCCGTTGTTGGCAGTTGGCACGAATCCTGAATGTGACCTGCGTTGTCCCATTGGACGCTGGGCCGCCTTGGTGGCTCATTCACATACTTGAGACAGGGGTTCATCCATGAAGAGATTACTCGTGAGCTTGCTGGCCCTTGCCGCTGGCGCCGCCTCGGCTGCGGAGTTTTCCGGCAACGTGACCTATGCAACCGACTACCGCTTTCGCGGCATTTCCCAAGGCGACCGCTCCCAGGCCATCCAGGGCGGCTTCGACATTGAATTGGAGAACGGCCTCTATTTCGGCACTTGGGCATCGAACGTGGCCGCTTGGTCCGGCGGCACCATCGAGACCGATTACTACGGCGGTTTCACCGGGGCCATTTCCGACAGCCTCTCCTACAACATCGGGGTGCTCTACTACGGCTATCCGGAGGACGACGCCTCCCCGGACCTCGACTACGTTGAGGTCTACGGCAGCGTCAGCATCCAGGACCTCACCGTCGGTGCCGCGTTCTCCGGCGACTACTTCGCCGGCACCGGTGACTTCTGGTACCTGTACGGCGACTACTCCCTCGGCCTGGTGGAAAACGTCTCCCTCGACCTCCACTTCGGCTGGAACATCTTCGACGGCAAGTCCGGTGGCGCGGCCTTCGGCATCGGCGACGTCGGCGATCCCGAGAGCAGCTACATCGACTATTCCGTGGGCCTCGGCACCTCCGGCATGGGCCTGGACTGGGGCATTGCCCTCGTCGGCACCAACCTGAGCAAGAGCGAGTGCTTCGATGGCTTCTCAGGTTGCGACACCACGGTCGTGGTTTCGGTATCGAAAAGCCTGTAATTGAGCGAAAATCCTTTTGCGATACCCGTAGCTCGCTTATAGGCTAGGGGCAGCGCTGAAGGATCTTCCACATCCAACAGGAGAAAACCTATGAAACTCATTACAGCCATCATCAAGCCCTTCAAGCTCGACGACGTGCGCGAAGCGCTTTCCGCCATCGGTGTCCAAGGCATGACGGTGACCGAAGTCAAGGGCTTCGGGCGCCAGAAGGGCCACACCGAGCTCTACCGAGGCGCCGAGTACGTCGTGGACTTCCTGCCCAAGGTCAAGGTCGAAGTCGCGGCTGACGACGGCCTGCTCGACCAGGTGCTGGAGGCCATCACCAGCTCCGCAAACACAGGCAAAGTGGGCGACGGAAAGATTTTCGTCACCTCTTTGGAGGAAGTGGTGCGCATCCGCACCGGAGAAACCGGGTCCGACGCGGTCTAGCGCCGGACTCACAGCAAGGAAAAGAAGATTGTGGAAGATCTGATTCAAACCAACTACGCGCTCGACACCTTCTACTTTTTGGTCATGGGGGTGTTGGTGATGTTCATGGCGCCGGGCTTTGCCATGCTCGAAGCTGGCATGGTTCGCGCCAAGAACACCTCGGAAATTCTCACCAAGAACGTCGCGCTGTTCGCGATTGCCTGCATCATGTACATGATTTGTGGCTACTACATCATGTACCCAGGTGCGGGCGAAGGCGCATGGCTGCCCATCTTGGGTCTCGGCATCGGCGAGGAGCACACCGCCGAGGCGGTGCTGGCCTCGGGCGGCGACACCTACTACTCCGCCCGTTCGGACTACTTCTTCCAAGTGGTGTTCGTGGCGACGGCGATGTCCATCGTCTCCGGCGCCGTGGCCGAACGCATGAAGCTTTGGGCGTTCCTGGCGTTTGCGGTGGTGATGACCGGATTCATCTACCCCGTGCAGGGCTTCTGGAAGTGGGGCGGCGGGGCCTTGGATGCGCTCGGCTTCGTGGACTTTGCCGGCTCCGGCGTGGTCCATATGTGCGGTGCCACCGCAGCGCTGGCCGGGGTGCTATTGCTCGGGCCGCGCAGCGGCAAATACGGCGCGGACGGCAGGGTGAACGCCCTGCCCGGTGCCAACATGCCGTTGGCGACGCTGGGCATGTTCATCCTCTGGTTCGGCTGGTTCGGGTTCAACGGTGGGTCGGAGCTGAAGGTCAGCAACGTCGATGAGGCCAACGCGGTGGCGCAGGTTTTCGCCAACACCAACATCGCCGCCTGCGGCGGCTTGGTGGCGGCGTTGATCTTGGCCCGGCTGCTGTTCGGCAAGGCCGACCTCACCATGGCGTTGAACGGCGCCCTGGCCGGTCTGGTCTCGATCACCGCGTCGCCGTTGACGGGCAGCATCTATGCGTCCGTGTTGGTCGGCGCTGTTGGCGGGGTCATCGTGGTGTTCTCCATCACGATGCTCGACAAGCTCAAGATCGACGATCCGGTGGGTGCCATATCGGTGCACGGCACGGCTGGCATCTGGGGGCTGCTGGCAGCCGCCTTCACCGACCCCGAGGGCAGTTTGGGTGCGCAATTGATCGGCATCGTGGTGATCTTCGCCTGGACCTTCATCACCAGCTTGATTGTCTGGTACGCCCTCAAGAAGGCGATGGGCATCCGCATTTCCGAGGACGAGGAGTACACCGGCGCCGACCTGGCCGAGACGGGCATCGAAGCCTACCCGGAGTTCGTGCAGGCCTGAGCTAGGGACTGCAGTGCGTTACATCAGCACCCGCGGGCTAACCGCGCCGCTCGCCTTCAGCGACGCGGTCATCACCGGCTTGGCGCCTGATGGCGGGCTGCTGGTCCCCGAGAGCATCCCCGACGTGGGCGGCGAACTCGAGGCGCTCTCGAAGCTGAGCTTCACCGGTCTGGCGAAGGCAGTGCTGCCCCGTTTCATCGATGACATACCGCCATCGGACCTCAGCAAGCTGGTCGATGCGGCCTACGCCGATTTCGACTGCGCCGACGTCGTGGAACTGCGCCAAGCGGGTGCCATTGAGGTGCTGGAGCTCTTCCATGGTCCCACCCTGTCCTTCAAGGACATTGCCTTGCAGTTCCTAGGCCGGTTGTTCGCCTACATCCTTGAGGCCAGAGGCGAGCGGCTTAACCTGCTCGGCGCCACCAGCGGCGACACCGGCAGCGCCGCCATCGCCGGCGTACGCGGTCAACCCGGCATCAATATCTTCGTCATGTATCCCTTGGGCCGCGTCAGCCGTCTGCAGGAACTGCAGATGACCACGGTGGCGGATGCCAACGTGCACTGTCTGGCGGTTCAGGGCAGCTTTGACGACTGCCAGACGCTGCTCAAGGGCGTGTTTGGCGACCTTGAGTTCAAACGACGACTATCCCTCGGTGCGGTCAATTCGGTGAATTGGGCGCGGGTGCTCGCCCAAGTTCTTTACTACGGCTATGCCAGCCTGCGCAGCCCGGCGCCACCCTCGTTCTGCGTGCCTACGGGCAATTTCGGCAATGTCTTTGCCGGCTACGTCGCCAAGCGGATGGGCTTTCCCATCGACAAGCTGATCATCGCCACCAACGAGAACGACATCCTCTCGGTGTTCTTCGCTTCCGGCCTCTACCGCCGGGGCGAGGTCCGCTTCACCATCTCGCCGGCCATGGACATTCAGGTGGCCAGCAACTTCGAGCGTTTCCTGCACTACCATTTGGATGGCGACGCCGAGGCCTTGAGGGCGTTCATGGCCGACTTTCAAGCCCGGGGCGAAGCGCGGTTGCCGCCGCCGGGCGACGAGGTGTTCATGGCCACGGCGGTCGATGCCGGCGGCACCCTGGAGGCCATCCGCGACGTGCATCGGGGCACCGGCTATGTGGCGGATCCGCATACCGCGGTCGGGCTGGCCGCTGCTCGCCGCCTGTCGGTTCCGAGCCCGGTGATCTGCATGGGGGCGGCGCATCCGGCCAAATTCCCGGAGGCGGTCAACGAAGCCGTCGGCGAGCCGGTGGCCGTTCACCCGGCCTTGGAATCCCTACGCGGGCTGCCGGAACGCCGCACGGTGCTCAAGGCTGAATCGGCGGCGGTGAAGGCGTTTATTGAAGCAAACGCAGGTTCCGGTCAAAGGTCTGCAGGTTAGAGCGCCTCAATCCGCTCCACCGCGTCCACCAGTTCATCGAGATGGGTTACTTCGACGGTGGCCGGGGCGGTCGCGGGCTCCTCCCGCATGGACTGCTGAACAGGGCCGTTCATCCAGATGGTGTGCAGCCCCAAGTGGGCGGCGCCGGCGATGTCGTCGATGGGATGGTCGCCGATGTGCGCCACCTCGTGGGGTGCTGCGCCGGTGTGACGCAACGCCGCTTCAAACAGCTCCGGGGCCGGCTTGCTGGCGCCCACGTCGGCGGCGCAGAAGCTGAAGGAGAAGTAGCGGTCGAGCTTCAGCCGCTTGGGATCGGCGTTGCCGTTGGTGAGCGACCCCAAGGCGTAGCGGCGCGACAGCTTGGCTAGGGCGCTCAGGGCGCCGTCGAAAAACTCGATGTCGTGGCGCGCCTCGATGAACACCTGAAACGCCCGCGCCGCCAACCGCTGGGCTTGAGCTTCGCCATGTCCCGCTTGACGCATCACTCGCCGGAGAATGGCCTCCCGCAAGCGGGAAATGTCGTGGGCCATTTGGGGCTGTTCGGAAATCAGGCGGCTGCGCATGGCCATGAGGTCCGCGCCGTTTCGATAGACGGCCGCCGCGGCGGGAATCTCTGCATCAAGCCAGGCGACGAGGCGCCGTTCCGCGCCGCCAATGACCGTGCGCACGTCCCACAGCGTATTGTCCAGGTCGAAAGTAATGGCGCGCAGGCGGGGCATGGGCAGGGGTGGTCAATCCGTCTGCTTTTCCGCCCTGGGATGGGCGGCGTCATAGACCTTGGCGAGATGCTGAAAATCTAAGTGGGTGTAGATTTGGGTGGTGGCGATGTCGGCGTGGCCGAGCATTTCCTGCACGGCGCGCAGGTCGCCGGACGACTCAAGAACGTGGCTGGCGAAGCTGTGCCGCAACAGGTGCGGATGCAGCACGTTGCTGCCGAGGCGGGCTTGTCCCCAGCGCTTGACGCGCTGCTGGACGGTGCGCGGGCTGACCCGCTTGCCGGTTCGGGTGACGAACAGCGCTGCGCCGGGTCCGAGCCCCGAGCGAGTGGCCAAATAGGACTCGATGGCCGCAATCGACTGTTGCCCTAGAGGCACGATGCGGGTCTTCTCGCCCTTGCCCGTTACCCGAACCATGCCGTTGGTTAAGTCGAGTTCATGGAGGTCGATGCTCACGAGCTCACTGAGGCGAATGCCGCTGCCATAGAGCAGTTCGATCATCGCTAGGTCGCGCTTCTCCAATGCGTTCCCGGGCTTGGCGTCGAAGAGCTTGGCGGTCAGGTCGGCGTCCAGGGTTTTGGGCAGCCGGTTGCCGCGCTTGGGTGAGCGGACGCCAGCCGCCGGATTGGCGTTCACAACCCCCTGCTTCTCCAGGTAGCGGAAGAAGCTGCGCAGGCTGGAGAGCAGGCGCTGGCAGGTTCGCGGGCTCGCGCCCCCACTGCGCAGCTTGGCCACCATCGACGACACCTGATTGGGCTTGATCTCGCCCCAAGCCTCGCCGTTGGCAGCCGCGAACCGCTCAATGTCGCGCTGATAGGCCTTGAGCGTATGGGCCGAATAGCGCTTCTCGTAGGTCAGGTAATCCAGAAAGCCCTGCAGATGCGCATTCATGGCTAGTCCTAACGAGGCGATGCCTCAGGCCGACAAGAGGGCGGTCGCCGGGCGCATATGTGACTCACTTTACAACCTCATCCCGCGATCAAGAAATCAAGTGATCGATGATGCGCGCCAGCACATCGCCGATGTAGCCGATGAACAGGGTGTCCATGTCCGAGGCGAAATGGTCCGGCCTACGGCTGCCCACGGCCAGGCAGCCCTCGCCGGCTTTCAGCGCCAAGGGCAGCAGCACGGCGCTGCCGTCGGCGTCGTGGTCCTGAACAGGGAATACGGCCTTGAGTTCGGCGGCCCGCAGGGTCGAGCAGAGCGGTTGCGAGTTATGGACCAAGCCGGCAGTGGGGAGAGCGTCGGCGTGGCCGCGCAGATGGTCGAGGTTCAGGTGCTCGCGCTGTAGATGGCAGCAGACGAAGTCGGCATCGAAGTCCACCAGCAGATGGGTGGCCAGCACCTCGTTCAGCTCGTGCCAACTGGACACGTCGAGCAGCGCCAAGGTCAGGGAGCGGGTTTTGGCAAACAGGCCATCGTTGGCCCGGGCGGTTTGGAGGAGGTCGTTGAGCTGCCGATGCACCCGAATGTTGCGCTCCCGGAGGACTTCCACCTGCCGTTCGATCAGCGAGATGGCGCCCCCGGATCGGTGCGGCAGGGCCAGTTCGGAGAGCAGCGCGGGGTGGGTTTGGAAAAAGTCAGGATAGCGCTTGAGGTAGTCAACGACCTGCTGTTCGACCACTTCAACCAATTGCGGCTCGCTCACGGCGTAAGGCTACCTTCGTAAACCAAGGTGGCGGCACCCGCCATTCTAACGGGCGCACCCGCGCCCTGCCAGTGGACCCATACCTTGCCGCCGGGCAGGGAGACCTTGACCCGCGGGTCGAGCCAGCCGTGCAGGCGGCCAGCCACCACGGCGGCGCAAGCGCCAGTGCCGCAGGCGCGGGTTTCCCCCACTCCGCGTTCATGGACGCGCAGCCGCACGTAGCCCGGATCGACTATCTCGCAGAAGCCGATGTTGGCGCCCTCGGGGAAGCAGGGGTGGCGGCTGAGTTCGCCGCCCACCTCGGCCACGGGCGCGGAAGCAATGCGATCGACAAAGATCACGCCGTGCGGGTTGCCCACGGATAGGGGCGTTAAGTCCATGCTGCCGTTAGCGGTGTTGACGCGCCACGCACCCTTTGGCTCGGCTGGCGAAACATCGTTCTGAGCCGTGCTGAAGGGCACCTCATCCGGATCCGTTGCAGGCGCTTGGAGCTCGATTTCCACATCGCGACCGGCCAGTGCGCCGCTCACTTGGCCGCCATCGGAGCCCAACGTCAGACAGGGCTTGAAGCTCAATTGCCGGTCGTGAATGAAGCGCACGATGCAGCGGGCGCCGTTGCCGCACTGCTCGGCAGGGCTGCCGTCGGCGTTGAAGATGCGGTAGTCGAAGTCAACGTCCGGGGCCGTCGGCGGCTCAACGGCCAGTAGCTGATCGAAGCCGATGCCGGTTTTGCGATCCGCCCAACGGCGGATGAGCGGCGGCGTTAGCCGAAAGTCCTGGGTCACCAGGTCGATGACCATGAAGTCATTGCCGAGACCGTGCATCTTGGCGAATCGGAGCGGCTCACCCATCGGCATCGATCCGTTCAAGGGCCAATTGGTCGTTGATGTGCTCACGGCGGCGCACCACGCGAAAGCGGTCGCCCTCCACCAGCACCTCGGCAGGCCGGCCCCGGGCGTTGTAGTTGGAGCTCTGCGCCATCCCATAGGCACCTGCCGAACGCACCGCCAGCAAATCACCCGGCGCCAAGGCCAGTTCCCGCTGCCGGGCCAGGAAGTCGCCACTTTCGCAGATCGGGCCGACGATGTCCCAACAGGCGGTCAAGGCATCATCACCGGCGGGCAGCACCCGCTCCACCCGATGCCAAGATTGGTAGAGGGCCGGCCGCAACAGGTCGTTCATGGCGGCGTCCACCACGGCGAAGCTATGCTGGCTGTCCTTTCTGCCCGGCTTGAGGTATTCGACCCTGGTGAGCAGCACGCCGGCGTTGGCGGTCAGAAAGCGGCCGGGTTCAAGGACCAGGGTTTGCGGCCGGCCGTTGAGACGCGCCTTGGCGGCGGTGGCCAACTCCCGCGGCTCGAATGGCGTCTCATCCTGGTAAGTGACCCCGAAGCCGCCGCCGATATCGATATGGCCGAGTTCAATTCCTGAAGCCTCCAATTGGTCGAGCAGGTCGAGCAGCCGGTCCAAGGCCTCCAGATAGGGACCGACCTGCTCGACTTGGGAGCCAATGTGGCAGGCCAGGCCCGAGGCTTCAAGCCACGGGTGACGCTCGGCTTCAACGAGCAGCTCAGCGGCTTCGCGGGCCTCGACGCCGAACTTGTTCTCCTTGAGCCCCGTGGCGATGTAGGGGTGGGTGCGGGCGTCCACGTCGGGATTGACGCGCAGCGCCACCGGCGCGATTCGATGCAGCCGTTCCGCTTGGCGAGCGATGCGCTGCAGTTCTGCGGCGCTTTCGACGTTGAAGCAGCGGATGCCCAGCTTCAGGCCCAAGTTGATTTCGGCCTCGGACTTGCCCACCCCGGAAAACACCACGGTCTCAGGAAGCGCCCCAGCCGCGACGACGCGCTGCAGTTCGCCGCCGGACACGATGTCGAAGCCCGCACCGAGTTCATTCATCAGGCGCAGTACGCCGAGGTTCGAGTTGGCCTTGACCGCATAGCAGATTTCAGCGGGAACGTCGGCGAATGCTGCCTCAAGCCGCCGGTACTGGGCGCTGATGCCGTCCGCCGAATAGACGTAGGTGGGCGTGCCCACGGCTTCGGCGATGCGGGCAAGCGAAACCGGGCCAGCGCAGAGCGCGCCGCCTTGCAACTGGAAAGCCATTGGGGAGCCTCTGATCAAGTCCCGGAAGCTCAGAGGAGCCTGGCGGGCGTGATGGCAAGGCGCGGCGAAGCCGTGTGGCAGGCCCCACACAATGAGCCGCAACGCGTCCAGCGCGCCCGCCAGGCCCTCCCGAAGGGCGCTTCACGGCGCACGCTGACTGAATCGCGCCATTGTCCGCGACAAATTTCTTCAAACTGCAACATCATATGCACCCTCAATCAGTGAAGCGCTGTGCGAACGGGACTTGATTAGAGGCTCCCCCCAATTGCTCTCAGGCGGTGCTCGGCGTGGGTCAGCGCGGATTCCTCACCGGGCAAGTAGAGAGGGCCTTTCTGGCCGCAGGTGGCCACCAGCGACATGACCAAGGCAATAAGCAACCAACGCACTCCAAGCCACCGCTGCGAATGGGTAAACGATGACTTTAATGGTCAGGGGCCTGATGGCGCAAGCGCGACCTGACGGTCGCGTTTGGAGTTTCGCTGGCGCGAAACTCCGCGCCTGTTCGTTGGGGTGGACTCTGATGGCTTTCTGAACCTTGACAGCACACGGCCTTGCGGCGGTGCGTTCGAGTTGCTTCGCAACTTGGCGCCGTCAGGCGGTCGCTGGCCCGTTCGCGCTCCGCTCCGCCTCGCCCAGCAGGTGGTTGGCGAAGGACGGGATCTGCATGGAGCACCTTCCCTCGTCGTCAGTCTCCAGCAAGCCGTTGTGCTTTGCCTTGCGCAGAAAGTCTGCCGCCACCTCAACGGACACGCCATGTCTCTGCATAATGTTGCGGGTGAGCTCTGATTCAAGGGGCGGACGGTCCGCCCCCGGAAGCGCCTCCACCAAATCGGCAGCGTAGTCGCGGAACAGGGGGTTATCCCGTGTCATGCCTCGCAGACGCCGTCCGTAGTACGCCTTCCGTCCCGCGTCGCCCAAGGTGATGGCCTCGCTGAGCGGGGACCGCCGCGCATCACCCATGACCCCCGGCGAGGGGGCATTGGTCTGTAGGATGGTCAAAGCGGCATGCAGGTAGGTTGCCAAGTGCTGCGGCCAATTGGCGCTGCGCTTGAGGATGGCCCGCTCCCAGGCCTCCGCATGGGCTACGCCGTACTGGGTGAAGCAGCGGCGCACCGCCATTCGGGAGGCGCGATCGACCAAGCCAGACAGCGGCAGGTCGTGGCCAATGGAGGTGCGGGAGACGCCCACGTCGGACAATGCCTCCGCCGTGCCAGGCAGTCCGAAGGCGCAAAATGACAAAGGGGCGGAGACCATCCCTTGGTGGATGGAGGACAGGGTGCCGGGAACCGCCCCCGAAACCTGCCCGGAGATGCCCTGCGCCTCATCAATGAGCAGGATGATCTGCCAGTCGTTCCATTGTTGGGAACGTTTGGCCGACACGGCCTCGATGTCCTCCAACAGGTCACTTGGGTCGGCGCCCAATTGAAAGCCCATCACGCTGAAACCGCGTTGAAGCATCGATTCAGCGATGGTCTTGATCCCCTGCTTCGCCTTCCGCGCACCCCCCTCGCCGAGAAATGCGCGGAACCGCTCCTCCCTGTCGGCACTGTCAGCCCCTGTCGCGGACAGCAGATCATGGGCTAGGCGCTTGGCGATGGCTTCGTCCACGGCCTGCCCAATCGCCTGCGGGCATTCCGCACGTGCGCCGTTGAGGACAACGGGAAGCCAGTGCCGCTCGCCGAACCCGGTGGGCGGCAGGGTACGCATCTCTTCTTGGAACTGGGCCATCAAGGCGCTTTTGCCCGCCCCCGGAGGGCCTTCGACGATGAGGGTGGCGTTGCCCGACCGCCCAAGCATGAGCGCATTGGCCATGGACCGGAAGGCGTTGATCTCCCTCTCGCGCCCGGAGAAGAAGGGCTGACCCCGCCCCGTGAGCTGCGCCCGATCCTTGTCGGCGAGGAAAACCGGCAAGGGAACGCCGTCCTGCTCCCGCAGGGCGCCATTATCGACGTAACTGGCGTCCACAGCGTCCATGCGATTCATCCTAGCATGAACGAAAAAGCGCATAGTGTCGGAGTTGGGAGGTGGAGCCGTGCGATGGGTGCGCGGTAGCGCGGCCCTTCCAGCGGGTACACCGCTGCGCACCAGCTACATGTGGCAGCGCGTTCCCGACGGGGATTCTCGCAAGAGAACTGGCCAACCCTTTTGATATCACTTTGACAGCATCTTTGAGACGGCTTCAACCGTCGCCGTGCGAGATGCCTGTTGGTTTTTGTAAGCCCGGTTCACAGCGTTTCGAACCCTTCCAATAATGCGGGCTCAAGTTACCGCGACGGGAAGACATCCCATGGCCACCTTCGAATCCCGCATCCATGCACTCAGGATCGAACCGCATCCCAATGCTGACCGTTTGGAGTTGGCCGCGGTCGGCGGCTATCGTTGCGTGGTGGCCAAGGGACAGTTTGCCGATGGCGAACTGGCGGCCTACGTTCCGGAGGGCGCCATCTGCCCGCGCTGGCTGATCGCCCACTTGGACTTGGTCGATAAGTTGGCGGGCAGCAGCAAGAACCGGGTGAAGGCGGTGCGACTGCGCGGCGTGCTTTCGGAAGGCTTGGTCTATCCGCTCAAGGATGGCCGGATTCGCGGCAAACTGGTGGCGGAGGGCGAGGACGTCACCGAACTGCTGGAGCTCGAAAAGTACGAGCCGCCCGTTCCCGTTGCCATGCAGGGCGAAGCGGAACCCGCCCATGGCGCCACGTTGCGTTACGACATCGAGGACATCAAGAAGTACCCGGACGCCCTGCGTCCGGGCGAGCGGGTGGTCTTTACCGAAAAGCTGCACGGCAGTTGGTGCTGCCTCGGCTGGCACCCGGACTACGGTCCAATCGTCACGTCCAAGGGCCTATCCGACAAGGGGTTGGTCCTCAAGATCAACCCAGCCAATCGGGATAACCTCTACGTAAGCGCCTGGCGTCATCAAGAGGCGGCGTTCAAGCAGGCTCGCGCCAAGCTGGCGCCTGAAGGCGGGCCGTTCTACGTGCTCGGCGAGGTGTATGGCCGCGGCGTGCAGGACCTGCACTACGGTCAGCCCAATCCAGCATTCGCTGCCTTTGATGCCTACTTGGGCACCCCCCGCAGGGGCTGCTACCTCTCCCCGGCGGCCTTTGCAAGGTCGATTGGCAAGCACTTCACGGTGGCGCCCGTGGTGTACCGGGGGCCGTTCAGCGAAGCGGCGCTGCAGGCCCACACGGAAGGCCCCACGGCCTTGGCGGGCCGGCACATGCGGGAGGGCGTGGTGGTGCGGCCAGTGGCGGAGCGGGAGTCACCTGAACTCGGGCGCGTCATCCTCAAAAGCGTATCCGGAGACTACCTGACCCGTAAGGGCGGCACGGAGTACAACTGAGTGTCGTTATGGTCAGTTTTCCAGGCTTTCGATCCGCTCCAAAGTGCTGCTTCCGGCCGGGTAACGCCCTTGGGCTAGGGCCTTGGCCAGAGCTCGAATGCGGGGCAGCGCCAAGGGGCGGTAGCGGATGTGCTCAACGGACACGTTGATGTGCGGGGAGCAGGTGACAGGGGCAGCGTGGGTGTGGCCGTGAACGTTCACCCAACCCTTCGGCACGTCGGACAGCGGCATGTGGGTGAAGAGCAGCGGCGGATCCCCGGCGGCGCACAGCAGGGAGCAGATATCGTCGAAGCCATCCACCCGCAGGGCGCCGGAACCGGTCAGGTCGTGGTTGCCGACCACCAGTTGCTTCACCCGCCCCGGCCCGTGGCGAATGCGCGACCAGGTGGCCTCGCCCACCGCCTTGCGCATCGCCACGTCGCCCACGAACAGCAAGGCGTCCGCCGGGGTGACGGTGGTTGCCCAGTTGGCGTACAGCGCATCGTCCATGGCGGATGCATTGGCGAATGGCCGATTGGTGTAGCGGATGATGTTCTCGTGGCCTAGATGCAAGTCCGACCATACCCAAACGGTGCTCAGTCCGTCTTCCATGCTTGGGGCCAAAGAGCGGGCGGGCAAGGCGTCCAAGGCGCGCAGCATGGCACGGAACACTTTGCGGCCGTGCCGCCCGTCGCCGGCACGGCCAGCGGCGGCGGCTTCAAGATGCGCTCGGTAGGCGGCCTCGGCCTTGAGGAGCGCCAAGTCGGCGTTGAAGCACTCGCTGGTCATGGTAGGTGCAGGCTGCTAGGAATCGGCTGCGGCGATTCGTTCACGGCCGGCCTTGATCGCTTGGGCGGTTGCCGCCGGGGCTGCGCCGCCGATGTGGTCGCGGGCGGCCAACGAGCCTTCCACCGTCAACACGTCGAACACGTCCGCCTCCACCCGATCGCCGGCCAGCGTCTTGAGTTGCGCCAAGGGGATTTCGTCCAGTTCGATCCCCTGCTGCACGGCGTAGGCAACAGTCTTGCCCACGGCCTCGTGGGCGTCGCGGAAAGGTGCGCCCCGGCGCACCAGGTAGTCGGCGAAGTCCGTCGCCGTAGCGAATCCCTGCCGGGCGGCGCGGGCCATGGCGCCGGTGTCCGCCTCGATGTGCGGCAGCAGGCCGAGCATCGCGGTGAGGCAGTTCCTGAGGGTGTCCACGGCGTCGAACAACGGTTCCTTGTCCTCTTGGTTGTCCTTGTTGTAGGCCAGCGGCTGGCCCTTCATCAGGGTCAGCAACGCGGCCAGGTCGCCGAACACGCGGCCGGCCTTGCCGCGCACCAGTTCCGGCACATCCGGGTTCTTCTTCTGCGGCATGATGCTGGAGCCCGTGCAGAAGCGGTCCGGCAAGGAAACGAAGGCGAACGGCTGGCTGGTCCAGAGCACGAGTTCCTCGCACCAGCGGCTCAGGTGCATCATGGTCAAGGCGGCAGCGGCCGTGAACTCGATGGCGAAGTCTCGGTCGCTTACCGCGTCGAGCGAGTTGGCGGCCACGCCCTCGAAACCGAGCTCCCGGGCGGTGAAGCTGCGGTCGATGGGGAAGGTGGTGCCTGCCAGGGCTGCGGCGCCGAGCGGCAATTGATTGACTCGGCGGCGGCAGTCCACGAGGCGGTCGCGGTCGCGCAGCAGCATCTCGAACCAAGCCAGCAGGTGATGGCCGAAACTGATGGGTTGCGCCGCCTGCAGGTGGGTGTAGCCTGGCATGACCGCTTCGCCATAACGCTCCGCGAGATCAAGCAAGGCGCTTGCCAAGGCGTTTTCCAAGGCCAGCAGCGCATCGATTTCGTCGCGCAGGTACAGGCGCAAGTCGGTGGCGACTTGGTCGTTGCGCGAACGGGCCGTGTGCAGCTTCTTGCCGGTCTCGCCGATCAGCTCGATCAGCCGGTGCTCGATGTTCATGTGGACATCTTCAAGCCCGGTTTGCCACTGGAATGCGCCATCGTCGATCTCGCCTTCGATTTGCGCAAGCCCGTCCTGGATCTGCTCGGCCTCGGCGGCGGACAGCACGCCAACGTGGGCCAGCATGCGGCAATGGGCAATCGAGCCCCGAATGTCGTGGCGGTAGAGCCGCTGGTCGAAGGACACGGAGGCGGTGAACGCCTCCACGAAGCGGTCGGTGTCTTCGAGAATGCGGCCGTGCAGCAGCTTGGCCCCAGCGCCTTTGGATGAATGGGTCATGGATGAATTATAGCGGCAAGGGCTGGCCTACAATGCGCAGCCAAATCGCCGCCAAGTCGATGCGCGGCATTGAGTTGGTGCCCGTGCTGGATGTACGTTGCTTCCTAGCGCACCAAAAGTACGTCACAGCCTTCCACGGCAAGGGGGAAACCATCATTACCGATTCGTTGCGCGACCTTGAGGCGGAGTTCGTGGACGCCTTCCTGCGCGTGCATCGCAACGCCTTGGTCAGCGTGGGGTTCATTGAGGGCTTCGAGCGCTCGGCACCGAGCCGCTATCAGATACGGTTGGCTGGCGTCGATCAGCGCATCCCAGTGAGCCGCCGCCATGCGCCGATAGTGCGTCGCCGAATCGAAGCCCTAGCTGGATCGAGAAGACGTGGCCAAGGGCACGGATCGCATGGCAGACGCGGACCACAGGCGACCCATGGCTGACGTTCGCATCGCCACCCGCAGGAGCCAGCTCGCCGTTTGGCAGGCATCGTTCGTCAAGGGCGAATTGGAGCGTGCCCATCCGGGTCTAGAGGTGGCGCTGGTCGGCCTGTCCACCGCTGGCGACCGCTGGCTTGACGCGCCCTTGAGCGAGGTGGGTGGCAAGGGACTGTTCGTCAATGAACTGGAAGCCGCCCTGCTGCGCGGGGACGCCGACTTGGCGGTGCATTCGATGAAGGATGTGCCCGCGCAATTGAGCGATGGGTTCACCCTGCCCGTCATTGCCTATCGGGAGGACGTTCGCGACGCTTGGATCAGCCCGCACGGACGCCTGGACGACATCCGCTCGGGGGCCGTGGTCGGCTCCTCGAGCCTGCGGCGCCAGGCGCAGATTCTGGCCGTCCGTCCCGACCTTGAGGTTCGGCCCATTCGCGGCAACGTGGACACTCGGCTGGCCAAGCTGGATGCGGGCGAGTTTGACGCCATCATGCTGGCGATGGCAGGACTGCGCCGATTGGGTTGGGCGGACCGCGCCGATGAGGCGATCAGCGTCGCCCGCTGCCTGCCGGCGGCGGGGCAGGGGGCGCTTGGCATCGAATGCTTGGACAGCAACGAGGGCGTCATGAGGCTACTTGCCCCTTTGCGTGATCCGGAGACGGCCGTCCGCGTGACGGCGGAGCGGGGCGTCAGCGCCGCCTTGGGCGCCGACTGCAGCCTGCCGTTGGCCGCCTATGCTGAACTTCGGGAAGATCGAATTTGGCTGCGTGCCCTGTTGGCGTCTCCCGACGGGAAAGCCCTGCTAAGGGCACAGGCGCGGCACCGGTCGGTGGAGGAAGTGGTGAGCGCGGTGGTCGCCGACCTGAACGCCTTGGGCGCAGCAGATTTGTTGAGTCAGTTGAGAGCTTGACGGAAAACAAACGAGGCAATGCCTCAGACCGACGAAAGGGCGGTCGCCGGGCGCAATTGGTGATTCATGTGACAACCTTATCCCGCGATCAAGAAAACTAGTGAGCATCTGGATCACCCGTTCCGAACCGGGGGCGACGGCGTTGGCTGAAAGCCTTGAAGGGGCCGGCTTCAAGCCGTTCAAGGCGCCGGTTCTACGCATCGAACCCCTGGCTTTTGAACCGCCGCAGGGTGGCTTCGACGCAGCGATTTTTCTGTCCGCGCACGGTGCGCGTTTGGCCGCTCAAACGGTTAAGGAACGTTTCCGCCGCGCCTTTGCGGTCGGCCGGCGGACTCGGCAAGTTCTGCTTGAATCGGGCATCGAAGCGACGGCCGCCGAGGCGGAGTCCAGCGAGGGCGTGCTTGCCGAATTGCCGGACCTGGCAGCTCGGCGTGTTCTCTTGGTGAGCGGGGTTGGCGGGCGCAATGTGCTTGGCCCTGGCCTCGAACGTCGAGGCGCAGACGTTAAGCGCCTGGAGGTCTATCGACGGGTACCGGTCTTCCCCTTGGTTGATTGCGCCGAGATCGATGCCGCGGTCGCATCAAGTGGCGATGGATTCCGGCAGGCGGCGGGGGTATGGTTTGCCGCAGGCGGTGCGCCGGAACTGCCGGTGCTAGTGCCTTCGGCACGGGTCGGGGCGCTCGGCCCTGAATTGGGCTTGGTCAACGTCATTGAATGCGCCGGAGCCGATTCAGAAGCTGTGCTTGCCGCCTTGCGCTCAATGAAACGAGAATGCTTGATTTAGATGATTGGTGAGAAAACCGGTGGCTGAGGTGACTGATCAGGCGGCGGCGGGGGAGGCGGTTGCCGAGCCGCAGGCTGTTCCCCACCGGGCACCGGGGCGCCTGCTGGCCGCATTTGGCTTCTTGTTCGCGTTGGGCGCGTTGGCGGCGGTCGGCTATCTCTACTTCCTGTTGGTCCATTTGGATCCGAGCGCTGGGTTGGCCAGAGGCTTGGCGCAGGCGGCCGGTGAGCGCGCCGCCCTGCGCGATGACCTGCGGCAGCTGGAGGAGCGCCTGGGGCTTTCGGAGGAGCGCCTGCGGCTTTCGGAAGAAAATAGTGGCCAAGCGCAGGCTGAATGGGCGGCGCTGGCCGATGAGCGGCTGGCGGCGGCGGATTCGGCGCTGACCGAGCGATTGAACCAAATCTCCCAAGCTGCTCCGCCGTCGGAACGGGAGTGGAAGCTGGCGGAAGTCGAGTATTTGCTGCGCGTCGCCAATCACCGTTTGCTGATGGAGCAGGACGTGGCCACGGCCTCGGGCCTGCTGCAGGCGGCCGACGGCATTCTCGAGGCGCTCGACGATTTGGTTCTGCATCCCGTTCGCGCCGCGCTGGCCGATGAAATGCTGGCGCTCTCCCGGTCTGAGGGCGCCGACGTCCAAGGCCTCTACCTGCGCCTTGACGCACTCAAGCGTCAGCTCGAGTCCTTGGCCTTGGCGAGGCCGCAATACCGTCTCGCGGAGCTGGAGGAAACCCCCGACGAGCCTGGCGGCCTCGTGGAAGCTGTGGCTGCGGAGTTTCGCCAGCTTCTGCTGTTTCGACGCATCGACGCCACCGTCAAGCCGCTGCTGGCACCGAAAGAAGCGGTTTACTTGGAATTGAATCTGCGCCTCATGCTGGAGCAGGCGCAACTGGCGGCGCTGAAACGGGATCAGGTGGTGTTCGATTCAAGCCTCGGCTCGGCCCAGGAGTGGGTGCGCGACTATCTGGCCCTCGACGATCCAGACGTTCAGGACACGCTTGAGGTCTTGGCTGATTTGCGCCAAGTGCAGCTCGACGTGCCGCTGCCGGACCTGTCCGCTTCCCTAAACGCGCTTATCCAGGTGCGCCGGGGCGGCTGATGAAGGGCCGCGCCCTGTTGCTGTGCGCTGTTCTCGTTCTCGGTGGCCTGCTGGGCCTGTTCATGGCGCGCGATCCGGGCTATCTGGTGCTCGCCTACGATGGCGCGGTGCTGGAAACGAGCCTGTGGTTCGGCCTGCTGCTGTTGGTGGCTGCTTACGTCTCGCTGCGCCTGCTGTTGTTTGTGCTGGGTCGCTTGCTGCGCGGCAAGGGCTTGTTCACGGCTTGGCGCGCCCGCGCTGCGCAACGGCAGACCAATCGCGGCCTACTGCTGCTCGAGGAAGGCGACTGGCCGCAGGCCAAGCGCTTGTTGGTCAACGCCGCGGGGGACGTTGCTGCCCCAGCCATTAACTATCTGAACGCCGCTCGAGCCGCCCACGAATTGGGGGCGTTTGAAGAGCGCGATGAACTGCTCAGCCAAGCGAAGCAGCAGGACTCGAAGGCCGCTCCGGCGGTGGGCTTGGCCGGTGCCGATTTGCGGATGGCGGCGGGACAATGGCGTGAAGCGCTGGCGTGGTTGCGTGAACTGCAAGTGTTGGCGCCCAAGCACCCTAGGGTTTTGGAGCGTCTATGGCGCTGCCATGAAGCGCTTGAGGACTGGCAGGCGCTTATCGAACTCGCGCCAGCAATGCGCAAAGCCGATGCGGCCGATGCCGAGGCGTTGAACGCCATGGAACGGCAAGCGTGGTGCCGCCGGCTTGCCACCGCCGATGGCCTGAAGGTTTGGGAGAAGCGTCCCAAGGCGCTTAAGGACGACCCGGACTTGGCGTTGGCCGCCACCTTGGGCGGGCAGGCGGCGGGCGATGCCGCGGGAGCGGAAAGTCTGCTTCGAGAGGTTTTGGGCCGCAGTTGGCGCGATGACTTGGTCAATCTCTATGGCCGAATCAAATCGCCGGCGCCCGACCACCAACTGGCCACCGCCGAAGCCTGGCTGGAGGATCGGCCCGATGACAGCGAACTGTTGCTGGCCGCAGGCCGTCTGGCGCTGATGAATGCCGACTGGCCGAAGGCGCGGCGCTATTTCGAGACGAGCCTACGCCGCAAGCCGAACTCCGAAAGCCGTGCGGAACTTGGACGTTTGCTTATCGCCCTTGGGGAGACCCGGCGCGGTGGTGAACTCTTAACCCAGGCATCTGGTGTACCGAACGGCTTGCCCGACCTGCCACTGCCCCAGCGCTCCGGCTAAGCCGCAGCTACTTCCCCCGCATGGAGTTGAAGAACTCCTCGTTGGTGCGGGTGTCCTTGAGCTTGTTGATCAGCCACTCGATGGCGGCCAGATCGTCCATGTCGTGCAGGAGCTTGCGCAGTATCCAAACGCTCTGCAGTTCCTTCTCATCGACGATGAGTTCCTCGCGGCGAGTGCCGGAGCGGCGGATGTTGATGGCCGGGTAAACGCGCTTCTCAGCGATTTTGCGCTCCAGGTGCAGTTCCTGGTTGCCGGTGCCCTTGAACTCCTCGTAGATCACTTCGTCCATCTTCGATCCGGTGTCGATCAAGGACGTGGCCAGAATGGTGAGGCTGCCGCCTTCCTCGATGTTGCGGGCCGCCCCGAAGAACCGTTTGGGGCGCTCCAAGGCGTGGGCGTCAACGCCGCCGGTCAGCACCTTGCCCGACGAGGGGACGATGGTGTTGTAAGCCCGGGCAAGGCGTGTCATGGAGTCGAGCAGGATGACCACATCCTTCTTGTGCTCCACGAGCCGCTTGGCCTTCTCGATCACCATTTCGGCGACCTGCACATGCCGGGATGGCGGCTCATCGAAGGTGCTTGCGACCACTTCGCCGCGCACCGAGCGCTGCATTTCGGTCACTTCCTCGGGGCGTTCGTCGATCAGCAGCACGATGAGCACCACGTCGGGATCGTTGGCGGTGATGGACTGGGCGATGTTCTGCAGCACCAGGGTTTTGCCGGCCTTGGGCGGCGAAACGATCAAGCCGCGTTGGCCCTTGCCCACCGGGGCGATCAAATCGACGGTGCGGGCGGTCAGGTCCTCGGTGCTGCCGTTGCCGCGCTCAAGCGTGAAGCGCTCTGTTGGAAACAGGGGGGTGAGGTTTTCGAAGAGGATTTTATGCTTCTTGGAAGTCGGCTCGCTGAAGTTGATCTCGTCGACCTTGAGCATGGCGAAGTAGCGCTCGCCGTCCTTGGGTGGCCGGATCTTGCCGGCGAGGCTGTCGCCGGTGCGCAGGTTGAAGCGCCGAATCTGGCTGGGCGAGACGTAGATGTCGTCCGGGCCAGCCAGATAGGAACTGTCCGGGGAGCGCAGGAAGCCGAAGCCGTCCTGCAGGATTTCCAAGGTGCCCGCGCCGAAAATGTCCTCGCCCGCCTTGGCCTGCTTGCGCACGATGGATGCGATGACCTCCTGCTTGCGCGAGCGGGCCAGGTTCTCCAGGCCGAGTTCACGGCCCATGTCCACAAGCTCGCTGACGGGCTTGGCCTTGAGGTCTTTCAGATACATCGCCATAGGGTGGGCTCTTTCTCAAACAGGTTGGGGGGGTCTTGCCGCCTCGCGGCCTAGCGTCTTAAGCCGCTTAGCGTCTTAAAAGGGATGCGGGGGCGTTAGTTGCGCGGCAGCGGCGAGGGTTGAATTGAGGAGGACGTCTCCGGTTGTTTTAGGAAAGGCGCCGGGCTGCTTTATGGATGGGTTCAGTCGGCGCCTTGGCTTGCCATTTCGCGGCCCGCAAATTTGTTGCCGGTCGGCTGGGTTGGAATGCTTGGGGCTAGAAACGGTTGGATGGATTGCTGCTTTCGACCTCCACCCGCAGGCCAGTTTAGTGTTTTGATTGGCCCCGTCAAGCGGAATGATGGGTTGATTTCATCCCGCCTGACAACCGGACTGGGATCAGATGTTACCGTCGAGAAAGGCTTCCAAGGCAGACTTGCTCAGCACGCCGACCTTGGTGGCCTCCACCGCACCGCCGTTGAATAGCATGAGGGTGGGGATGCCGCGAATGCCGTACTTGGCCGGGGTTTGCTGGTTGGAGTCGATGTCCAGCTTGCAGATCTTCACCCGGTCGCTGTATTCGTTGGCCACTTCGTCGAGGATTGGCGCGATCATCTTGCAGGGGCCGCACCACTCAGCCCAGTAGTCCACGAGCACGGGCTTGTCGGATTGAAGCACATCGGCTTCGAAGTCAGCATCGGTGGTGTGAACGATGTTCTCGCTCATGCGTTGATTCTCCAATGGTTGGTTGTGAGGTGCAGGCCGGGGCCGAAAAAAAGAGGCGGCAGTTTAGCACAGGCCACGGGCACGGTGGGTCGTCGGCCCAAGGTTTCGAGGGCGGGACGCCCTCGATTCGATTGACTGCGCAAAGGGCTATAGTAGGCCGTCTTCGCCTTGCTTCGGGTCCTGCATGATCATCCTCGGCCTCTCCGGTGCCTTGGGCCACGATCCCTCCGCGGCGCTGCTGGTGGACGGCGAGTTGGTGGCCGCGGCGGAGGAGGAGCGTTTCCTGCGCGACAAGCACGCCAAGAACCGCATGGCGGTGGAGGCGGCCCGCTATTGCCTGGAGGCGGCAGGCCTAGGCGCCGGGGATGTGGATGCCGTTGCTTTTCCCTATGCGCCCGTCAGCCTCGCCAGCGCGGCTCGATGGCGCTACGCCCAGCGGCACTGGTATGCGCCGGATCGGGCGCTCGACGCGCTAGCCAACGGCAACCGCCGCTTTCGGCGCAACCGCCGCCGCGTGATGGAGGCGGGGCAGCGTCTCGGCATCAACTGGTCGAAAACCGAGTTCGTTCCCGTGGAGCACCATCTCGCTCATGCCGCCAGCGCCTACCATTGCAGTGGATTTACCGAGAAGACCGCCATCATGGGGGTGGACGGCAAGGGCGAATACGCCACCACTTTTTTCGGCTACGGCGAGAACGGACGCATCCACGGCATTCGGCAGTTCTACGATCCGGACTCCTTGAGTGGCGTGTACGGCGCGATGACCGAGTACCTCGGCTTTGAGATGCTCGACGGGGAGTACAAGGTCATGGGGATGGCGCCTTACGGCGATCCCGGGCGCTTCGACTTCTCCCGGCTCATCCGGCCGCGGGGTGACGGCTTCCAAGTCAACGCCCGCTACATCAACACCGTGGGCCTGCGGCGCTACAAGGAGAACGGCGTGGGCTACTACTTCAGTCCCAAGTTGGTGGAGTGGCTCGGGCCGAGACGGCGGGATGATGCCGCCGACGAACCCTACGTCCACTACGCCGCGGCCATGCAGCGGCTGTTTGAGGATTGGTGTCTGAAGCTGCTCGAAACCCACTTGGGCGGAGTGCTGCGGGAGACCGGAAAGCTGGCCTTCGCCGGCGGCGGGGCGCTGAACGTCAAGCTCAACCAGCGCATCGTGGCGCTTGACCACGTCGATGAACTGTTCGTGCAGCCGGCCGCCGGGGATTCGGGCACTTCCCTGGGCGCCGCCGCCTACGTCGCGGCTGATAGGGGAGAGCGGCTGACCCGAATGACTCACGTCTTCCTCGGCCCCGAATACAGCAACGACGACTGCCGCATGGCGTTGGATGCGAGCGCCGATGCGGTTGAGTATCGTGCCTTGGACGACGTGCCCAAAGACGCCGCGGCGCTCATCGCCGCCGGAAACCCGGTGGCTTGGTTTCAGGGCCGCATGGAGTTCGGCCCCCGCGCCCTGGGCGCACGCAGCATCCTAGGCTGCCCCAGCGTGCCGGGGATGGCCGACCGCATCAACGAGCAAATCAAGTTCCGGGAGCGCTGGCGTCCGTTCTGCCCGAGCGTGCTCGACCGGGTGGCGCCGGAGATCATCGGCAGCCACCATCCGGCTCCCTTCATGACCATCACCTTTGATGTGGCGCAAGCTTGGCAGGCGCGCATCCCGGAGGTGGTGCATGAGGACGGCACGGCGCGGGTGCAGATCGTCGAACCCGGAGCCCACCCCCGCTACTATGCGTTGCTCGAAGCCTTGGAGCAGTTGACTGGCAATGCCGTGGTGCTGAACACGTCGCTGAACCGCCGCGGCGAACCGATGGTCTGTTCGCCTGCGGACGCCTTGGACATGTTTCTTGGCTCCGGCCTGCAGTACTTGGTGATGGAGGACTTCCTGGTGACCAAGCGTCGTGGCTGAAACCGCCTTCAACCAGTTGATCCAGATCTGCCCCAACGACGGCCCGCCCTTCCTCGACATTGTCCGCGTGTACCGCAAGGCGGCGACGAGCCTCGGGCTGGGTGGCGCCGACTTCTTTCTGAGCCCTTCCACGACACAAATTCTGAACCAAGGCGAGGGCGTTCCCCAACGTGGCGCCAAAGCCGCGCGTTACCTCGATTGCGAAGACCTCAAGAACACTGCCGCCCTAGCGCGACGGTTGCGCCAAGCCTTGCCCGAGACCAGTGACGGCTTGGTGCTTTGCCATCGCTACCGAGCTTACAAGTCCTTTGTGGCAACCGGGCTCGACTCGGCTCGCCTGGTCGCTGTGGCGCACGAATACGGCTTCTTCCGACGCCGTCGGCGCCGTTGGGCGCGGCGTCTTTCCCGGCACGACGCTCTGTTTGCCGGCGTCTCCCCCGGCGTGGCCGAGGAACTCAAGCAAGCCACCGGCAGCGCCTTGGTCTGGCCCAATGCCTTGGACCTCGATGCCTTGGACCCCCTCGACCGCACCGCCGCCCGCCAGGCCCTCGCCCTGCCGCCGGAGGGCTTTGTCTTTGGTGTGGTCGGGCGCCTGCACTACAAGAAACGCCCGGAACTGGCCCTGGAGGCATTAAGGATATTCCTCGAACGCACTGGCAGGAGCGACGCCCACTTGGCGTTCGTCGGCGATGGTGCCCTGCGCGAGCGCCTGGAACTGGCCAGCCGGGGCTTGCCTGTAACCTTCACTAGCTTCATCCCCGCCGCGGCCCGGCTCATGAAGGCCTTCGACGCCCTGCTGATGGCATCAAGCAACGAACCCTTCGGCATGGTGCTGCTGGAAGCCATGGCGGCAGGCGTGCCTGTAGTTACCCCCCGCCAACCGGGACCGCTCTGCATCCTCGCGGACCTCGGCCACTACTTTGAAGGCTCCGAACCCCAAGCGATCGCCGGTGCCATGCAATCCGCCCTCGAAGCACCGCCCGGAGAAGGTCCTGAGCGGGCACAGCGGGAGTTTTCCGTCGCCGCCGTGGCCAAGCGGCTTGAGGCGCTTCTGTAAAGACCGCGTTTGCCGGTGGCCCGACGGGGTTTGGCGCAACGAGAACCTCAGGCGTTCGCTCCCCGGAGCAACGCCACCTTTTCCTGCAGAACGCCAGCCGTGACGCCCTCCGGCTGCAGGGCCTCGCCGGCCACCACCTGGACTCGGCTCCAGAAGCGGCTGGGGTTGCGGAAGGCGCCGGCCTTGCGGCTGAAGAAGCTGCCCCAGAGGCCGCGCAGGGCCATGGGTATCACCGGCGCTGGGGTTTCCCGCAGGATGCGCTCGATGCCGGGGCGGAACGGTTCGATTTCACCGTCCGTCGTGAGCCGGCCTTCAGGGAAGATGCACAGCAGATCGCCGGCGGCGAGCGCCTCGCGAATCTCGCCGAAGGCGGTCTCAAAGGCGTCCTCGTCCGCGCTGCGGCCGGCGATTGGGATGGCGCGCCCGGTGCGGAAGATGAAGTTGAGCACTGGCAAGTCATAGATCGGCTTGAACATGACGAAGCGAATGGGGCGGCGCACGGCCCCGGCGAGCAGCAGCGCATCCACGTAGCTCACGTGATTGCAGACGAGGACGGCGGCGCCCCGGTCCGGCACCCGCTCCAAGCCCTCGTGGGTCACGCGGTACATCGTGTGCGAAAGCAGCCACACCAGAAAGCGCATGGCGAACTCCGGCACTTGGTGGAAGATGAAGCCAGCCACGGCGATGTTGGCGATGGCCACGGCCAGCAGCAGGGTGGGAATGGAGAAGCCGAACACCGCCAGCCAAAGGATGGCGACGCCGGCACCCACCACCATGAATAGCGAGTTGAGCACGTTGGCGGCGGCGATGATGCGCGCCCGCCGCGCCTCGGGCGTGCGGTGCTGGATCAGGGCTTGCAGCGGAACCACGAACAAGCCGCCGAACAGGCCGAGCAGCAGCAGGTCCACGAGCAGCCGGGCGCTGCCGCTGCCGGCGACGAAGGCGGCAGCAGTGCGCAAGCCGTCGCCGTCGATGGCTTCGATGGCGAAGTAGGCGTCGATGCCCGCGATGCTGATGCCGAGCGCGCCGAATGGCACCAGGCCGATCTCGATTCGCCGCCTTGAGAGCTTTTCGCAGGCCAGCGAGCCCAGCGCCACCGCCACGGTGAACACCGTGAGGATCAGCGTCACCACGGTCGGCCCGCCGGCCAAGTGCACTCGCGCCAAGTTCGGAATCTGCGCCAGGTACACGCCGCCGAGCAGCCAGAACCAGGAGATGCCCAGTATGGAAAGGAACACGCTGCGCTGCAGCCTGGCCAACTTCATGAGGCGCAGGGTCTCCGTGATGGGATTCCACCCGACCTGCTGATCTGGGTCGTTGGCGGGCGCTTGCGGGATGTGGCGGCTGGCCAAGTACCCGGCCACGGCAACGCCGGCCACCAAAACGAAGAGCCCGAGGGACAGGCCCGTGCTTCCGCCGATCAGGCTGCCCACCAAGGTGCCGAGCAGGATGGCGACGAAGGTGCCCATCTCCACCAGCCCATTGCCGCCCACCAATTCGGTTTCATGCAGGTGTTGCGGCAGGATCGAGAACTTCAACGGGCCAAAGAAAGTGGATTGCACGCCGAACAGGAACAGCACCGCCAGCATGGCGGCGGCATTTTGCAAGTACAGTGACAATCCCGCCAGCAGGGCGACGGCGATCTCGAAGACCTTGATGCGGCGGATCAGGCGGGACTTCTCATACTTGTCGGCGATCTGCCCGGCGGTGGCGGAGAACAGGAAGAAGGGCAGCACGAACAGGCCCGCAGCGGCATTCACGGCGAAATCCGCCGACTCGGCGGCGACGATGCCGCCGTAAACGAACATGACCGACAGGGCGGCCTTGAACAGGTTGTCGTTGAACGCGCCGAAGAACTGGGTGATGAACAGCGGTGCCATGCGGCGCGTTGCGAACAACCGAAATTGCCCTTGGGGTTCGACCATGTCCGTGCCGTTTGGATGGATGCGGCCACCATAACGCACAACGCCCTTGGAGATTAAGGCCCAACCAAGCGATGCCTCAGCGCAGCGAGCGCTCTGTCAGGTGGCAGTGGGAGACTTGAGGCCGGTCAATGCGCTGGCTTGCACCAACGGAATCACCTGGTTCAAGTCAATCGCCTTGGGGTCGGCGAGCGCCTGCATGGTGACGCCGCGCAGGAGAGCGAGAATGAGTATGCCCGCTGCCTCCGAGTCCACGCCCGAGTTGAATTCGCCGTTGTCCACCCCCCGCTGCACCAGCTTGGTCAACCTCAACCTGAATCCTTCGTTCAGATGGGCAATCTCAGTCTGCACCTCGGGCACTGCGCCCAGCGCTTCACCCATGATCACGTAGAGCGCACGGATCCGGCTTTGTCGGATGGTGACTTCCTTTAGGTAGATTTCCACGACGGATCGCAGCGCTTGCTCGGCGCTCGGCGCGTCTGCGGAGGGGCGCAACTGATCTTCGAGGAATCGCTGGGAGATGTGCATCAACACGGCTTTCAGCAGGCCCTTCTTGGAGCCGAACCGGTGGCTGACCAGGCCACCTGTGTACCCAGCCGCCTGGCCGACCTGATTCATGGTCGTCTGCAGATACCCCTGGGTCGCGAAGAGCTCCATGGCGGCACGAATGATCCGGCGCTCCGACTGCGCCTTTCTCTCCTCCTGCGTGCGTCGAGGTTGTGCGCGTCGCGTTGTCTCGGTTGTTTCGTTCATTCGAACCCTTGCATGCTGCCAATGCCCGCACCCATTTTATTTGCTTGACAACCAATAAGTAAACAGGCAGCATTCATTTATTGGTTAACCGATAAGTGAATGTGAGCGACCCAGATATTTCCGGCTTCCAGCTCTGGCGGCGCGGCCAGCAATTTGAGGATTTCACGCTAGGCCAGTCGTTTACGCATCATTGGGGGCGCACGTTGACCGCCGGGGACGCCACGCTTTTCGCATCTGTGGCGCTGCGCTACTGCCCGCTCTACCTCAATGCGGAATACGCGAAGGCGGCCGGGCACCGCGACTTGGTCGTCGATCCGCTGCTGGTCCTGTCAACGGTGATCGGCCTGTCGGTGGAGGATCTGTCGGAGGCCGGCGGGCCGTTCTTGGGCGTGAACAAGGTCGAGTTCGGGGCGCCTGTACATCCCGGCGACACCATCACAGCGGCAAGCACGGTCATCGACCTGCGTGAATCAGAGTCCCGGCCGGCGGCTGGCATCGTCAGTTGGCGCACCGTCGGCACCAACCAGCATGAGGAAACCGTGATCGAGTACGAACGCACTAACTTGGTCGCAAAGCGGCAGTCAAAGCGGGAACGACGTATGAGCAAACCAGCATGAGCGCCCTAACCAGCAGCAACAACTACTTCGAGGACTTCCACGTCGGCCAAAAAATCCGTCATGCCCGGGGCACCACCATTGGTGAAGTGGAAAACCAACTGCTCACCAAGCTGGTGATGAACAGCGCCGACGGGCACTGGAACGAGGCCAAGATGGCGAAGACCGCATTCGGCCAGCGGCTGGTTTTCGGGTTCATCACCGCGTCCATGGTCATGGGGCTGGCGACCCAGGACACAGCGGAGAACGCGGTGAAGGAAACCGGCCTCGACAGGATTCGTTTCAAGAAGCCCGTGTTTCACGGGGATACGGTCAACGCGTTCACTGAAGTGCTGAGCAAGCAGGACACGGAGAATACAACGGAGGGGCTCATCCGCTTCAAGCACTGGGGCATCAACCAGCACGACGAAGTGGTCTTTGAAGGGGAGCGTACAGTAGTGTTAAAGCGGCGCCCAGCAACACACTAGTAGGAGGCCAGCCATGAGAGAACGGACCGGACCGCTGTCCGACGTCACCGTCATCGACTGCACCATGGCACTTGCAGGTCCGTTCGGCACGGCCATGCTTGCCGATCTAGGCGCGAACGTGATCAAGGTGGAGCCGCCCCAAGGTGACGGCGCCCGGACAGTGCCGCCCTTGCCGCCCGACTATGCGAACGTCGCCTCCGATGAGCCAGGCGGGGTGGACTACGGGGGCTACTTCGCCAGCATCAATCGCAACAAGCGCAGCATCGTGCTCAATCTGAAGGATCCAGCCGACCGGGAAGTGCTGCTCAAGCTGTGCGAACAGGCGGACGCCATCGTCGAGAACATGCGGGTCGGGGTCATGGACCGGCTTGGCGTGGGTTACGACGTAATCAAAGCCCGGAACCCCAAAATCGTTTACGGCTGCATTCGCGGATTTGGCGATCCGCGCACAGGCGAAAGCCCCTACGCGCACTGGCCCGCCTACGACATCGTCGCCCAGAGCATGAGCGGACACGTGGGAATCACTGGGCCGGAGGGCTCGGTAGGGCACCCAAGCGGCGTCAGCGTGGGCGACATCTACCCCGGCACGCTGATGGCCATGGCGGTCATCGCCGGCATACATCACGCTCGAACCACCGGCGAGGGCCAGTTCTGTGATGTGGGCATGTACGACGGCATGCTCGCGTTCGCTGAAACGGTGCTCGTCAACTACGGCTTCGCTCAGCAGGAGCTGCCGGCCCGGGGCCAGCACCATCCAAACCTGATGCCGTTCGGCCTGTTTCCCACCAAGGACGGCGGCGTGGCGATTGCAGCCCCCGGGCCCGGTCACTGGGCGCTGCTCTGCGAAGCCATGGAGCGGCCTGACCTGCTGGTGGACGAGCGAACCAAGAACACCTTCATCAGGCGTCGAAACCAAGGCTACGTGGAAGGCGAGATCGCCGCCTGGACCCAGCAGCACACCAAGCAGGAAGTCTTCGAGGCGCTCGGCGGCAAGGTGCCCTGCGGGCCAGTGAACACAGCGGCCGAAATTTTCGCCGACCCGCATGTGAAGAGCCGGGAGATGATTGCGCAGTTCGATCTGCCCGGGGACAACCCCCGGGTGTCCATCGTCGGCAACCCCATCAAGTACACCCAAACGCGTACCGGCCTGTACCGAAGGCCGCCCATGCACGGTGAGCACACGGAAGAGGTCTTGGAGGAATTCAACATTAGGAGGAACAAGCCATGAATCAACCCAGACTGCGCCGGTCCGAGCTGGCCGTGCCTGCCTCAAGTGAAAGGTTCATCGAGAAGTCGGCGGCGTCCGAAGCGGATCTTGTTTTTCTCGATCTCGAAGACGCCACGGCTCCGGATGCCAAGGAAGGGGCGCGCCAGACCGCGGTGGATGCGCTCAATGGCCTTGATTGGGGCAGCAAGGTCCGCGCCGTTCGGGTCAACGACCACGAAACCGAGTGGGCGGTGTACGACATGGTCAGCATTCTCGAAGGCGCCGGGAACAACCTTGACGTGATCATCCTTCCCAAGGTGAAAAAGCCGTCTGACCTGCTGTTCTTCGAGACCATGCTGAAGTCCCTCGAAAAGAAGCTGAAGATCAAAAAGCCCATCGGTCTCGAAGTTCTGATCGAGGAGGCCGAAGGGCTCGGTAACGTGGAGGCCATTGCCAGTTGCTCAGACCGGCTGGAAGCGCTAATCCTCGGTTTTGGCGACTTGGCGGCGAGCATGGGCATGCGCTTCGGTCACGAGCGGGATGACACTTTGCGCTATCCCGGTGACCTATGGCATGCGCATCGCGTGCGTCTGATCGCCGCCTGTCGGGCGGCAGGCATCGACGCCATCGACGGTCCTTTCGGCAACTTCAGGAATGCGGATGCCTACCGGGCGCAGGCCACTTGGGCGGCCACGCTCGGAGCAGTGGGCAAATGGTGCATCCATCCGAGCCAGATCGAGCACGCCAACGAAATCTTCGCGCCTTCGGAAAAGGAAATAGCCGTGGCCAAGAAGATGGTGGATGCCTACGAAACCTCGGTGCAGTCGGGCGACGGCGCCGCTGGCGCCGGCGGCATGCTGGTCGATGCTGCGACAGTGCGTCTCTATCAGCCGGTCATCGACCGAGCCCGGCAGATCGGACTGCTCGAATGACAGCTCTGAGGAAGACCATGGAAATCGAAGGAAAGTCCGCAGTGGTGACCGGGGGTGGCAACGGCATCGGCCGGGCCATCTGCTTGGCCCTTGCGGCGAAAGGCGCCAATGTGGCGGTGGCGGATATCGAATTCGAAGCTGCCGAGGCGGTGGCGGCGGAGGTGGCGTCAAGCGGGGTCAGGAGCCTCGCGCGGCAGGTGGATGTCGCTGTGGAAGAGGAGGTTCAGGCGCTGGCGGATGCCGCATGGGCAGCTTTTGGCAGCGTCGAGATCCTCGTCAACAACGCCGGCGTGATGCATGCAACCAAGCCCCTGTGGGAAACCACGACCGATGAGTTTGATTGGTGCTTCGCAGTGAACGTTCGCGGCGTCTCGAACGGCATCCGTGCGTTCGTGCCGAGATTTGCTGCGAGCGACCAACCGGCGTGGATTCTCAACACGGGGTCGGAGCACAGCTTGGGCGTGCCGCATCTGTTCGGCGGGCTTTATACCGCGACCAAGCACGCGCTGCTGGGTCTCTCCGACGTGTTGCGGCGTGAGTTGCCCGACCATGTGGGCGTCACTGTGCTCTGTCCAGGCCTCGTGGAGTCCACGCTTTGGCGGGCTTCCGAACGACGACAAGCGGCGTTCGGTGGCACCGAGGCCCCAAATGAGGCAGGCGCTGCCGCCATGAAGTTGGGGATGCCCGCCGAAGAGGTGGCACAGAGCGCGATAGCCGCGGTCGAGGCCGGTAGTTTCCTGGCGATCTCACATGCTCACGTCATCGACTATGCCGACGAGCGCTGGGCGGAGATACGGGATGCCTGCGCCGCGCAGGCGCCACGCAGCCCAGGGGATGACCAATACAAGCTCGACGTCGTGATCGAGAAGCTGATGAGCCAGAACAGGGGTGATCAAGCATGATAACGCTGTATCAGTTTGCGACCTCGCCTTTCACCGAGAAAGTGCGCAGGGCGCTGAACTTCAAGGGCATCGCCTTCGATGTGCACGAGGTGGCCCGGGCCAAGGTCGGTGAGGGGGCCTACCAGGACGTTAGCCCCACGGGGAAGTTTCCAGTCATCGTCGATGACGGCCAGGCGGTCTGGGACTCCACGGACATCATTTTCCATCTGGAGCGCCAGCACCCTGGCCCGAGCCTAGTGCCGAGCGACCCTCGTGAAGCCGCCGTCGCCCATGCCATCGAGGAGTGGGCGGACGAAAGCCTGTACTTCTACGAGATGACCATGCGGCTTTCTTGGGAGCACAATCTGGAAGCAGCGCTCGATGAATTTGCCGAATCCATGCCCGGCGTGCCCAAGCCCCAATTGAAGACGATGATCCTGAACGGGGTGGGGCAGCTGACTCAAGCCCAGGGTGTCGGCAGGAAACCGCGCGACCAAGTTGTGGGTGATGTGGAGCGCCACCTCGGTGCGTTGAACGCGCTCCTTAAAGGCCGTGATTGGGTTGTCGGTGACGCCCTTTCCTATGCGGATCTGGCGGTGATCGGGCAGTTGAATGCCCTGCTGTACGCCGAGGAAGCAAGTGCGGCGTTGTCCGCGCTGCAAGATAGCGACGAGATCACGCCTTGGATGCAGCGCCTCGACCGAATCGCACCGAGATAACAAAGACCAACCAGACGGAGAATCCAGCAATGGCTGCATCTTTTACGCGAGGGGCGTCCCCTCGCGCTCCCCAGCCGCGGGCGCTACCCATCGACACCAATCTCGTGGATCCAGACCTGATTCCCGGTCTCGAAGGGCCGCCGCACGCGCTCTTCGATGCTTGGCGGCAGTCCGATCCCGTGCACTGGAACCCGCCCAACGAGAATTACCGCTCGCCTCTGCCCGACGGCCATCTGGATCAGGGGTTCTGGGTGCTGACGCGCTATCAAGACCTGTACGAGGTTTCCAGAAACCAAGACCTTTTTTCCTCCCATGAGGGTGGCCCGATCATCTGGGACCTGAAAGGCGAGTCGCTCAAGCGCCAGCAGGCCAACCTCATGGGCATGGAGAAGCGGCAGCACCTGGCCATGAAGCGCCTGCTCCTGCCCCCGTTTGCGCCTCGGCAACTGGCTGCGTTTGAGCCTGAAATTCAGCAGGCGGCCAAGGAAATCGTCGATGCCGTTGCCCCACGGGGTGAGTGCGAGTTCGTCTTTGACGTGGCATCCCGTCTGCCGGTCTACACCTTCTGCAAGCTCATGGGCATTCCGAACGAGATGCGGGAGCAGGTGTTGCGGCTCGGCAACATGGCGGCCGACACGGAAAATCGGGTCGAGGGGGAGGAGCCCGCGTTATTCCAGCTCTTTGCCATGAGCGATAAGCTGTCCGCCGAGAAGCGGGAAAAGCCCGACGCCTCGCTGCTCAGCAGCCTCATTCACAACGAGGTCGATGGGGAAAAGCTGGACCAGCTCTCGATCAACATGTTTTTCGTCACCATGTCGATCGCCGGCCACGAAACCACGCGCGGCACGGCCGTGCACTTCATACGGCTCATGCACGAGCATCCGGAGCAATACGAACTGCTCAAGAGCGATCTGGACAAGCACCTGCCCAATGCCATCGACGAGGTGCTGCGGCATTCGCCGCCGGTCATCAAGTTTCGCCGCACCGTCATGGAAGACACGGCAATCGGCGGGCGGCCGGTGAGGAAGGGCGACAAGGTCTATCTCTCCTATCCGGCGGCCAACCGGGACCCGGCTGTTTTCGACGACCCGCATCGCTTCGACATCACCCGGGAAAACGCCAACAAGCACTTGGCATTCGGCACCGGGCCCCATGTTTGCCTAGGCGCACGGCTCGCGCACATGCAGTTGAAGGCGCTCCTTGCAGAGATCGTCACCCGCATTCCGGACATTCACCCGGTCGGTGAAAGAACCATGCTGCGTTCCATCTGGTTCAATGCCATTGTGCGGATGCCGGTCGCGTTCACGCCGGAGATGCGGCACTAGCGCCGAAATGGGCTAAGCTCGCTTTCCCTTTGCCATTACGAGGTGCTTTCGTGGACAACCGCCAAATCGTCATCCAGTCTTTGCCCGAGGGACGGCTTGCTGAGGACAACTTCGCCATGCGGACCGAGGCCGCGCCGGTGCCTAGTGACGGCGAAGTGCTTTGCCGAACCTTGGCGCTGACGGTCGGTGCCGGACAGCGGGCCGGTTTGCAGGGGAGTGCCAGCTACGCGGGCGCGCCGAAGGCTGGCGTCGTGATGGGCGGCAGCGGGGTGGCGCGGGTGGAGGCGTCCAATGCGGACGGCATCGCGGTGGGCGATCTGGTCACCTGCCAAACCGGCTGGCAGGACTATTCCGCCCACGCCGCCAAGGCGGTTCAGGCGGTCGAGCCGGCCGGCGATCCGGCGCATCATTTGGGGGTGTACGGCACCAACGGGCTGACTGCCTACTTCGGGCTGTTCGAATTGGGGGCGCCGCAGGCGGGGCAAACCGTTGTGGTTTCCGCAGCGGCCGGCTCGGTGGGGCACTTGGTCGGCCAGATGGCGAAGATCAGCGGCTGCCGAACCGTCGGCGTCACCGGCAGCGATGAAAAATGCCAACGGCTCACGGATGAACTCGGTTTTGACGCCGCGGTGAACCACCGCTCGCCAGACTTCCGCCACCAGTTCCGCGACGCCTGCGCCGACGGCATCGGCATTTACTTCGACAACACCGGCGGCGATATCCTCGGTGCCGCCCTGCGGCGCATGCAGCGGGGCGGACGCATCGTCTGCTGCGGCGTCGTCTCTCAGTACGACACCAGCAACCCGGCCCCGGGGCCGCGCGGCGTGCCTGGGCTGTTGATCAACAACCGGGTGCGCATGGAGGGCTTCTTGGTCTTTGACTACATGGCCCGGTATGGAGAGGCGCGCGCCAAGATGAGGGGTTGGGTGGAATCAGGCGAACTCAAGCCCATGCAGGACGAGTTCCACGGACTTGAGGAAGCGCCTCGCGCCTTTGTCGACCTGCTGGCGGGCGGCAATGTGGGCACCCGCATCATTCGGGTAGCGAAGTAAGGCGGTGCGCGTTTGCTTCCGCGAGCTGTGCCAGGCAGTCGAGGGAATCCTGCCAACCGAGGCAGGCGTCGGTGACGCTTTGGCCGTAAACCAGTTCGCTCGGAGCGTTGATCTTCTGGTTGCCCTCGACCAGGTTGCTCTCGATCATCACGCCAAGAATGCGCGATTCGCCGTCGGCCAACTGGCGGCAGATGTCTTCGCAGACAAGCAGTTGGCGGCGGTGGTCCTTTTGGCTGTTGGCGTGGCTCATATCGACCATCACCCGAGGGCAGACGCCGGCGTTCTCCAGCAAGCGGCTGGCGTAGTGGATGGATGGGTTGTCGTAGTTGGTCTTGCCGCCGCCACCGCGCAGGATGACGTGGCAGTCCTCGTTGCCCGCGGTCTGAAAGATGGCGGAGTGGCCGAGTTTGGTCACCGACAGGAAGATGTGCGAATGCTCCGCTGAGCCCACCGCATCAACCGCCACCTGGATCGAACCGTCAGTGCTGTTTTTGAAGCCGATGGGACAGGAGAGACCGGATGCCAGTTGGCGGTGTATTTGGCTTTCGGTGGTGCGCGCGCCGATCGCGCCCCAACTGACGAAATCGCCAACGTATTGCGGGGAAATGGGGTCCAGGTACTCGGTGCCGCAGCCGACGCCGAGCTCCACGATGTCCCGCAGCAACGTCCGGGCCACCGTGAGGCCGGTGTTGATGTCATAGGAGTTGTTCATGTGGGGGTCGTTGATCAACCCCTTCCAGCCAATGGTGGTGCGCGGCTTTTCGAAATAGACGCGCATGATGATGTGCAGCCGGTCGCGATGCTCGCGCGCCAGCTCGCACAGCCCTTGGGCGTACTCCAAGCCCGCCTTTGGGTCGTGGATGGAGCAGGGCCCGACCACCACCAGCAGCCGTTGGTCGCGGCCGTGAATGATGTCGCTGATCGCACGCCGATCATTGAACACCAACTCCGAAGCTCGAGGCGACACCGGCAGGTCGTCGATGAGGCCGGCCGGGGCAGTCACCTCCTGCATGCCGGTGATGCGGGTGTCGTCGGTCAGATATTGCATGGTTCGCTGTGGCTTAAGCGGGGCGGGTGTGGAATGCTAGCAGAATCCTGAAGGCCATAGGCTTGGAAGTTGGATCCCCGCCACACTCAAATCCTCAAAGACATGGGCATCGAGGCTTGGTGCCTGCGCCGTGCCGCGCCGGTGGCGCGCCGGTCGCCGCCGTTGCCCGCCGCGCCCAAGGAGCCCGCCCGAGCCAGAACCGAGCCGCCGTCAACACGCCGCAGCGCTTCGGTTTCGCCCGCTCCACGGCCAGCGCCGCCCGCGGCGGCGGCACCCGCGGCCAAGGTGGCCGATGCCACCGATGCCGAGCCGTTCACCCTGACCGCCTTCTGCACCGCCAGTGAAGGCGGCGGCGCCCTGTTGGCAACCAGCGGCTTGACGGGGCGGGGCCACGCGGCGTTGGCTGCGGACATCGTGCGCTGCCTGAGCCGCAACTGGTCAGCGACCGTCAGGCGGATCGAATTCAATTGGCCCCTGCCCGGCGTCACGGGGGCGGCAGGGCCTGCGCTAAGCGCGTTTTTGGACAAGCAAATCAACGACTTCTCGGTCACCCGCGCCCTGGCCACCCAGTCGGCGGCGGCCCGGCTGCCAACCTTGGGCATCGGCGTGGTGACCATTGCGGACTTGAGCCAACTCGACAGCCCAGACGCCAAGCGAGCGCTCTGGCGTCACCTGCAGGCCCCATGACGGCCAACAGCGAAATCATCAAGCGGCGAACCTTCGCCATCATCTCGCACCCCGACGCGGGCAAGACGACGATGACCGAGAAGCTGCTGCTGTTCGGCAACGCCATCCAATTGGCAGGTGCCGTGAAGTCGCGCAAGGCCGACCGTCACGCCACGTCGGACTGGATGGCCATGGAGCAGGAGCGGGGCATCTCGGTGACCACCTCGGTCATGCAGTTCCCCTATCGCGACCGCATCATGAACTTGCTCGACACGCCGGGCCACGAGGACTTCTCGGAAGACACCTACCGGACCCTCACGGCGGTCGATTCGGCGCTGATGGTCATTGATGGGGCCAAGGGGGTGGAGCCGCGCACCATTAAGCTGATGGAGGTCTGCCGCCTGCGCGACACGCCGATCATCACCTTCATCAACAAGCTCGACCGGGCCATCCGGGATCCCTTGGAGTTGCTCGACGAAATCGAGGACATCCTGCAGATCCAGTGTGCGCCCATCACGTGGCCACTCGGCTCCGGAACCCACTTTCGAGGCACCTATGACCTGGCCGCCGACGCGATCGAGGTCTATGAGCCTGGACAAGGCCAGCGCGTCCACGCGTACCCCGTGATCCAAGGGCTGGACAGCCCGGAGGCGCGGGCGCTGCTCGGTGACGACTACGAGGCGCTGGCCGAAGAGATCGAACTGGTGCGCGGCGCAACCCCTGACTTCGATGACAGCGACTTTCTCGGCGCCACTCAGACGCCAGTGTACTTCGGCACGGCGCTCGGCAACTTTGGCGTTGAGCGCCTGCTTGATGGCGTTGCCGACCATGCGCCGCAGCCGCAGCCGCGCAGGGCGGATAGCCGCTTGGTCGATCCCGGCGAGTCCCCCTTCTCAGGGTTCGTGTTCAAGGTCCAAGCCAACATGGATCCTCGGCACCGCGACCGGATCGCCTTCCTGCGGGTCTGCTCCGGGCGTTATGAACGGGGCATGAGGCTCAATCACGTGCGCCTGGGCAAGACGGTGAAGATCAGTGACGCCGTGACTTTCATGGCCGGCGACCGGACCCAGGCGACATGCGCTTGGCCCGGCGACATCATCGGCCTGCACAACCACGGCGCCATTCAGATCGGTGATTCGTTCAGCGAGGGCGAACACCTGGCGTTCATCGGCATCCCCAACTTCGCGCCGGAGTTGTTCCGGCGGGTGCGCACCCGGGACCCGCTGAAGGGCAAGCAGCTCGAAAAAGGCCTGCACCAGCTCGCGGAGGAAGGCGCCACCCAGGTGTTCAAGCCCATGAACCGCAACGAACTCGTGGTCGGTGCCGTGGGGGTGCTGCAGTTCGATGTGGTGGCCCATCGGCTGCGCGAGGAGTACCGGGCGGATTGCATTTACGAAGACAGCAACATCCACACGGCGCGCTGGATCCATGGCGAAGACGCCAGCGCCGTGGAAGCCTTCCGGCGCAAGAACGCCGACCATCTGGCCATCGACGGCGGCGGCCACCTCGCCTATCTGGCGCCAACCCGCACCAATCTGCAGCTCACGGAGGAACGCTGGCCGGAATTGGAGTTCAGGAAGACGCGGGAGCACTAGAGGCGTAAACTGCCACCAGTTTCAAGCCCTGTCTGAGAGAGGTTGAACGGAGATGGCGGAACCCGCCTTTGAGGCTCAATTCCGGCAGCTTGCGGAGGATGCCTCCCAAGACGAGCTGTCCGCGGCCCTGCTGGTGAATCGGGTGCTCGATCCTGCCGTTGATGCTGATGCCCTGCGCCATCGAATCGACGAGCTCGCCGGCGCCTGCCCGTCTGGCGTTCCGCCTTGGGCGTTCATGCAGCAGCGGGGGTTTTCGGGCAATTGGGCGGAGCCGGTCACGCTCGCCCACAGTTGCTTGGCGGACGTATTGCAGACCGGCCACGGCATTCCCATTTCGCTCGGCGTCCTGTTGCTGCACGTGGCGCGCCGGCGGGGCTTTGATGCCGCCGGCGTCAACTTTCCCGGCCATTTCCTCACTCGGGTTGGCGACGCGCTGATCGACCCCGTCGATTTCCGCCCGGTCACCGAGGATGAATGCCTGCACGGGCTTGGCGAAGCCCGCGGGCTCGGCGGGACGGCCTTCCCCGATCCGTTCGCTACCGCGACCAGCGCCATGATCGCGCTGCGCATGCTGAACAACGTGAAGGCGCAACTGGTGGGCGGTTCACAGTGGGACCGGGCGCTCGCCATCGTGGGCTACCAGTTGATTCTGTTGCCGGGCAATGCCGACCTGCAGTTCGAGCGGGCCCAGCTTTGGGAACGGCTCGGCGCGCCGGACGCAGCGCGGCAATCCTACGCCCAGGTTGCGCAGCAAGGCGGGGATGCCAAGCTGCGCTCCGCCGCCGAAGCCAAGTTGGCTGAGTTGGGGGACGGAGGCACCGTTTGGAACTAAGGCTCGCATGAAGTCATTGCGGAATTTGGGCTTGAACCGGCGGCGTTGATTTAGGCGTCC
Source organism: Gammaproteobacteria bacterium (assembly GCA_009843635.1). GTDB lineage: Bacteria > Pseudomonadota > Gammaproteobacteria > Pseudomonadales > Azotimanducaceae > Azophilus. The sequence goes on from VYDB01000112.1 coordinate 87,847, forward strand.
GTTCAGCCGCGTGCCGAGCAGCGATGTATGCGAAGGTCATGGCGGGGCCGATGGTGCCGCCGGCACCCGGATAGAAGTTGCCCATCACCGAGGCCGAGGCGTTGCCCGCGGCGTACAGGCCGGGCAGGGGTGCACCGTCGGTGTCCATGACTTGGGCGAACTCGTTGGTGAGCAACCCACCCTTGGTGCCGAGGTCGCCGGGGTAGAGCTTCATGGCGTAGAACGGCGGTTTGTCGAGCGGCGCAAGGCAGGGGTTCGGCCCCACTGCCGGGTCGCCGGAGAAGCGATCGAAAGCGCTTTCACCGCGATGAAAGTCATCATCCCGTCCCTCGGCCGCCATCGCGTTGAACCGGGCGACGGTGGCGGTTAGGCCATCGGCGTCGATGCCCGCTTGGCGGGCTAGGTCGTCGAGGGTGTCGGCTCGGATCACGAACCCGCTATCGATGTGGCGCTTCGGCGTAACTCCCGGCAGCATGCCGCCGATGGGGTACTTGGCGCGGTAGGCGTGGTCGAAGACCATGTGCGCGGGAATGGCCGCAGCTCCTGCTTGCTGCGCTTCCTGCATCTGCTTGACGAGGTCGTTGTACGGGTCGGCTTCGTTGGCGAAGCGTTGGCCCGCAGCATCGACGATGATGTTGCCGGGCTTGGCGCGCTCGAAAATGACGATCTGCGGCGCGCCGCCGGGCGGCATGAACGTGGGCGCCCACCAAGCGTCGTCCATCAGGTCCACGGCGGCACCGATGGCCATGCCGGCTTGGATGGCGTCTCCCGTGTTGCCTTCAGAGCCGGACGTGTAGCTGGTGTCCGGCTCTGCGGGGAGATGCTCGCGGCGCATCTCGGCGTTGCGTTCGAAGCCGCCCGCTGCCAGCACGACGCCCTTGCGCGCCCGGACGTTGCGCCGCTGCCCGCCCACATCGACGCTCAAGCCGATGACGCCGCCATTCTCCACCAATAACTCGGTCAGGCTGGCGTTCAGCCACAGGGGCACCTGGCGTTCGAGCAGCGAAAGGCGCAGCCGTGCGATTAGCGCCGCCCCGTTGGCTAGGTGCCTGCGGCCCGCCGCACGGTTCCAGAGGTTGCGCGGCAGCAGCCGCCAAGCCTTGAGCAGTTGCCCTGGATTGGCCCTCGCCGAAGCCAGTTGACGCAGTTCGGCCATGGTGCCGACGATCCCGGCCGGGGCGATGGGCCCGCGGCTGCGGAGTGTTCCCAGGTGCTTGCCAAGCCGCCGCCCGGCAACCACCCGGGGCTCGACCGAACGGCCTTCGGTCAAGGCGCCGGGCGAGTGGGGCCGGTAGTCGGGAAACCCGAAGAAGGTCTCGACGTCGAGTTGGCTGTGGTGCAGCAGATGGTCGAGCATGCGCGGCGCTTCGGTGACGAAGGCCCGCAGTTTTTCCGCCCCAACGCGGTTGCCCACATGGTGCTCAAGGTAACTGAGCGCTCGCTGCACGTCGTTTGCCGCATCCGGATGCTGCATCCGGGCGTTGCCCGGAACCCAGAGCACGCCCCCGGACAACGCGGTGGTGCCGCCGTAGTGCGCGGTCTTCTCGATAACCAGCGCATCAAGCCCGTCAATGCTGGCGGTCAACGCGGCAGCGAGCCCCGCCGCGCCGGACCCAACGACGGCCAGGTCGGTCTCAAACGCCCAATCGCTCACGAGTGCCAGTCAACTTGCCGTCAGCCCGCCGTCCACCACGAACTCGGTGCCGGTGCAGTAGGAGCTTTCGTCGCTGGCGAGGAACAGCGCCAGGCGGGCGACCTCGTCCGCCTCGGCAACCCGGCCTAGTGGAACCCGCCGCACGAGGCGGTCGCCGTCGGCATAGCCCGGCACTTGGTGCAGCATCTCGGTTTCAATCAGGCCGGGGTGGATGGAGTTGACGCGGATGCCGCGCCGTCCGAGTTCGACCGCCGCGGTCTTGGTCATGCCCCGCACGGCCCACTTGGAAGCGCCGTACGCGAAGGCGCCTTGGGCGGCGCCGAGGCCGGCTACGGAGGAGATGTTGACGATGGCGCCTTGGCCGGCTTCGCGCATGGCTGGCGCGACGGCCCTCATGCCGAGGAACACGCCGGTGCAGTTCACGTCCATTACAGCCTGGAATTCCTCGGGCTCGATCTCGAACAGGCGTCCAGTCCGAAAGATGCCGGCGTTGTTGATGAGTGCATCGATGCGTCCCGAAGCCTCGAGGAGTTCGCTCATCAGGGCTTCCCAGGCGTTGGCGTCACGGACGTCGAGATGCCGGTACTCGCCGCCGACTTCTGCGGCCAGCGACTGACCTTCGGCGTCCAGCACGTCCGTCAGCCACACTTGGGCGCCCTCTGCGGCGAATAGCCTTGCTTCGGCAGCGCCTTGGCCCCGGGCGGCGCCCGTGATCAGGCAAACCTTGTCTTGCAGTCTTCCCACGATTCGCCTCGTTAGTTCTTGAAACCGGCATTGAACGCGGCGCTGGTTCGCGCCGCCATGATGAAGTCGTTTTCGTGCAGGCCGCCGATGGCGTGCGTCCACCAGCGCACCTCCACCTTGCCCCATTCCAGCACGATGCGTGGGTGGTGGTCGGCGGCTTCCGCCAGTTCCCCCACCCGATTGGCGAAGGCCAGCGCCTTGGCGAAATTGGCGAAGGTGAACTGGGCCCCAAGCTGGTCCATGCCGTCCGCCTGCTCGATGGACCAACCCGTCAGTTGCGCCAGCAGCGCGGGCCGTGCCGAGGCAGCCACTGGCGGTGAATCCGCCCGGCAGGGCTGGCAGTTGCGTTCGGCCAATTCACTCATGCTCGCCTCCTTGCTTTGCTGGATTCAGGCACTGCGCCGGCTTTGGACGTTCGCTTGGCCCAAGCGTCCTGCAGCCGGTCAAGGTAGAGGAGCAGCAGCCAGACGCCGTACGCTGCCACTTCGCCATAACCCTCTTTGGTCAACCACCACAGGTGCAGCAGGCCTAGGGCGCTTGCAGGATATACGAGCCGATGCAGTTGCCGCCAGCGCCGTCGCAGGCGGCGTTGCCAGCCGTTGGTGGACGTGACTGCCAGCGCCAACAGCATCAGCAAGGCCGCGAAACCCACCGTGATGTAGGGCCGTTCGGAAATGTCCTCGAAAATCAGGCGCCAGTCGAATTCGGCGAAGAATCCCAAGTAGAACAGGAAGTGAAGGGACAGGTAGGTGAAGGCGAACAGCCCCACCAAGCGGCGGATGCGCAGCAGGGGCGGGTAGCCAAGCCGCCGCCGCAGGGTGGAGACGCTCAGGGCCAGCAACAACGTGCGCATCCCCCACTCGCCGAGGAACAGCAGCACCGCCTCGCCCGGGTCCGCGCCCAAAGCCGAGCCGGGCAATTGCGCTTCTTGATAGATGGCGAACCCAAGCCACGCCAAGGGCAGGCTCAGGAGAGTCCAAGCGACGGGCTTCAGCAATGTGTGCACAGCCACGGCAGTAGTTTCCTTGATCGCGGGGAAGGGGTGTTAACTGAGCCAACTCTTGCATCCGGTTCCGTGCATTGCCTCCGGCAACGCGCCCTTTCGTTGGTCTGAGGCCTCGCTTCGTTGGTCCGGACTTCGGCTCGCTCCCATCGTTATGCGCGGCAGTCTATTGAATCGATCATTCTGCGGTCAACGGGACACAGAATCACGCAGGCATAGCGTCGGGCCGGACCTAGGACTCGCGCTTGGAAGCCCTTCTGAAGGCGTCTTGCCCAGCGGCGAGCGGCGACAAACCCAAGCGGCGCGTGACCACCACCCATCACTAGCGCTCGACGCCGAAGCTCCCGCTCAGTCGGCGATTGCGCTCGCGGAGGAAGTGGGTCATGAGACCAACGCCACGCGTCGCCAGCAGATTGGCCACCGCCCTCCGAGAGGGTAAGCTAGGCTCAAATCTCAATAAGTATCCCTTATGCTGCCGCGCAACCACCACCGACCCTTAACCGACTGGGCATCGTCATCTCGGTCCCCAAGGGTATGTCGTCAATTCCCATGACGGACGCGAATTCGTCAGCCGCTGCGCAAGATCTCGGTTCGCTCGACCTAGCGGCCATGGCCGAAGAGAACGACGCCGCAGTGGCCGCGATTAAGAAGTATGAACTGCTGTTCATCCTCAACACAGAGAAAATCTCCGGTCTCGACGGCTCCGAGAATCCCTTGGCCTGGAACTCCGTGAGATTTGGGAAGCAAGAGATCGACAAAGTTCCAGACGACAGGGAGGGCGTCTACGCATTTGTGATATCCGACCCCCGAGCGTTCCTGCCGCCGCACGGATACATTATGTACATCGGCCTTTCCGGCAAGAATGCCTTCCGGTCCCTCCATGATCGCTACAGCGACTACTTCAAGCCAAGCGAGCTTCAACGCCGGCCCCGCATCAAGAGAATGATCCTACAGTGGCACCCGCTCCTACGTTTCCACTTCGCTCCTGTTGCAAGGGACCTTCCCCGGGCTGAACTCAAGGCTCTCGAAAAGCGCCTGATCACTGCATTCCTGCCGCCGTGCTGCAAGGGTGACATCGAGGCGGACACGCGCGAAAAGATGGCCGCCTTCTGATGACTACCGGTGAATCGCCGACGCCGATCGTGCTCCCGGCCCTTCGCGGCATGATGGGCGACTGGGTTTACTACTGCTGCCTGATGGATCTCGACACCCTCGCCGCCCGCGTCCACTACGCCAAGGACCTGCACAAGAGCGAGCGGCTCTCGCAGATGATCCAACGCCAGCTCGAAAAGCGAAGATCCAAGGAGATCGCCGAATACTTGGAGAAGCGACCAGACCGCCTTTTCAATGCACTGATCGTCGCTACCTATGGCGGACACCCCAACTGGCACGCGCTCACCAATGTACAGAGCATCGGCAGCGCAGACGAACTCGGCAGCCTCACCAATGACACAATGCTGTCCGTCGGATTCCTCACACTCAGCGGCGACGAGAAACTCTTTGCCCTCGACGGCCAGCATCGGCTCGCCGGAATCAAGCGTGCCACGAGCGGTCACGTACCCGGCACGGACGTGGTGCCCGTGATGTTCGTGCCGCACGAGAACACAGACGAGGGCCTCCGCAGAACGCGCCGGCTCTTCACCACCCTGAATAAGACCGCTAGGCGCGTTTCGCCTTTCGGCATCATCGCGCTCGACGAGGACGACGTCATGGCACTCACCGTCCGCCACCTCATTGACGAGAACCCGGACATGTTCGGGGGCGAGCGGATCGCCTTCCTGGGCACCAGCAATATGCCGCAGTCCCATTTCGCGAGCCTCACGACAATCGTGAATCTCTACGACATCCTCAAGACTTTCTTCTCGCAGGCCGAGACGCCACTCAAGAAATCCGTCGCAGCGCTGCGCAAAGGTCTCCCATATGACGAACTGCAGTCGTACTACGATCTGGCGCGCAATCTCTTTGATGAACTCAAGCGGGGATTCCCTGAACTCCTTGAGTTCTTTGACGCTGAGGACACCGAACCGGTGGTCAGAGGGTACCGGAACCAGAATGCCTTGTTCCGTCCGGCGGGCCTGCGCGCGTTCGTGGCAGTCATCGCACATCTAACGCAGGAGATGGACCTCCCATCCGCCGTGGCCGAAGCCGGGAAACTGCCGCGCTCCCTCGACGCAGACCCGTTCGCTAAGCTGATGTGGAACTCCGCGACCCAGACCATTCGCCGATTCCAAGCGACGACGCTTCTGGACCTGCTGCTGCATATGCTCGGGCGACCTCAGCGGGAAGAACACGAACTGCTCCAACGGTACCGGCACGAAGTCGGCGACGACACCCTTGAGCTGCCCAGGCCCGTGGTCTAGGCGGCGATCCTCCACTGTACTCTTGACGCTGTTGGCGCGTCGTGTGTCGATGCCGGCAGTTCCCAGCGCCACCGTGAATGTCTCGTTTTCCGTGGCCGTGTCCTCGCTGGTTGTGCTTGTCGTCAAGGTCCGGCCTTGTCCGTGTCGTCTGCTGTTCGTCCAGAATAGCCCACACCGCCGCGAATCCACCAGTTTCGAGACATGCAGCAAACCAGAACACCAGACACGACAAGTGCTCCTGGCGTGTGACCGCTACCATTTGGGGTCAGCCTCCTAGTAGACTAAGGGCCACTGCTACAGATGGAATGATGTCCCAGTGCCTACCGAACCTTCGGTCATCGCCACTGACCAAGCGCAGGACTGCTTTTGGGGGTCCAGCGAGATACCCGCGCCGACCGTCCGGGGCGTGCCCCGACTCGTTGCCCTGAGGGCGCGAGACGAGCAACGCAAGCGGCGTAGTCACAGAGGGCAGGACACACATCGTTTCCGCTACAGATCGAAGCGGCACGCCTCGATGCCGCATGTCGTCAAGTTCTCCGGGGGAAGATCCAGTGCCATGCTGCTGTTCTCCCTGCTGGAAAACGACCTGCTAGATAGGGACCGAGGCGATGTGATCGTGTTTAACAACACATCCGCGGAGCACCCAGCAACCTACCGCTTCGTTCGCGACTGCATGGCCGCAGCCCAACCGTACGGCATACCTTTCTACCATATCGAGTTTCAGACCTATGAGGATGCGCGACGCGGGGAGTGGACTCGGCTTCCCACCTATCGTCTCGTCAACGCCATGCCAAAATCTGATGCGAACCCAGACGGATTCCACTGGCACGGCGAGGTGTTTGAGGAGCTACTCTCCTGGACTGGCTACGTGCCCAACCAGTTCAATCGCATTTGCACGCGTCACCTCAAGCTCGATGTCACACGCGCTTTCCTCAAGGATTGGCTGGCCGCGAAGCCAAGCATTCCCAGACTCGGCCACTATGGCAAGAAACCGCGAATGGACGACGATGCGGCCTACAGACGGCACGTCGATAGCCAGGGAGGCGTTCCTAGGGACATCTTTCTCCGCAAGCGCGAGTACGTCTGGCGACGACCTCACGTCCGGCCCGAACAGAGCTACGCAGATTTCTGGCCAGGGTGGCAGCCATTTGACAACCCCACTCTTGAGGGGAAAACCCTTGGCAACCAGGCCGTTTTCGGAAAGCGTGGCGTCGAGTACGTGGCGTTCATCGGCCTGCGCGAAGACGAACCCCATCGGGTCCAACGGGTCCGTGATCGCAACGACACTACGAAGGGTTATGAGGGAGAGCACGTCTATATGCCACTTGCTGACATGTCCGTCACTCGCGACAACGTCAACGACTTCTGGAACCGTCAGAAGTGGGACCTTTCCCTGCCGCAAGACGCTAGCCTGTCCAACTGCGTCTACTGCTTCCTCAAGGGCGCGGTCAACTTGAGGGATGTTCACGTCCGCATGACGAAAGAAGCCGAACTCGGCATTGTCGACGACGAATTCGGCCCACTCGCCGAGACGCCCAGCGACTTGGCGTGGTGGAACCGGCTAGAGGCGACCTACAGTCGCGATTTGAAGGCGGAGGGGCGCTCGACTCGCGCCGACGTTACCCACATTGGCTTCTTTGGTAACAACCGTTTCTCGTACGGCGATGTCGGTAGCGGTGCCGAACTCGGCGGATTCGCCGAGTCGATCCTGCCGTGCGACTGCACCGAATGACCGCGGTACCCGTTTACCTCGACAATCAGGCCACGACCCCTCTCGATCCCGCGGTTCGTGACGCGATGTGGCCGTACTTGACGGAGCGTTTCGGTAACCCGCATTCGAGCGATCACCGCTTCGGCTGGGAGGCATCCGCTGCAATCAGAGGCGCCCGCGAGCAAGTCGCGGACTTCATCAATGCGGGCGATGACGAGATCGTGTTCACATCTGGAGCGACCGAGTCCTGCAACCTTGCCCTGAGGGGCATTGCCGGCTATGCGCACGACTCCCGGCGGAACCGAATCGTTACGCTTGCCACGGAGCATCCTGCCGTGCTGGAGACGGTTCGGGACTTGGCCGCCTTGGGCTATGAAGTCGTCGTTCTGCCCGTGGATCACAATGGTCTCGTCGATCTAGCAAACCTCGAAGGAGCGCTCGACGACCGCACGCTCATCGTGTCGGTGATGGCGGTGAACAACGAAATCGGTGTTGTGCAGCCCATCGCCGACATAGCGTCCCGGTGCCGTGCGGTCGGTGCGTACCTCCACACGGACGCCACCCAAGCCGCAGGACGCTTGGCCATCGACGTCGACGCTTGGGATGTCGACCTGCTTAGCCTCTCAGGCCACAAGGTATACGGCCCGAAGGGCATAGGTGCCCTTTATGTACGCTCCGGCGTGAACCTGAAACCGATGATCCGGGGAGGCGGACAGGAAAAGGGACTGCGCGGCGGCACGCTTCCTACGGCCTTGGTCGTCGGGTTCGGAAAAGCGTGCGAACTGGCGGCAGAGAACCAAGAGCGTGACCGCTGCCGAATGGCGGCACTCTGCACACGGCTCTACCGCTGCCTCCGAGACGCCAACCCTCAACTTCGCCTATTCGGCCACCCAACCCGGCGGGTTGTCGGCAATCTCAACATCGGATTCCCCGGCATCCCTGCGGACGAACTCATCCGTAATACCGCGGCGCGTATTGCCATCTCGACCGGGTCGGCGTGCTCCTCTACGTCCTCGGAACCTTCCCACGTTCTTATTGCCCTAGGCCTCGATCCCGACACCGCTGCTACGTCGGTTCGCATCAGTCTAGGCCGCTTCACTACCGAAGCGGACATCGACCGAGCTGTTGAGACCCTCTCCGGCATCCACTCTGGGCTAGCCACCTCCGAGCAAGGTTGACCGCGATGGCCCAGCGTAAGCCCGATCTTCTTTTCGGACCCGGCGCAAGCTCCGGCTTCACCCCGACCGGCATCGCCGCATTCGACAATCTGCACCCTGCGGCTGTCGTGCGCGAACTGATCCAGAACGCTCTCGACGCTGCGAGGGCCGCTAAAGTCCGTTCTGCGAGGGTGCGCTTCGAGCTAACGCAAGTCCGACGGGACGCAATCCCGGGCATACAGCACTACGAAAAGACCTTCGCAAAGGCGATCGAGACGCAGCGCAAAATGTCACAAGGCTCACTCGCCAGACAGGCTGAGCTTGTGGTTGAACGCATCCAAGGTGCGCTCAATCAGGATGAGGTCGACGTTCTTACCGTGTTCGACAACGGTATTGGCCTTGACGAATCGCGCATGAACGCCTTGTTGAGCGACGGGGTCAGCGTTAAAGACGGTGCTGCCACCGGCACCTACGGGAACGGCCACGCCACTGCCATTCCGGCGTCGGACCTTCGGTACGTGCTCTACGCTGGGGTTACGGAGGATGGCAGGAGAATCGGCTCGGGGCATGCCGTCCTCGCATCCCACTACGCAGCCGGCGAAAAGCACCTGCGAGCTGGCGACGGATTCTTCATCCGAGATTTCCGTGCAGGACGACAGGGCGAGCTGTTCGAGTACACGCGGGGACCAGGACTCTCCGGGGTCATCTCGCAGGCAATCGGGAAGATCAAGCGCCAATCTGGGCACGGCACCGCTGTCATCATCCCCGCATTTAACAACTTTCTGGAAGATCAATCGCTTTGGAGCATGGTGGCACACTCGGCTTCAGCCAACTTCTTCGTCGCGATCGAGGAACACAAGCTTGAGGTCACCGTTATCGACCATCGCCCTAACTCCGACGCCGCCGCTCACACACTGAACCGCTCAACGCTGTCCGAAGTGCTGGAGGAACACTCCGACAAAAGGCGGGCTGCCGCCTTCCTCAACGGCCAGCGGGCCTTCGAGGCCCACAAGGCTTATCGAGGCGGAGCAAGGCATTCGATCAAAACGGGCGCGGGCCGCATCGGCGTTCGCCTGATCGAGAGCGAGAGCGGCACAACGCGCATCGATTTATGCCGCAACGGTATGTGGATCACCGATAACCTCCCCGGCTTCTATCAGCGTTTCACCGATCGCGTGCCTTTCCAAGCCGTGCTAACGCTCAACGCGCACGAGGGACGCCGACTTCACAATTACATCAGGGAAGCTGAAGGGCCGCTGCACGATTCCCTCTCGCTACAGAAGCGTCTCGGTGTCGACGACCGACGGGCTTGCCGCGAGGCTCTGGGCGAAATTCGAGATTGGCTCTTGCGCAACACGGCCGCTGTCAAATCGGATACCTACGTTCCAGAAGATTTCCTTACCCTCGACTTCGGCGACGACTCCGGAACGGGAGGCGGCAAATCCGCCGCTGGCTACTGGGGCGCTCCGGTAACGATCACCCGAAACCCCGTGCAGGAACTTCCGATCTTTCCGATCAAGCCTAGTCCCGACCGCCCAATTC
>VYDB01000065.1 GCA_009843635.1 Gammaproteobacteria bacterium
CCGGATCGCCGGATCGCCGGATCGCCGGATCGCCGGATCGCCGGATCGCCGGATCCGCCGCTTGTTGCGCTGGCGATGGGCGTGATTGCATCGCTGCGCGACCTGAATCGCCGATCCTCCCTGCCTTGCCCCTCCGCCTCCGTGTGTGGGCGCAGCGCCCGCGCGACAAGGACGAGGCGTTGCGTGCGCGGTGCGCTTTTGCCGTTGCTACTTCTGCTCACGGCTGTTGTTTCTTCCGGCGTGCAGGCACAGGTATACCCTAAAATCTCAATCAGCCTCATTGGGTCCACCGACGTAGAGGAAGGCCAGCCGCTCACGCTTAAGATTTCCAGGACAGAGGGGTTGTCCTTGCCCTTGTCCTCGCCTTTGGATGACATCGTGATCTATTTCGCCCAGATTGGCGCGTATGGACGCGATCCGTCTTCCGGCCGTCCGGTCCTGTACATCCGGCCTGGGCAACTCGGCCCTCGCTGTTCGTTCTTTCCGGAAGACGTTACGCAAAGTTGTTTCACCATTCCCGCAGGCGAAGACTCCATTACCGTCAACGTGCCGACATACGCCACCACGTCGTTCGAGAAGGATGCCCAGATCGGCTTCTTCATTCGGGGCGGATATCCCCAGTACGTCAACATGAATCATTACAGATACAAGGAACCACGCCAGCTTTACGCGACGGTGCGCGACGGCCCGGACGTGACGCCCGATGTCAGGGTGACCTTGAGCACCCCGGATGCGCGCGCGGCGGAAGGAGATTCCACGGATACGGCGACGTTGCGCCTGCGCCTCAGCGGAGCGGGCCAGGACCGGGGCATGATCGCGGGCGAGAGCCTGCGGGTGCCCCTTGTGTTCTCCGGCGGTCAGCCGGGAACGGATTTCACGCTGTCGCTGTCCGGCAGCCCCATTGGGGTGACGTTCGATTCGGCAACGAGTACCGTGGTCTTCACCGGCCCGGCCAGCGGCGCCAGCGCGGCCGTCGCGACACTGACGCTCACCGCCTCGGAGGATTCGGATGCGAACGACGGGACCGTGAGCGTGAGCATTCCGCAGCGGAGCAACCGGGGCACCCCGAGGCTGACCGCCTCGGGGATCGCCGGGATGGCCACCGGCGTCGGTGACGGCCGGATTCTCCTGGTCGATGACGATGCCCCGACATCCTCGCCGGTGGTGAGCGTCGAGGGCGGCTCGGCGGTGACAGAGGGCGCGCAGGCGTCCTTTACCGTGAGCGCCAGCCCGGCGCCGTCCGCGCCGCTTCAGGTCGCGCTGAACGTGGTCCAGAGTGGGGACGTGGCCGCCTCCGGCGCGACCGGCGCCCGAACGGTCACCGTGCCGACGGGCGGCAGCGTCACGGTGGAGGTTGCCACGGCCGACGACAGCGCCGACGAGCCGGACGGGTCAGTGAGCGTCACCATCAAGGCTGGCGCGGGCTACACGGAGGCTTCCAAGCAGGCCAGCGCCACGGTCGCGGTGCGGGACGACGACGCCACTGCCGTGTCGCTCGCGGCGGCGTCGGGGGATATCGACGAATCGGGCGGCACGAAGACGCTGACCGTGACGGTCGGCCGGGCGCTCGCGCAGGGCGAGGAGATTTCGGCGCCGCTTGTCTTCGGCGGCGCGGCCGCCCGGGGCTCGGACTACACGGGCGCGTGCGCGAACGCGGCGGGCGTTGCCTGCGCGAACCTCGACAGCGGCGACGCGGCGGTCACCTTCACCGGCGGCGCGCGGGCCGCGCGCACCGCGAAGGTCACGCTCACCGCGACCGCCGACTCGCTCGCCGAGGGCGCGGGCGAGACGGTCACGGTGCGCCTCGGCAAGCCGGCCGCGAAGGGACTAGGCGGCGGCGCGGAAGGCACTGGCTCAGTGGCCTTCAAGATCCTGGAGCCGGCAACGCCGGGGGTGTCGGTTTCGACCGGCGCGCTCAGCCTTGCCGAAGGCGGCGGTGCGGGCAGCTACACGGTGGCGCTCGACAGCGCCCCGACGGCGGACGTGACGGTCACGGCGACGAGCGGCGACGCGGCCAAAGTGAGGGTCCACGGCCCGGGCGGCGCGGCCGGGGCAAGCGCGGCGCTCGTCTTCACGCCGTCGAGCTGGGGCGCGCAGACCGTGACGGTCACGCCGCAGGACGACGGCGACGCCGGCGACGAGAGCGTGACCGTGTCCCATGCCGTCAGCAATACCGGCGGCTATTCCGGCGTGACCGCCCCGTCCGTCACGGTTAACGTGGAGGACGACGACACTCCGGTTGTTGCCTTTGCCTCGGCCTCGTCGAGCGCGGGCGAAGCGGCGGGGACGCGAGATATTGCGATCAATCTCGATCCGGCGCCCGCGGCCGGCATCCTGCTCGCCTACGGCGTCTCCGGCACGGCGACGGCGGGGAGCGGCCACGACTTCAGCATCGCGAACTCCGGCGCAGTGTCGGTCCCGTCCGGCGCCGCAACGGCGACAATCCCGGTCGCGGTCAACGACGACAGCATCGAAGAGAATAGCGAGACGGTGGTGCTGACGCTGACCGACGGCGCCGACTACGCGCTGGGCGCGGTGAAGATCCACACGCTCACCATCAGCGACAACGACGACCCCCCGCCGGACCCCGAGGTGTCGGTGTCCGCCGGCGCCGCGGTCACGGAAGGCGGCAAGGCGTCGTTTACCGTCAGCGCGAGCCCGGCGCCCTCCGCGCCGCTCGACGTGAAGCTCACCGTCGCCCAGACCGGGGACGTGGCCGCCTCCGGCGCGACCGGCGCCAGAACCGTCACCGTGCCGACGAGCGGCAGTGCCACCGTTGAGGTCGCGACCGATGACGACAGCGCCGATGAGCCCGAAGGCTCGGTGAGCCTCACCGTCAAGGCCGGCGCGGGCTATACCGTATCCTCCGGCCAAGCCAGCGCCGCCGTCGCGGTGCGAGACAACGACGACGCGCCGCCGACGCGCGTGTCATCGTGCGTGTCGGACGACTTGATGGCGACGGCAGAGCGTCTCTACAAGGAGAACCGGCACCGGCCGCCCGACTACGGGGAGAACTGGTTCAGCGTGATGGTGGCGTTCGGGGCGCGCAGCCCGTCGGATTGGACGGCGGACGGGCGCGCGATCACGCCGATGACGTCGGCCTCGGCGCGGTCGCGCGGCTGGAGCCGCTTCGCGGACGCGCTGGCATGCCTGGAGGGCGCGGCGCAGGATCCCGAAGTATCGGTGTCCGCCGGCGGCGCGGTCACGGAGGGCGGCAAGGCGTCCT
>VYDB01000024.1 GCA_009843635.1 Gammaproteobacteria bacterium
GGCCCGCGCATGCCATCCCTGCCGACCACAGGACCAAAATGGCGAAGACCGCCAGTCACCCCGTCCTTATCCGGGGATCAGGAAGTTTGATCCTGAAGTTCAAAAGACGTTACTTGCTCTGTTAGCCTCTGAAAAAGAAACTCCGCAGCAAGTGCGCGCTGTCTAGATGTCGTGTATTGCGAAAGTTCAGGCGGTAATGGCTCAGCCACAACCGAAGGCAGGAGCCGTTTCACGCATTCTAGAAAATGCGCTGAGTTAGAGTCGCGCTCACGGTCTTTGAACTGCTCGGTGTCTAGGTATTTGATGGTTGCAGCGATAGCCCGTAAAAGATCGAGCGATGGTCCGGCCAGCAATTTGTCGTTCGGCCAGCTGTCGAAATCCATGGGAGCTGCTCCTTCTCATGTTGGTGGAGGGCCTCCGCACAACTCCAAGTGTGCCGGGGCCGTTTTTCGGTGAGTTGTCTGGACTCAAGGGTTTTGTTTTTCCAGAATTTCCAACTGGTTCGAGGCTTCACGACTGGCCTTGGAAAGTTGGGCTTGCAACTCCTGGTACAAACCGTCCATGGTTGTTATGGCCACCAAGCTGAAATCCATGAACGCTCCCTTGGTTTCCACAGCCTCGGCCTCCAAGAGCACTGACGCGCAGAAGAAGTTGGCCGCCCTTAGCAGCGTGGCCATGCTCGCCAAGCCCAACGCAAAGTCCAAGTTTGGTTGCTCCGCGCCAAGCGTGCAAACGTTTTGAGCGTCATTGAATGCGCTCAGGTACCTAGATTCAATCCGTTCCAAGTAAGCCTGCCCCCCTTTCCCTTGGGTGGCGTAGTAGCGGCACATTGCTATTGTCGCTTCGTCCAATTGGGGGTTACTGTCAGCTGTTGCGCTGTTGATTGTTCCAAGCAGCAGCATTGGCACCCAAAGCAATTTGCATGGCATGGCAACCTCCTTGCCCTTCGTGGAAATAGGCAGTTTTTGAATATTTCCCATCGCCGATTATGCCGGAATCGTTGCCGCCCGTTCGGCGGCTCGCCTAAAATTGAGTCTTCGTTCATTGACACAAGGAGGGCGCGTGGTCGGCATTACCGCCTTCGGGGGCTACATCCCAAAACGGCGCTTGGTTCGCCAAGCCATTGTTGATGCCCACGTCTGGGCGGATCCGGGGCTGGCCCGGCGCGGACGTGGCGAACGGGCCATGTGCAATTGGGATGAGGACGCCGTCACCATGGCCGTCGAGGCCGTACGAAGCTGTTTGAATAGCGGCGGGACCTCACCTGACGCACTCTACTTTGCCAGCACCAGCGCACCCTTCGCAGATCGCCAGAACGCTGGCATCGTCAGCACCGCCCTGTCGCTGCCGGAGTCGATTGCGTCCGTGGACCTGGGCTCCAGCCAGAAGGCGGGCGTCTCGGCGTTCATTCAGGCGCTGGGCGCCGTCCAGGGCGGCCTTTACCACCAGGCGCTGGTGGTGGCCAGCGAGAAGCGCCGGGTGAAAGCGGGCAGTGCCGGCGAGTTGGCCTATGGCGACGGCGCCGCGGCACTGGCCGTTGGCACCGATGGCCTGCTGGCCGAGTTCGTCGCCGCGCAAAGCGCCACCGTGGATTTCGTCGATCATTTCCGCAGCGCCACCGAGGCTTACGACTACACTTGGGAGGAGCGTTGGATTCGCGACGAAGGCCTCGCCAAGATTGTGCCGCCCTGCATCAATCAAGCATTGGCCAAGGCTGGTGCCGCCGCCGCGGATGTCGATCACTTCATCATGCCCAGTACCATTGGCCGGGCAGTGGCAGGCATCGCCCGGCAAGTTGGGCTGCGTCCCGAGGCCATTGCCGACAACTTGGCCGGGGTGATGGGGGAGGCCGGTGCGGCCCATCCTCTGGTGATGCTGCTGCACGTCCTGGAAACTCGGGCCAAGCCCGGTGACCTGCTGTTGCTGGCGGGTTTCGGCCAAGGTTGCGACGTCGTGGTGCTGCGGACCACCGAGGCGCTGGCGCAATTCCAGAGCGCCCAAGGCGTCAGTGATGCCTTGGCCAACCGGCAGCCGGAGGACAACTACCAGAAGTTTCTCGCCTTCAACGACCTGATTCAGCTGGAAAAGGGCATGCGGGCGGAGAACGACGACTACAAGACCGCACTGTCGGTGACCTACCGCAAGCGCGACATGCTGCTGGGCTTGGTGGGCGGGCGTTGCGGCCAATGCGGGGCGTTGCAGTTTCCCCGTACGGAAGTGTGCGTGAACCCGCAGTGTGGCGCCCATGGCGCTCAGGAGCCCCATTCGTTTCGCGATGAGCCGGCGACCGTTCTGACCTGGTCGGCGGACTACCTCGCCTATACGGCGGATCCGCCGAGCCACTTCGGCATGATCACCTTCAAGGAAGGGGGGCGCTTCATGACCGACTTCACCGATGTCACGGTGGGCGGCATCGAGGTGGGCATGCCGGTGCGCATGGTGTTTCGCATCAAGTCGATGGATTCGCGGCGCGGCTTCGTGCGCTACTTCTGGAAAGCCACTCCGGTGGATAGGGCCTGACCGGCTGGCCACAATGAGCGCCGGGTTGTGTACTATGGATGGAGAACATCCGGCGTCCCGCGTTTAATCATTGAGGAGCATTGACTATGGCCACGGGCATCAAGGACAAGGTCGCCATTCTCGGCATGGGCTGCTCGCGCTTTGGCGAGCGCTGGGAGAGCGGTGCGGAGGAACTCATTGTGGAGGCGTTCAACGAAGCCATCGGCGACGCTGGCGTGGATGTCAGCGAAATCGATGCCGCCTGGCTCTCCACCCACTACGAGGAGATCAACGTCGGCAAAGGCGGGCTGCCGCTGTCCATCGCCCTGCGGCTGCCCAACATTGCGGTCACCCGGGTGGAGAACTTCTGCGCCTCGGGTTCCGAGGCCTTCCGCGGCGCAGTTTACGCCGTCGCTTCAGGGGCCTGCGACATTGCCTTGGCGCTTGGCGTCGAAAAGCTCAAGGACACCGGCTACGGCGGTTTGCCCGGAGGGCTCGGCGGCACCCTGACGCCACAGTGGTCGGCGAACGGCTCCGCGCCGGGCAACTTCGCGCAGTTGGCCAGCGCCTACCGGGCCAAGCATGGCGTCGAGCGCAGCGACCTGAAGCGCGCCATCGCCCACATCTCGGTGAAGAGCCACGCCAACGGTGCCAAGAACCCGAAGGCCCACCTGCGCCGCGAAATCACCGAAGAGGACGCCTTGAACGCCCCCATGATTGCCGAGCCCTTGGGGCTCTACGATTGCTGCGGCGTCAGCGACGGGGCCGCGGCTGCCATCGTCACCACCCCGGAAATCGCCAAAAGCCTGGGCAAGGAGCGCATCGTCTCGGTCAAGGCACTGCAGCTATCGCTGTCCAATGGTTCTGAGTCAGGCCACAATTCCTGGGACGGCAGCTACTTCCACACCACCCGCATCGCCGCCAAGAAGGCCTACCAGGAGGCAGGGATCAGCAAGCCGCGCGAGCAGGTGAGCCTGTTCGAATGCCACGACTGCTTTTCCATCACCGAAATGGTCACCATGGAGGACTTGCAGCTCTCCCCGGAAGGCGGTGCCATAACGGACGTGATGGACGGCTTTTACGATGCCGATGGCCAGGTTCCCTGCCAAATCGACGGCGGCCTGAAATGCTTCGGCCATCCCATCGGCGCTTCCGGCATCCGCATGCTCTACGAAATGTACTTGCAGTTGCAGGGCCGGGCGGAAGAGCGGCAACTGCCGGATCCGTCCATTGGCATGACCCACAACTTGGGTGGCTCGCCCATGAGCAATGTCGCGGCCGTGTGCATTATCGGAGCTCACGGCTAGGCCGAAATGGCCTCGGCCCGATCTCGGAGCTAGTTAAGGCTTGCTTTGAGGTCCGCGCGGATGGTCTTGCCGGCGGCGAGGTAGAGCACTGCGGAGACCACGTTGAACGTCAGGCTGATGACCAATGCCCAGCGCAGGGAATCGGCGCCGAGGTCGGTCCAGGCGAACAGCAGGTCGGACGCGATGCCGGTGAATTGGGGGCCCAACCCCAGGCCGATGATGTTCAGGATGAACAGCAGAATGCTGGAGGCGAGCGCCCGCATCCTTAAGCCCACCATGCCTTGGGTCATCGAGAACGTGGGGCCGAGGTAGTAGGCGCCCAGGAAGTAGGGGATCGACAGCACCCAGAACGCCGTATAGGGCGAATCGGCGACATAGACGTAGAAGCTGAACGGCACCGAGATGAGCGTGGCCAACCCTGGCAACCACAGGTACCAACGCTTGTCGCGGGTGCCTAGCTGGTCACCGAGATAACCGCCGGACAGGGTGCCGAGAATCGAGGCAAAACCGAGGTAGAACAGCACCGTGCCCATCTCCGCGGTGCCGATGCCGTGGCTGCGGTTGAACATCGCCGGGATCCAATAGCCCACCCCATAGCCGACGAAGGCATGCAGGCTGCCGCCGACCGCCATGTAGCGGAAGCTGCGGCGCGACCACAGATGGCGGAACACCTCGGTCACTGGCGGCGCGTCGTCGTCACTCAGCGTCAGTCCCTCGGCGGCGCCCCGGGGCGGCTCCCGTAGGGTGAAGCGCACGATGAGCGCTAGCAGGATGCCTGGCAGGCCGACCACCATGAACGCTGTACGCCAGTCGAAGGCCTCGTTGATCCAGCCGCCGCCGAGATTGCCCAGCATGGTGCCGATGGGGATGCCGAGAGCGTAGATCGCCAGTGCCGTGGCCCGGCGGCGAGGTGGGAACATGTCCGAAATCATGGAGTGGGAGGGCGGGCTGCCCCCGGCTTCGCCCACGGCAACGCCGATTCGGGCCAACAGCAGGTGGAGGAAGTTGTTGGCCAAGCCGCACAGCGCCGTGGCAGCGCTCCAAAGCGCGAGGCAGACGGAGAGCACGTTGCGCCGGGAACCCCGGTCGGCCAGGCGGGCGATGGGTATGCCGAGGACCGTGTAGAAGGTGGCGAAGGCAATGCCGCCGAGAAAGCCCATCAAGGTGTCGGAAACCCCGAGATCCTGCTTGATCGGCTCCACGAGGATGCCGAGGATCGAGCGGTCGATGAAGTTGAAGATGTACACCACGACCAAGAGGCCGAGCGCGTACCAACGATAGAGCGGCGAAAAGCTCCGCGCCTGCCTGGACTCGGACATGCCTCTCCCTAACCCAACAAGGACCAACCCAACACCCAACAACCCCGCGCCCGGCCAGCGACCTCAACTCAAGCGCCAACCGTAGGTTGGCGCAGGTTCGCGTTCGCGCCACAGCATGAGCGAAAACGCCTTCAAGTGGTAGAATTTCGCGCCAATCACTCGCCACCCAGGCTAGCAACGCGCCTATGGACTTTTCCTTTTCCGCTGAAGATCGTGAGTTTCAACGCGAAGTCCGGGCTTGGCTCGACGAAGCTTGGCCCGAGCCAGCCCGGGAACGGCGGGCTCGCAGCGCGTTGGCGCGAATCTCCAAGGCGGAGCAGATGCGCTGGCAGCAAAAGCTCGCCGAACGCGGCTGGGCGGCGCCGAACTGGCCGGTCGAGCACGGCGGGGCCGGCTTCACCGCCACCCAGAACTACATCTTTGATTTGGAAATGGCCCGCGCTGGGGCGCCCCGAGTGCTTCCCTTCGGCATCACGATGGTCGCTCCGGTCATCATGAAATTCGGCACCGAGGAGCAAAAGCGGCGCTTTCTGCCCGACATCCTCCACTCGCGTGTCTGGTGGTGCCAAGGCTACTCCGAGCCGGGCTCCGGGTCGGACTTGGCCTCCCTGCGCATGAAGGCCGAAGACAAGGGCGACCACTACTTGGTCAACGGCGTCAAGACCTGGACCACCTTGGCCCAGCACGCCGACTGGATCTTCTGCCTCGTGCGCACCAGCACCGAGGAGCGGCGTCAACTGGGCATCAGCTTCCTGCTGATCGACATGCAATCCCCGGGCGTCACGGTCAAGCCAATCATCACCTTGGACCAGCCGGTGGAAGGCTTCCAGGAAATCAACACGGTGTATTTCGAGGACGTGGAGGTGCCCAAGGCGAATCGAATCGGCGAGGAGGGCAGGGGCTGGACCTGCGCCAAGTACCTGTTGGAGTTCGAGCGCGGCAACGCCTATTCGCCGGCCCTCAAGCAGTCTTTGGCTGGCCTCGAGGCGCTGGCCGCCGCCGCACCGCTTATCGAAGACGAGGACTTCACCGCCCGGCTTCGGGATCTGGAAGTGCAGGTGCTGGCCATGGAGTTTGTGGAGCTGCGCATACTCGGCGCCCTGTCGGCCGGGCAGAACGTCGGCCCGGAGTCCTCCATGCTCAAGACGCGGGGCACTGAGCTGCAGCAGGCGGTCGCTGAACTGGCGCTGGAATTGTGTGGCTACTACGGCTTCCCGCTTGACCAATCCACGCCGTTGTCCGAGGATCTTGGCCCCGGCTTTGGTCCGACTCACGCCAACGGCGCCGCCCAGTACCACTTCAACACCCGCAAGGTCAGCATCTACGCCGGCAGCAACGAGATTCAGCGCAACATCATGGCCAAGCTGGTGCTCGGTCTTTAGTCCACCACGGTGAATCGCAAAGGGATCATCCTGGCGGGGGGCGCGGGCACTCGGCTGCATCCGACCACCTTGGGCGTGTGCAAGCAGCTCTTGCCGGTGTATGACAAGCCCATGGTCTATTACTCGCTCTGCACGCTGATGCAGGCCGGCGTCCGCGACCTGCTGCTCATTTCCACGCCCCTGGACATTGGCCGCTTCGAGCAGGTGCTTGGCGACGGCGGGCAATGGGGCCTGTCCATCAGCTACCAAGTGCAGCAAGCGCCCAACGGCCTCGCGGAGGCCTTTCTGTTGGGGGAGGACTTCATCGGCGGGGCGCCCTCGGCGTTGATTCTGGGCGACAACATTTTTCACGGTGGCGGCTTGCCGGAGCTGTTGAAGAGCGCCTCGAACCGCACTTCGGGCGCCACGGTGTTCGCCTACGCGGTGAGCAATCCGGAGGCCTTCGGCGTGATTGAGTTTGACTCCGAAGGCCGTGCGGTCTCCATCGAGGAAAAGCCTGCCGAACCGCGCGGCCGGCACGCTGTGACCGGGCTGTACTTCTACGATGAAAAAGTCGTGGAGGTCGCCAAGTCCATTAAACCCTCGGCCCGTGGCGAATTGGAAATCACCGATGTCAACCTAGCCTATCTTCGCCATGGAGCGCTTGAGGTGAAGCGCTTGGCCCGGGGCACTGCATGGCTCGACACCGGCACCCCGGACGCCATGCTAGAGGCAGCGCACTACATCCAGACGCTGGAGAAGCGGCAGGGCATGAAGCTCGGCGCTCCCGAGGAAGCGGCTTGGCGGGCCGGCTGGATTGACGATGAGGATTTGGAGCGCTTGGCGCAGCCCCTGCGCAAAAGCGGCTACGGGGAGTACCTTCTGCAGCTCCTGCAAAGATCCTGAAACTACAGAAGTTTCACTGCATCCGCCAAGCTCGGGGCGACTGCCGAGGCCGCTGGGTGAAGTGCCGAGTCGGCGATAGGGGCGATGAACAGGGTGTTGAGGCCCGCAGCGGCACCCGCTTCCATGTCCCGAGGCGAATCGCCGATGAGCCAGGACCGAGCTAGGTCCAAATCCAGCCCAAGTTTCCGAATCGCTTGATGAATCAAGCCCGGCCGAGGTTTGCGGCAGTTGCAGCCGTCGCTCGCCCGGTGCGGACAAGAGAACACGCCGTCGATGGCAGCACCATGCCGGGCGCAGCAGGCGCGCAGATTGCGGTGGATGGTCTCAAGTGCGCCAATGTCCATCAAACCCTTGCCGACGCCTTGCTGGTTGGTGACGACCACCAGTCGATAGCCCTTGCCCTTAAGCGTTCGCAGGGCGTCGAGCGCACCATCGATGAAGCGGAACTGCTCCCAGGCCGTCACGTAGCCGTGGCCGCCGGGTGTCTCGTTGATCACGCCATCGCGGTCCAGAAAGGCCACCTTGTCCTGCCCGTCAGTGTACATGCGGCCTTATACTAACCCGCTATGGAAGAACTCACTCCCGGCACCCAGATCCTGTCCCCAGACGGCAGGGCATTGACGGTTGACGCCGACCTGGCTGCGGCTTATCGACCCGGCGACCGGCTCGTTGCCAACCCGGTCGGTGGGCTGATGCACATCCCGGCAGTCGATATGGCGGCCGCACGGACGGCCGTCGATGCGGCTGTGCAGGCCTTTGCCGCGATGCACGATGTTCGTGATGAAGCCATTGTTGCCTTCTACGGACATGCAGCCGCGGCGCTTGAAGATGACTTGCTGTGGGCCGAAATCGCCGAGGTCAATGCCGAGGACGTCGCCTCGGCCCGAAAGCGTGGGCGCTCCACCACCCGGCTTGCCGTTTCGGATGTCATGCGCACCAAAATGATCGAGGGGTTGCGCGGTTGGGCCGCCACGCCGTCCCGGCGCGGCGCGATTCTCGAAACCGTTGTGCATGACGGATTCAATGTTGAAATGATCGGCGCGGCCTTGGGCGTCGTGGCTTTCGTCTTCGAAGGTCGACCCAACGTGCTGGCGGATGCGTGCGGCGTTTTGCGTGGCGGCAACACCGTAGTGTTCCGCATTGGCGGCGATGCCCTGGGCACTGCGCGAGCGCTCATGAAGCGGGTCATCGACCCGGCGCTCGCTGCCGCTGAGCTGCCGGCTGGCGCCTTGGCCCTAGTGGATAGCACGGCCCATGCTGCCGGTTGGGCGCTGTTTCTCGACGAACGGCTGGCTTTGGCGGTCGCCCGGGGGTCCGGCACCGCCGTCGAGACCTTGGGTTCCCTGGCCCGCAGCGCCGGCACACCGGTTAGCCTGCATGGCACCGGCGGTGCCTGGATGGTGGTATCGGAACGGGCGGACGTGGCGGAAGTGCGCGCCGCAGTGGTTCGTTCTCTTGACCGTAAGGTTTGCAACACCCTCAATACCTGTTGCGTGGTCAATCCGGCCAATGATTCCTTTTTGCGCGTGAACGCAGTCCTTGAGGGGCTGGAGACCGCCGGTGGAGCCAAGGGTCAGCCGTTCAAGTTGCATATCGCTTCTGGAAGTGAAGATATTGTTTCTAAAGAACTATTTCGTAACCGAGTGGAGGTCGCCCGCAGCTCGGGTCCCGTCGTCGAACCCCAGGCTGAAGTCATCGATGCGCAACAGCTCGGCACGGAGTGGGAGTGGGAGGAGACACCGGAAGTCAGCTTGGTGGGCGTGGATTCGATCGACGCAGCGGTGCGGTTGTTCAATGAACTGAGCCCGCGACTGGTCGGTACCTTGGTCTCAGGCGATGCCAGCGAGCAGGAGCGCTTCTTCGCCAAGCTTGATGCGCCTTTCGCGGGCGATGGGCATACGCGTTGGGTGGACGGCCAGTTTGCGCTCAACAAGCCGGAACTTGGGCTGTCAAACTGGGAGAACGGCCGATTGTTCGGCCGAGGCGGGGTGCTGACCGGCGACAGCGTTTACACCATCCGCACCCGGTACCGCAGCACGTCCTGACGAAAGCGCGGTTAGATAACTGCGCATAATCTTTATTATGTTAAATTTTGTTCCGGGCGCACAAGTTCAGGGCGTAGCGGCCAAGCGTAGCTGGGCATTGACGAAGCCCGGTGCGCGGTGGGCATCCAAGGAAGCCTGCACCACCCTCACCCCATTGCCATCGCTGAGCTTCGCCAACCAAGCCACCACTTGTTCGAAGGACTGTTGTTCCAAGGATACCGACACTGCGCCGCCGCTCTCCGGCTGCAGCCGCGCCAAGCGAATGCCGGCGGCCTCGGCCGCTTGGGTGATGGCCGGCAGGATGGAGCCCGTTCCTGCCTCGTCGCGCTGTTCTGCGCCCTTGGCGGCAGCCCGGGCACGACCTTCATTGAGGGTCACCCATTCGAGCAGCCGCTGGGCATTATCGAGCCGGCGCATTTCTTGCGCGTGCCAATCTCCTAGCGGACGCCAGATTGCGACCCACAGAAGCGCTGCGCCCACCGCCGCCGCCAAGGCGGTGTAGATCAGCCGTTCGTGACCCGCCTTGGTCCGCCACCAGCGGCTGGTTGAAGACTCGCGCCAAGCGTTGATGAGAAACGTCCGCATGGAGCGGTCCTAGAGCCCGCTCAGGCGAAAGCGGGCGCTGACGCCGCCCTCCACCTGTTCGGCGGAGCTGATTTCGGCTTCGAGGCCGCGCCCAGCAATCGCCTCCAGAACTTCGTCGGCGTCCGCGTAGCGCCGCACGATCAGTTCGGCTTGAAACTCGCCGCGCCGTTCGTTGTAGTCGATGCTGGCGACGGTCATCGAGGGTTTGATGACGCTCGCCATATGGCCGAGCAGATCGATTAAAGAGACGGCACCCGCTCCACCGCTTGGTCCTGCATTCTCGCCCAGCCGCGCGTTGAGGCGGCGGCGCAAGCTCTGGGCCGTGACGCTCTGGTCGTCGGGGTAAATGTCCCGATAAAGGGCCAAGGCACTGGCTTCCAAGGCATCCGCCTTTTGCGATGACCACCAGCCTTCCGCAACGGTCGTTCCCAGGGCGACCAGCAGCCAAAGTGCCGCCAAAGCAGCGATGCCCCGCCATTTCGCCCTGCCGGGCCGCACGGAAGACTCCAAACGATAGTCGCCCTGCAGCAAGTTGATGACGTCGCCGCGGTGCAGCCAACGCCCGGCCAGGTAGTCAAGCGCATCCTGCCGGACTCCATCGAGCGGCACGCCGGCCGCCTCCTCCACCTCGCCGTCGAACTGGCTGCGTTCCAATTCGCTCAAGGAGCCGTTGAGCGGCCTTACCCGCTCGTCACCGATGGTGGCCAAGGCCATCAGCAGGTTGGCGCGCTCCAAGGTCGCCGCTTCGCGGGCGGAACGCATCAGCACGGCATCCCCGTCGAACAGGATGCTCAGGCAGCCAGGCTCGTGGGGCAGCAGCTCCGATTCGGCGACCAGGCTTTGCGGCCTGATGCCCGCCTCCGCTAAGCTGGCGAGCCAGTCGTCCAACAGGGACTTGGCGACGAGGCAGCAGGCTACCGGCGTGCCGGCCTTGATTGTCCCGTGAGCGATGTGCAGATCTTCGATCTCCGCGGCGGTGAACTCTTCTACCACGTAGGGCAGCGCTTGGCGAAGCTGGCTCGCCCGACGGCCGGGAACGTCGCATTGCAGGCTCAAGATGTGTTGGTTGGACACCAAGCCGACGACCTCGGCAAAGGACGCGGCCCCATCGACCATCGACGTCTCGGCCGCCACTCGCTCAAGCAGTTCATTGCAATCGGCGAAGCCGCGGCTTTGGCGGCGTCCTTTGGCGTCAGCGACCAGCCACTCGCAGTCGAGTTGCCAACCCTCACCGTGCCGAATGGCCGGCGCCTGCAGGCGGATGAACAGGGTGGAAGGCATCAGCGGCGTTCAGGCCTCCTCGATTTCAGCTACCAAACGTGAGCGGAAGTCTCGGCCCAGATCCCGGGAGATCAGGGTGATGGCGCTGCTTTCGGGATCACGGTGAAGCACCGATGTTAGCATGGCGGTGCCGTCCCCCACTGCCACCCGCACCTGCACTTCGAAATACTCGCTGGTCACCCCCAGGTGGGGCGTCACCGTCTCGAAACCGGCGGCGACCTTGGTGAACTCCGCCAAATCGGCAAAGGCCCTAGGCGTTTCCGTAAGCACCCTGAGTTCGGCTTCGTTGAGTTCCGGCGCCAAGGCGGCCAAGGCGTGGCTGGTGGCGGTGTTGACGTTTAGCTTCAAGGCGTTGACCGGCAGGACGCAAACGTGGGGTCTCAATCGCTGCAGATGCTCCGGCGTCATGCTCCGCATCAGCCGCAGTTCCGAGACGTGGGCCAAGGGCTGTCCGGACGTGCTATAGCCGGGCTGCAGACCAAGGTAGTCGTTGTCTTCGGCGCCAAAGCCGAACACGGTTTGGTCCGCATCGATCCAATCCCGGGTCTCGTCGGCGACCGGCTCCGGGATGTCGAGATTGCGCAGCAGCGTCTTGAAGCGGTCGAGATGGGGGCCCGACGTCCCGTCGGCCGGTTCCTCGCCGACCAAGGCGTTGAGATTGAAGCAGCCGTTCAGGTCGCGGGCTTGAATTTCAACCCATCCCTGCTCATCGAGTTCAAAGGGCGGGAAGGCTTGGGCCCAATCCTCCTCGAAGCTGTCGATTTCCGGCCCGGTCTCGGTTCGGTCTTGGTAGAGCACCTGACGGGCCAGGGCCTCGCCGCCAAGCGCATAGGCCATGGCTTGGTCGAAGCCGAGCGCGTTTTGGCTCTGGGCGAGGCTTGAAGCGTGGCGCGAGGTTAGGTGATAGACCACTGAAGTGAGCACCACCACGACGAGCAGAACGCTAATCAACGCCACGCCCTTTACACGAGGGGTGCCCCCTCGCGCTCCCCGGCTGAGGGCTCTCATGCGAGGGGTTCCCCCTCGCCTTCCCCGGCTCCCTCCGCCGGCATTGGCGTCCAAGCGCCCAAGGTCCCGGCTACCGGCCAAATGCGCTCGACGATGCCGAACGGCTCGCACTCCAACCGCATGATGATGGCCGCCAAGGGCGCGCCGCCTAGCTGGTTGGGCCAAAAGCTGTGCTCGTCGCCATTGGCGTCCAAGGCAAAGAACTCCACCTGGTCCACGTCGCTGAGCAGGCGCTGCACCACGGGTTCCGAATCCTGGGCGCGGTCGAGCACGCTCCACCAAGCCCGATGGAGGTGGCCTTCGTGCATTCGATAGGCCACCCGCTGCATCTCGGCGCGCGGAGAATTCAAGGGATTGCGCCAACCGGCGCGGGAAAACTCCATCATTCCATCGGCGCCGATCATCACTGGCGCAAGGGGGTCGCCAAAGAGGTCGCGCACCGACCGGCCACTGATCTGCACCAGGTCGCGCTTGAGGATGAGCATGGCCCGTTGCACTTCGGCCAAGCGCCCCGACCGTTCGCTTAAGCTCTCGTGGTTGGCCAAGGTGCGGGACATGAGTTGCGCCGACATCAGCCCGACGACGGCAAACACCGCCAGTGCGACCAGCACCTCGACCAAGGTGAATCCGCGGGAGTGCCGGAGGCCCGCCATGTCAATGACGTCCGACGAAGCCAACCAAGCGCCCCAAGGGCCCGACCTCCTGATTGTCCACCAATTCGCTGACTTCGATCTCCACCCGCCAGAACAAGGGGTGGCTGGTCTCGGCCACGGACTGCCGAACGCGCCAGCGGCGCCGGGAGAGCACCACGGTCTCGGAGTGGCGGCCCGCTTCCAGCGGCGCACTGTTGTTCAGCCGGGTGAGCTGCGCCCGCGCCAAGTGGTTCTCGGCCACCCAATGGGCGGCGGTGCGGCGCTCCAGGGACCACGTCTGGAAGGCCACGTTGCCGATAGCGGACGATAGCGCCAACCCAGTGGCAGCCAGCACCACGAGCGCGATGAGGATTTCGATCAGGGTGAAGCCGCGCATGGACTGCTGGCGCTATGGAGACCTGGACTCGTTGAACAAGTGAGTCAGGTTCCCCTGGTCCCCCCGGGTTGCTCGCCGGCTTGAGCCGAGGCGCCGCGGATCCAGCCGTTGGGCGGTGACCGCGGCCAAGCCATCGCTGGACAACGTCCAGGGCGTCGTGTCCCAATCCGGCAGCAAGGCCCAAGTAAAGGGCGTCACCTCGCCGCTGGAGAACAGCACGATGTCGGGGATCTCCTCGTCTGGGACATTGAACGGGCCTAGGTCAAATCCTTCCACCTCCACCTCGAACTCGATGCGGGGCGCAGCGCCGGTGGCCGCAAAGGGACGCTGGGCTTGGGTGATCCAGATGCCCGACTGCGGGTCGAATTCGGTGAAGCGATAGCTGTTGTCCTCAACATGAACGCCCCACTCCCGGTTGCGCTGCAGGGCGTTTTGACGGGCCAGCTCAAGGCGTGCTTGGATGCCTTCCGCCAAGGTGCGCAGGCGCCGCTCCTCGTCCGCGCCGGTGAACCCCACGACCACGGTGCCCACAAGAACTGCCAAGATGGCGACCACCACCAGCAACTCAAGCAATGTGAATCCGCGGCTCCACGTTTGGGGCTGGGTCAGACGGAAACACATTTATATAATTAAATCAATAAGTTAAACGGATAGCGTCAGGTCAATTCAAATATTGTCGAGATGGATGTCGGCGGCTACGCCCTCGCCGCCCTCCGCACCGTCGGCGCCAAGGGAAAAGACGGACACTTCCGAGCCATTGCGTTCATACATGTAGGGTGAACCCCAAGGGTCGCTAGGCAATGCCTTGATGTAGCCGTCTGGATTCCAGTTCTTGGGCTCCGGAAATCCGGACGGTTGGCTGACCAGCGCTCTCAGCCCCTGATCGGTGGACGGATACTGGAAGTTGTCCAGCCGGTACATGTCGAGGGCGCTGCCCAAGGCACGCAAATCCTGCTGGGCGGCCGTGATGCGGGCTTGGTCGGGACGGGACAGCAGGTTGGGCACGATCACCGCGCCAAGAATGCCGATGATGACCACCACGACCAGGATTTCGATGAGTGTGAATCCGCTCGATCGGCTGGAGGAAGGTGGTGCAACGGTTTTCATGGGGCGAGTTTACACAAGCTGGTTCATGTTGAGGATGGGCAGCAATATGGCCATGACGATGAACATCACCATGCCGCCCATCAAGAGCAGCATCATGGGCTGGAACAAGGCCACCAGCGCCCCGACGATGCGTTCCACTTCCGCCTGTTGGTGCGTCGCCACCCGCTCCAGCATGGCATCGAGTTCACCGGAGGCCTCGCCGCTGGCAACCATGTGCATCAGCATCGGCGGGAAGTGTCCGGCTTCCTCCAAGCCGGTGCGCAGGCTGGCGCCCTCCTTCACCCGTTGGGTGGCCCCCTGCAGCCGTCGCCGCAGCCAAGTGTTCGCCACCACTTCGCTGGCAATGCCCATGGCGTCCACCAAGGGAACGCCGCTGGCGTTGAGGATGCTTAGGGTGTTGGCGTACCGTGCTGCGTTGCTGGCCCGAACGATGCGCTTGAAAAACGGCGCATTGAGCTTTTGCCGATCCCAAGCCAAACGCAGTGCCGGCAGGCGCAGCAGCCGCTCCACCCCCAATGCGGCTGCCGCCGCGGTCAGCAGCAGCGCCCACCACCAATCCTGCACGAAGGCCGATGCGCCGATCAGGAACTGGGTGACCGCCGGGAGTTCCCGTCCCATGTTCTCCAGCACCCGGACCATGTCCGGCACCACGAAGACCATTAGAGCACCGACGATGAGCATGGCCAGAAGGAGCAGAACCACGGGATAAAGCAGCGCCATCTCCACGTTGCGCCAAGCCTCAAACCGCCGTTCAGTGTAGTCGGCCAAGTTCTCCAACACCCGGTCGAGATGGCCGGACTGCTCCCCAGCCGCCACCGTCGAGCGGTACAGGGCATTGAAGCTGGTGGGGAAGTCGGCCAAGGCGGAGGCCAATGAGCGGCCCTCCAGGACGCGGCTTCGTATGCCCATCACAAGCACTGCGGCGTATTGCTTTTCAGACTGCTGGGCCACCGCGTCCAGGGCTTCCTCCACCGGCAGGCCCGCACCGATCAAGGTCGCCAACTGGCGGGTCACCAGCACCCGGTCGAGGCCGCTCAGGCGCCGCCGGAATTGGGTGATCGAGGCGCGATTCGCCCGGCTCCGGCCGGGGCCGCCGCGGCTTTCCGATGCGGTCTCCACCGCCAAGGGCGCCAAGCCTTGGTCACGCAGCAGTTGCCGGACCTGGCGGACGCTATCCGCCTCGAGCACGCCCTTGCGCCGCCGTCCCCCTGCTTCAAGAGCCGTGTATTCGAATGCCGCCATGGACTCTGCCCCGCCGTCAAGCGGGCGTGGCCCGAGCTCGGTGATGGCGGAGAAGGCGCATCAATCTTCCCGCGTGACGCGCAGCACCTCCTGCACGGAAGTCACCCCCGCGAGCACCTTGTTCTTGCCGTCCTGGCGGATGCTGGGCGCCGATCTTCGGACATAGTGGGTCAAGGCCTGTTCCGAACTGCGGTCGTGAATCAGCTGCTTGAGACCGTCATCGACGGCGATCAACTCATAGATGCCGGTGCGGCCGCGGTAGCCGGTCTGCCCGCAGGCGTCGCAGCCCGAGGCCTCGAACACGAGGGCGGAACCCATCTCCAGGAAGTCGAGCTCCGAAGGCGTGGCCGGCCGCCGGGCCCGGCATTCGCCGCAAAGCACTCGGACAAGGCGTTGCGCCAAGCAGCCGACCAAGCTTGAGGACAGCAAAAAGGGTTCAATCCCCATGTCCATCAGCCGGGTGACGGCGCCCACCGCCGTGTTGGTGTGCAACGTGGAAAGCACCAGATGTCCGGTCAGGCTGGCCTGCACCGCGATTCGCGCCGTCTCCAGATCCCTTATTTCACCCACCATCACCACGTCGGGATCCTGCCGCAGGATGGCGCGCAGGCCCCGGGCGAAGGTCATGTCCGCCTTGGTGTTGACCTGTGTCTGCCCGACGCCGGCCAAGTTGTACTCGATGGGATCCTCGACGGTGAGGATGTTGATCGTGCGGGTCGATAGCTCAGAGAGGGAGGCGTAGAGAGTCGTCGTTTTTCCGGAACCGGTGGGGCCGGTCACCAGCATGACGCCATGGGGGCGATGCACGATGTCGCGAATGCGGGTGAGGTCTTCGTCGGACATGCCCAAGTGCGACAACTGCAGCCGGCCTGCCTGCTTGTCGAGCAGGCGCATCACCACCCGCTCGCCGTTGCTGGCCGGCAACGTGGAGACCCGCACGTCCACTTCCCGTCCGCCAATGCGCAGCCCAATGCGGCCGTCCTGGGGAATGCGCTTTTCGGCGATGTCGAGGCGCGCCATCACCTTGATGCGGGACACCAGCAGCGGCGCCAACTGCCGCTTGGGACGGACCACTTCCCGCATCACCCCGTCCACCCGGAAGCGGACCACCAAGTCCTTTTCAAAGGTCTCCACGTGGATGTCGGAGGCGTTTTCGCGAATGGCTTCAGCCAGCAGCGCGTTGATCAGCCGGATGATGGGCGCGTTGTCCTCCTGCTCAAGGAGGTCCTCGGTTTCCGGCACGGAGTCGGCAAGGCTCGCCAAGTCCATTTCGTCGCCCATGTCCTCAACCATCTGCCGCGCTGCGGATGAATCCCGAGCGTAGGTCGAGCTTAGGATTTCGTCGAATTCAGCAGCGCTGACGAGCCGCAGCTTGATGGAACGCCCGGCAAAGCGCTTGATTTCCGCCAAGGTGGCTAGGGCGGGCGCTTCCCGGCAAGCGACATCGAGCTCGCCGCTCACCGTTTCGGCACTAGTGATGACCGCGCCAAAGCGGCGGGCGAACGAAAAGGGCAGCAACTGGGATGCAGTGCCCTCCCCTTGCGCGGGAATGGATTCGATCGGCTCGGCGGCGGCTTCGCTCATGGGTTCGCCAGTTTGTTGGGCTGGGTCGGCCACAATGATACCAGTCCAATCGGCGGCTCTACGAGGACGCCGGCCTTCCCCTTTCCTCGCCGGACGAGGATTCGCGGGGAATGAAGCCCGCCAAGTCGGCATTCAAAGCCTCAAGCGTCCGGTGATAGCCAAAGGCCGTCTCCGACTGGTAGATGGACTCAACGTAGTCGAAGAAGCTCGGCACCCCGACCTCCCAAGGACCCGACCTGCTGCCTGAAGGGGACCAGAGAAGACCAAGATGCCTAAAGTGCCGCTTGGCCTCCCGTGGGGAATGCTGCGCCTCCACATTGACCGGCGGGGTGCGCAGGCCTGATTGCACGGCTTGATCCACTTGGTACGAGTCTATCTCACGATTCGGGTCCGCCTGAGACCAACGCCAGAGTGCGCCGAGTTGGCGTGCGCAGCCAGTAAGCCCTTTGTCGTCAATGTCCGCCCAAGCCTGAACATAGCGATTCAATGCGGCTTCCTGAAACCGCGTTCCAACCGGCCCGCCTTCTCGGAAGTCCGCCCGCCGCTCCCCTCCGCCTTCCTCATAGGCCGAAACCAGCGCGCTTAGCCCTAGAGCTTGGCTGAAGTACGGGCTGCCCCGGCACCACTTGGCTGCTTCGTCAAGTTCATCGAGATCAAATTGCACCCCTGCGCAGTGCAATGGTTCAGAAATGGCAAGCGCACATTCCCTGTCGGTCAGGTTGCCCACGGGGATCAGGCGCCGACTCGCCCCCCGATCCAAAAACCAAGTTGCCTTTGCGCCCCGCAACACATCAAGCACGTCCGGCGTCCCTGCCAGAGCGACGGCAACCGGCCAGCCTCTTCCATTGAGCAATTGCACCGCATTCAAGAGAGCGCCCAGAGCCAAGGGGTCGCTGACGTGGGCCTCGTCAAACGTCATTAACGTCGGCTTGGGCATCCCGCCCCCGCTATCCCCAACGAGGGCGATCATCGCGTCCTCGACAGATCCCGCCTGCGGCCGCCCGCCCAACGTTTTCGTCTCGACACCGCCTTCAATGCCGGTACCGCCCAAGGCCAGCTTGCCCCGCGACGAGCGGGTGGTCTCCGGCGCTGGCGAGATCTTCCCAAGGACGAACTGAATCAAGCTGCTGACGGAGGCTAGACTGTTGCCGGTGCCCCGTACGACCAAGGCACTGCCCTCGGCGAATTCCGCCAAGGTGTCCAGCAAAACCGTTTTGCCGACGCCGCGTGGGCCGTACAGCACAACGCCGAGGGTGCCCCCGCCGCGTCCCTCAACCCGCCCAAGCAATTCGTCCATCAGCGCATTGAGCTTCGCCGCTTGCCGTTCACGCCCCACCAACAGCCTCGGCCGTTCCATCGAGCCAGCCGGAAACACTCGCGTCCACAGCCCTGCTCTCGCGAGCTTGAGAATCCGCTTTGATTCTTGCCTTGACAGCTTGGCGGTCGAGACGTTGGCGAGCATGTCCGCTGTCATGAACGGGTTCCATGCTTGGACTGATTCACCCACTCTAGCACAGGCTCGGCTCTATCGGACTGAACGGATGGGATGCGCGCGCCATCCGGAGCGAGTGCCGTGCGATAGACCATCTGGGGCGTCCCACCCCCGACTGAGTTCCCATGGTGACGCGAATCAAACAGTGCCGCACCAGCACGCCATCACTTTGGCCGCTTCCTGCTCCGCTTGATTGTGGATTCCAATGGTGCGCACAGCTTCTCGTAGCGCATGAACAGATGCTCAACGCGTTCGCGTTCGGAGGCGAAGCCAGCGCGGCGATAGAGACGATCCACCGCCCTATCGAGCGCCTGATGCGCCCGGCGCAGGTTTGGCGGCATCAAGTCCGGATCGTAAAGGTCGGCGAGCGTCGCGTCCGCGTGGGCCGCACGGGCATCGAGCACGGCTTGGGCGATCGGGTCCAGCTTCGAAAGGTCAACATCATCAGACGGAAGTGGGAAGGTGTTGTAAACGAGGCCGATGGAGTAGCGGTAGTCGCTCTTGAGCCGTCCCCCGATATGCCGCAGCCACGCCATGTGCATCGCAGAGGTCAGCAGCGCGAAGTCTGCCAGCGAGGCGTCTCGGAGCACGAAAACGAGGTCGCTCGGTATCGTTGGCGGCTCCACCCAGCCTATGGGCACATACTCCCTGCGTTCCGAGCTGACCTTCGGAACCACAAGAAACGGCGCGGTAGGAACAACATTGACATGGTAGAGCGTGGGAGTCTCCGCAAGCTTCTGTGTCGGTGCGCTCTTGCTGTCCTCACGGTAGGCGCGGACAGCGGCGATCCTCTTTCGCACATGGGACAGCCCCGCCAGCACTCCGGGTGGCACATCGTGCAGCGCCAGAATCCACCGCTCGCCACCTTGGAGGAACTCGCGCGCGCCCATGAAAGGTCGGAGCCACGGCGCGGCTTTCGGTTCCCCATCAAGAAACGCAGCACGTTCCTCCGCATCAAAAATGTAGTTGCCGCCATCGATAGGCTTGGAGCCGATAACCAGTCTGCCCATCCCGTTGAGCGGCACGCTTTCGCCACGCACCACCAAATACGGGTCCGATAACTCACCCGCATCGAACAGGTACGGCGAGAGCGCCGCGTGGAGGCTTTCCTCCGGATCGCCATTGATGTCGGGATAGCTGAACAGGCGCTTTTCCGACCGTGCGGCCTCACTCCGGTCGAGGCCGAGAATGACGACATGCACGTGCGCCTTGCCTCGCGCATCCGATCCCCACGCGAACGTTCGGTGCGCGAAGGCGATCTCGAGCCCGCAGCGCTGGAACAGGACCGGCCAAAGCTGCGCGACCTGCTCGCCCTGGGTGATCGAGTTGGTCGCGACGAAGCCGATCCGGGCGCTGCTGCCCTCCACATACTCCCCTGCCTTGATGAACCACGCGGCAACGTAATCGAGCGTGCCGCCGCTCCCGCCGAGCGCAGCGATCTCCCGCACCTGTGCGCGCTGCTCCGCCGTCTGGAACTTCGCGCCCACGAATGGCGGATTGCCCAGCAGGTAGGAACAGTCATCGGGCGCCAGCAGGCTGGACCAATCGATCTCCAGCGCGTCGCCGCTGACGATGTGCGGCGATTTCTCAAGCGGGATGCGGGCGAAGGACTGGCCGAACTGCAGGCTCAGCCGGTTGTTCATGATGTGGTCCATCATCCACAGCGCCGTCTCCGCGATGCGGGCCGGGAACTCCCCAAGCTCGATCCCGTGGAACTGGTCCACATCCACCACCGACTGCCATGCCGTGTCGAGCACCTCCTGCGTCGATGCGGCGGTCGCGTCGCGAATCTCCCGGACCACCTCGATTTCCAGAAGCCGCAACTCCCGGTAGGCGATGATGAGGAAGTTCCCGCAGCCGCAGGCCGGGTCGAGGAACTTCAGCCGCCCGAGCTTCGCCTGGAACGCCCGAAGCTCCGGCAGGCGGCGGCTGTCCTTGCGGGACTTCAAGCGCTCGAACTCCGCTCGCAGGTCATCCATGAACAGCGGCTCGATGACCTTGAGGATGTTTCTCTCGGTCGTGTAGTGCGCCCCCTTGGCCCGGCGCTCCTTCGGGTCCATCACGGACTGGAACAGGGAGCCGAAAATGGCCGGGGAGATGTTCGACCAGTCGAAGCGGCAGAGGTCCAGCAGCCTCTCGCGCATGTCCGAATTGAAGGCCGGGATGCGCAACGGCCCGTTGAAGAGGTCGCCGTTGACGTAGGGAAAGCGGACCAAGTCCTCATCCAGAGTAGCCAGCCGGTCTGCCACCGGCGTGTCCAGCACTTGAAACAACTGCATCAGCAGCGCGCCCAGATCGGCGCCGTCCTCGCCCGTGCGGGTCTCGATGAAGTCCAGGAAAATGTCGCGGGGCTCGAATACTCCGGTGTCGTCCGCGAACAGGCAGAACACGATGCGAACGAGAAAGCGCTCGAGGTCGTGGCCCCGGTAGCCCGCCTCCGTCAGTGCGTCATGCAGCCGGCCGACCAGTTCGGCCGCCTCGATGTTGGCGGGGTCCTGGTCACGGAAGGTCCGGCGCTCGCGGCCGAGAATAAAGCCGAACGCCTCCACGTGGGCGGGCAAGTCCGCCAGCGCGAAGGCGGTCTTCCGCCGCTCGCTCAGGTCGTGAAGCTCGAAGGTCTGGAAGTCGCTGACGAGGATGTGGCGAGGGCGGTCGCGCTCGGACAGCGCGTCGAAGTACTCCCCGGCCTGTTCGTAGGCCGCGTTCAGGTCGCGCCCGGCGCTTTTCTGCTCGACGATGAGCACGCCGGGCCAGAACAGATCGATGAAGCCCGAGCGGTTGTCCAGCTTCGCGACGTGCTCCTCGTAGCGCGCCACGCTTCGCCGCTGAACACCGAACACTTGGAAGAACGCGTTGTAGAAGCTCTGCGTCTCGCCCTTCTCGTAGGCCGCATCCTGCCACTCATCCGCGAACGCCGCGGCCCGGGCGCGGACCTCGTTCCAGGACAGGCGCACGAGCTAAGCGGCCTCCTGCGGCCGACTGCGGAACCTTCCTGTCATGTCGGGAAATTGTGTCACAGCATCACAGTCCTTTGGCATCGCCTTTTGATGACAAGCGCCCTTTAGCGCCCAGCTATTGCCCTTTTGACCAAACCGAATCGGGTTGGGATAGTATGATGAGGCTGGAGACGCTACAAACCATGACGTTCAACGCAGAACTTGCCCAACAGATCGCCTTCGAGGACATCCCCCGTGATGAGGCCCGGTACTTCGAGGGGCGGGTCAAGGAAATTGAACAGTTCAAGTTCTCCCTGAACGCGTCCACAAGACGCGTCCAAGCCGTTTTTCGCATCTACCAAGGCGCACCCGGCTGCGGCAAAACCTCGCTCGCCGCCCACTTGGCCAAAATCACCCCAGATGCCGTGTTCATCAAGCTGTCGCGACGGCATTTGACTGATTTCCCATCCATGATGGAACGCATAAGGAACGCCGCTTCCCGGCAAGAGGGGCGCCAAGCTCTTGCGGCTACGCATTGGGCTGCCGCGTCCATTGAGCAACTAGCCGGACGCGCCCTGACACAAGAGCTTCAAAAGGCTGTGCAGGAACACTTAACCGAAGGCTTGCGCTTCGTGCTGCACATTGACGAGGCCCACAGCTTGCCCAACAACGCCCTCAACGTGCTCACGGAACTGCATGTGGGCGGATTGGGCGAATCCGACCAGATTCCTTGCGTCGTGGTGCTCACCGGCTTGGGTCACGCCAAGGAGCACATCAATCGCCACCCCGGCCTAACAAGGTCCGGGGACTCGACCACCATCAACATGACGGCGATGACCCATCAGGAATGCGTTGACTCCACCATGCGGATGCTTGCCGAATTGGAACCCGACGAGGGCTCCGTAGCCGTCGGGCAATCGCTGGCCAATCTGGCAGCGGAAGCCGCATTCGTTTGGCCAAGGCACCTGCAAAGCGCCCAAAAGGCCATCTGCGAAGCCTTGCTTGAAGCCGACGGCAACGCCTTGGCCTTGGACCACAACATAATCAAGGCTCGCTGTGCCGAGCTTAGAGCCGAACACTACGAAGAACGGATGAAAGACGTCGATGCGCCCGGCGGTGACGGCGAGTTGGCCAAACAGATCATTGCCCAACTCCCCAAGCAAGCGGTTCGAGCCTCCGATTGGCAGTTGGATGAGTTTTGCGAACAGGAAGTCCGAAAGTTCTGGCCGTCAGACAAGCCCATTCCGGACATCGAGAAAACACGGGAGTCGCTCAAGGAGAACGGTGTCGTTGAGCGAAGGGACGGCGTTTGGGCATTGTCGATTCCGTCGATGGCCAATTGGGCCGCCCAACAACTGCAAGGAACCGTCCCCGTCCAACCTCAGAACATTGAAGGACTTCACTGATTCAAAACGAGAGCGGGACGTCCGGCAAAGCGCTTGATTTCCGCCAAGGCTTGCCCACGAACGACCTCTCCAGCTTGGTCAGCCGCCCTTTGGCGTGCCCACTGTCCAGGCAGCGGCACAAGGTGTCGTCGGCGATGGCCGCCATCGGCCTCGGCCTCGAATCCCCCTGCAGCAGCTCAACCGAGCGGCACCACGCCGCCCGCTGGCGGTCGTTGATATTGAACTCCGCGGCAAAGACAGCCTGCCCGTATCATGGATGCGGGTCTTGCCGTTGATCTGAGCCATGCCTTGGGGATAGCCGGGCGGTGCGACCCGCAACCG
This sequence comes from Gammaproteobacteria bacterium, assembly GCA_009843635.1. Lineage (GTDB taxonomy): Bacteria > Pseudomonadota > Gammaproteobacteria > Pseudomonadales > Azotimanducaceae > Azophilus. Next base: position 23,429 of record VYDB01000024.1, read on the forward strand.
TTCCCCCTTATTCACTCGCACCAATCGATCGAGGCCGGCAGGAACTTGATGCGGTCTGCTTCCGGGAACGGA
>VYDB01000079.1 GCA_009843635.1 Gammaproteobacteria bacterium
AAACCAACCGGAAACCTCAGCCAACCGCCGTCAGGACTTTTGAATAGCCCTGGCATCAGCCTGATCCTAGTGGACATGGACCAACCCGGTGTGCAGGTGCGCCCCATCCGCCTGATCTCCGGCTCATCGCCCTTCAACGAAACCCTCTTTGAGGACGCCATCGCCCCGGTGGCGGACGTGGTGGGTGGCATCGACAACGGCTGGACCGTGGGCAAGCGCCTGTTGCAGTTCGAGCGCTCCACCCATGCGGGCATCAACGTCTCCGGCTCCCAGGGCGGGCGCACGGCGGACAGCCGCTTGCCGCGGACCATCATGCGCTACGCGCCCGTCGCCGATGGCCGAATCGCGGATGCCGACCTGCGCGAACGGCTGATCCGCATCGAACAGAACGGCCACGCGCAACGCTTGACGCAGCGGCGGGTCATCGAGGAAACGCAGGCGAGGGCGCCTGGCTTTGCGTCCTCCGCGGTGAAGCTCACCGGCGCCCTGAACGCCCAGGACGGCAACGAGCTCGTTCTCTCCGCCATGGGCCTGCAAGGCGTTGGCTGGGAAGGGGAGGGCTTTGCCGCCGAGGAACTCGAAGCCACCCGCGAGTGGCTGCGCCAAAAGGCCCTGACCATCGCTGGCGGCACCAAGGAGATTCAACTCAACATCATCGCCAAGCGGGTGTTGGGGCTGCCGGACTAGCCCAGGGCCCAGTCCTTGATGAGGTGGTGGGCGATGGCGATGGCTCCTGGCACCTTCAGCGTGGTGCTGGCGCCGTCCAGCGCTCGGACCACTTCGCTGCGCTCGAACCAGCGCACGTCAGCCATTTCCTCGGGATCGATTTTAATGTCCGTGCTCAGCGCCTTGCCGTGGCAGCCGATCATCAGCGAGGAGGGGAACGGCCAAGGCTGTGATGAGTGGTAGCTCACTTCGCCCACGGATAGGCCGGCTTCCTCGAACACCTCGCGGCGCACCGCCTCCTCGATGGACTCGCCCTGGTCCATGAATCCGGCCAGCGCCGAGTACATGCCGGTGCGCACCAAGGGACCGTGGGGTTGGCCAAGCAGGCAGCGGTCGCCGTCGGTGATGAGCATGATCACCACCGGATCGGTGCGCGGGAAGTGCTCCGCCCCGCAGGCGCCGCACTGCCGGACGTGGCCACCCTTGGCGATGGTGGTCGGCGCGCCGCACACGCTGCAATGGCGATGCCGGTCGTGCCAGCCGAGTTGGGCACGGGCTTGGGCGACGATGCCGGTGTCCGCCGCCGCCATGCGCATGGCCGCCATGCGGCAATCCTCGAAGCGCCAGCTGCCGCTCAGACCCAGCCGGGCCAAGGGGTCGCCGTCACCGGACACATCCACGGCAAAGTGGGCGACATCCTCGTCGAGGCCCAGCAGAATGGGCTCTGCGCCGTTGGCTGCGGCCTCGACTTCGACCGCCGACACCCATCCTAGGGCGTTGCCCTTGAGCAGCACGTTGAGGTCGGCGAAGGGCAGAAAGCGGCTGGAGAAGCTGCGCTCTGCGGCCGCCAGCCAATCGGCATCTCGGCGTTTCGCGTCGGCGCGGTCCAAGGGATTGCCGCTGAAAGTGTGGATCAGGCTCATGAAGGGGGTCCGGTTGCTGTTTCGGTTGAACGCGACGGTGGCAGTCCGCACAAGCTGTCGAAGGGGTTGACGGCGGCGCCGTAGGGCAGCGTCGCGAGGGTGGCGCCGTCGGCGTCGGCCAATTCCTGCAGCCAGCCCAGCATGATGGGATCGCCATCGAGCTTAATCTCGCCCAACGGCAGGAAGAAGTCGTCCCAATGGATGGGCAGCACGCACTTCGCGCCGACCGCGGTGACGATTTCGGCATAGTAGTTCCGGCTATGCCTAGCGCCCAAGGTGTCGAGCCCGCCGATGCCGAGCAGGACCACGTTGGCTGAGACGCCATCCAGGGCGTCTTTCACGTAGCCGGCGCTGCCTTGGACTAGGGCGGTGCCGGCCGGATGGCTGATGAGGATGGTATAGGATCCGCCTTCCTTCCAGTCCAGAAGGCTGGCCGGGGGCCGCAAAGGCGCATCGATGGAGCCGGGAATGGGTGGGCCGCCATCGACCAAGGGTGCGTGGGTGGAGCGGATCAGGCGCACGGTGAATTGGCCGAAGCGGAACTCGCCTTGCTCGGTGACGGTTCTGATTTGCGATTCAGGCACGTCCGCTCCCCGGGCGATGTTAGCGGTGGACTCGGAGCCGAGCACTACGGCGCCGGTTCGCTTGGCGATGACGCCCAAATCCATGGCGTGGTCGTAGTGGGAGTGGACCGGCGTGATGGCCGCAAGCTCCTTAAGGCCCGCTTGCTTGATCATGCGCTCGATCTGGTCAGCATCCGGCGCGACTCGAAACCGCACCCAAGCCGAGGGGTCATTGGCAAGTTCGTCGATGGGCGGCGGCTGCGGTCGGCTGAAGAAACCGTCGATCATCACCTTGGTGTCGCCATCGTCGAACAGCAGGGTGGTGACGCCGTACCAAGTGACGGTCAAGCCGCCCTCGGCCTGCGGCAATTCGGGAAAGCCCAATTCGCCAGTGATCAATGGCGCCGTTTCCGCCGCCGCGCCTGCCGTCGCCGCCCAAGCCAGCATGGCCAGCCTGCGCCGCCATCGTCGCCGGTTGCGGTTTGCCGTGGTTCGGATCACTTTACAGCCGTCATCAAGATTGCGCGGCGAATCATAGCCGAAGTTGTCGAACCCCGAACTGCGGTTAAACTAGGGCCTTCGGTCAGGAGCTAGGAGGAGTGTTCGTGGATCAGCAAGAAATCGCCCAGTTGCGGGATCTGATGGAATTTGAGGCGGGCCGCAGGGAGCCGCCGGCGGGCTTTCCCGCACTGCCCGACCTACCCGGCGGACGTTACACGGACCCGCGTTTCTTCGAACTGGAGAAGGCGCACATTTGGCGCCGGTCCTGGCTGCTCGCCGGCCACATCGACGAGGTGCCGGAGCCGGGCTGCTTCCGCCTTTGGGAGAACGCCGGCCAACCAGTGCTGATCGTGCATGCCGACAGCGGCGACATCAATGCCTTCTACAACACCTGCAGCCATCGCGGGGCACCCATCGTCACCCAGGAATCCGGCCAGCGGCCGCGCTTGGTCTGCAAGTACCACGGCTGGACCTACAGCCACGACGGCGAACTGCTGGCCATCCGCGACCCGGAGGATTACCGCGGCTTGGACTTCTCCTGCCGGGGCCTGAAGCGCATCCGCTGCGAACGCTTCGGCAACCTGATCTTCGTCAATTTCGACGACGGCGCCCCCAGCCTGCTCGACTGGCTCGGCCCCATCGCCGGGGAATGGGAGGAGTTCCAGTTCGGCAACTGCCGATTGGCGGCCCGCCACTCCTTCGACCTGAACTGCAACTGGAAGATCGCCATGGAGGCCAACACCGAGGTCTATCATGTGCGCAGCATCCACCCGAAGACCGTCGCGCCTATCCTGGACGACCGGCGCAACGTCAACACCCTGTACCCGAACGGCCACGGCCGCATGGTTGCCCCGGCGCCGCCGGGAATCAACGATCCGCGTGAGTTGCGCATGCCAGGTGGCGGCGCGGAGATCGACACCGTCGGCGAGATCGCCCGCACCTGCACCCAGTCCTACGGGGTGTTCCCCAACTGGGTGTCACCCTTGAATCAGCGGGCGCTACCGCCACTGCTGTTCTGGCCGAACGGCATCAACAAGTGCCGGCTGGAGACCTGGACCATGGCACCGGACTGGGGCGACGGCGAGAAGCCGGATTCATGGACCGTGAACGACGGCGAACGCCTGTGCGACGTGCTGCTTGAGGACACGGAATTCGGCGAGTGGATCCAAAAGTCCGTCGAGTCCTACGGTTTCAAGGGCGTGCCGCTGAGCTATCAGGAGGCGCGCATCTACCATTGGAACCAAGCCGCCGATCGCATGATCGGCATCGACAACATCCCGGAGGAGTTGCGCGTCGCCCAAGTCATCGGCGATGAGTGGATCTACCCGAACGATCCACGCCTCGACCAAATGGCAGCGCTCGAATCAAGGCGGCGATCGGCGTAGCGCTCAGCGCTTGAATCGCTGCTCCAAGTACTGAAACACCGCCCGCATGGCCATGGCTTCGCCGCCTTGCGGGCGGCCGGGGCGGTTGCGGACGTTGTAGCCCATGATGTCGAAGTGCGCCCAAGGGGTGCCGTTGACGAACTTCTCCAAAAACAGCGCCGCAATGATGGCGCCACCGTAGGGGGAGGGGGCGGCGTTCAGAGTGTCAGCCACCTTGCTCTTCAGCATGTGGTTGTAATCGCCGTGCAGTGGCAGCCGCCAGAGGGGATCATCCACGGCGCGGCCTGCGGCGAGCAGGCCATCGGCTAGGTCGTTGTCGTTGCAAAACAGCGCGGAAAGCTCCGCGCCCACTGCGGAGCGGGCCGAGCCGGTGAGGGTGGCGAAGTCGATCATCAGTTCCGGCGCATCCTCGGCGGCCAGCGCCAAGGCGTCGCAGAGAATGAGCCGCCCTTCCGCGTCGGTGTTGTCAACTTCCACCCGCAGGCCCGGGTAGGTGTTCAGGATGTCGCCGGGACGGTAGGCGTTGCCGGCGACGGCATTCTCCACGGCCGGGATCAGCAGCCGCAGGCGCACCGGCAGCGCTTCGGCCATGATGAGCTGGGCGAGCCCCAGTGCGGCTGCAGCTCCGCCCATGTCCTTCTTCATGGATCGCATGCCTTGGGCGGGCTTGAGGTTCAGCCCGCCGCTGTCGAAGCACACGCCCTTGCCTACCAGGACGATGAGCGGGTTCCCCGGCTCGCCCCAGGTGATGTCGATCAGGCGCGGCGCGTCCGCCGCCGCACGCCCGACCGAGTGAATGGCTTCGAAGCCCTCGGCGAGCAGGTCGTCGCCCACTACGATGCGGCAATCGGCACCTTGAGCGCCCGCCACCTGAGCCGCCTCCTCGGCCAGCACGCTGGGCGGCAGGTCGCCTGCGGGGGTGTTGATAAGGTCGCGGACCAACTGCACGGCGCAGACGAAGTTGTCGAGGCGCTCGTGATCCGCCGAGTCCGGCAGCACGAGCTGGGCCACCGGCCGGGCTTCGCTTCGATAGCGCGTGAACTGGTAACAGCCGAGCCCCCATCCGAGCAGTTGGACCTCATCCAAAGGCTCGGCCAGCCGATAGGCGCCTTCGCCCAGCGTCAAGGGCAGTCCGCCGAGGGCGCCGATGGCGGAAGCCCCGTCCCAGCCGGCGGCCACGCGCAGGTTGTCGGTGCCTTGGCCGAGCCAGCAAACCTGCCCGGTCTTGGCTTGGAAGCGGTGGCGCTGGGCCTGCTCGCGATCTTGGGGGGACAGGGCGTTCAGCCAGCCCCCATGGTCGCGGCTGGGCACCAACTCGATGGGGATGGCGCCGACGGCGCTCGAAAGATAGGGATCGGCCATGTTCAACGAGGCTACGCGCTGAGTCGGGCTGGCGCAAGGGCGCTTTACCGGGGGCGGAGGATTCCAAGGGCGGCTTGAATCCCCGGCTCGAACCTCCGCATAATCGGCGCCCCTTCCATCGAAATCAGGGAGATTGCGTGGCTACCGAAGCACTTGAACAGGGTCTTGAAACGCTCAAGGCCAGAATCGGCCAACCGTCCGAGCCAACCGATTGGTTTGAAATGACCCAGGATCGCATCAACACCTTTGCCGACGCCACCTTGGATCATCAATGGATCCATGTCGAGCCGGAGCGGGCCAAGGCGGGGCCGTTCGGCGCGCCCATCGCCCACGGCCAGTTGACCATGTCGCTGATGAGCTTTTTGCCCGGCAGCGAAGACATCGGCCTGCCCGACTTGCCCGGCATGAAGCTCGGCATCAACTACGGCTGGAACAAGGTGCGCTTTCCCGCGCCGGTGCCGGTCGGCGCCCGCATCCGCACCCGCGGCGAAATACTGAGCGTGGAGCCGAAGGGCGGCATGATCGAGGTGGTCAATCAGCTAACCGTCGAGGTGGAAGGCCAAGCCAAGCCCGCCTGCGTCGGGGAGAGTGTGCTGCGGCTTGCTTTTTGATGTCGTGCTGACGGCTGCGCCATGAAACGCCGGTGGCTGGCCGCGGCTGCGGCGCTAGCCTTGTTGTGGGCCGCCGCGGATTGGATGACGCTGGAAGTCGGTGTGCTCAAGCCCTTGGTGTTGGGAGCGGGCAGCTTGCGCGTGGAGGCCAACGCTGAGCGCGCTCAGGTGCGCCTTGACGGGCTGCCGCACGGCGAGACTCCACTCACCTTGGCCCCTGTGCTCGCCGGTCGCTACCGGCTGTTGGTGGAGCATCGCTTCCATCCGCCCGCCGCTTCGGAAATCGAGATCCGGCGCGGCGAACGTCTCTTGGTGCCGGTGGAGCTTGCGCCGGCCTACGGTGGGTTGTTGGTCGCCACCAATCCGGTGGGGGCGTCGGTAACCCTCAACGGTGAGCGCTTTGAAGGCCTCACCCCGGTGGCGCTTGATTCGCTTCGGTCCGGACGCTACCAGGTGGTGCTGGAAATGTTCGGCCGGGAAACGGTTGCACAGACCATTGAGGTGCTGCCGGGCGAGCGCCGGGAGCTGATCGTTGAGTTGAACCGGGTGGCAATGAGCGAGCTGCGGGTGCGCACGGCGCCCGCTTCCGCCCGGGTCCGGCTCGTTGATGGGCCGCTGCCCTACAGTCCCGGCGTTCGCCTGCCCGTTGGCGTTTACCGCATCGAAGTGGCTGCCGACGGCTATCGGACCAAGACGCGCAGCCACCGCCTGCACAAGGGCGTCAACCTCGTTGACGTCACCCTGGACCGGTTGCTGGGTGTGCTCGACCTGCAGGTGACCCCATCGGACTCCCAGGTGGTGGTGCGTACCGGCAGCGGTCGTTTTCAACCTTTCCAGCGGGGCGTTCCACTGCCCACTGGTCCGGTGGAGTTGCGGATTCGCAAGGCCGGCTACCGCACCGAACTCCTGCAGTTCCGCTTGTCGGAGGCAGGCCGGACGGTGCGCGTCGTCCTGAAGCGCTACCAAGTCAGCGGTGGCGAACGCCTGCAGGACGCCTTGGCCGGTGGCGGCATGGCGCCACGGCTGGTGGTGGTGCCGGCGGGCAAGGCCAACATCGGTGCCGCCGACGGCGATGGCATGCGGGCGCTGCCGGCCCAGGCGGTGCTGATTGACGAACCCTTCGCCGTCGCCATTAACGAGGTGAGCCTGGGCGACTACCGGCGCTACGCCGAGGCCATGAACCTGAGCCTGCCGAAGGCCAAGGGCATGGACAGCGACCGCCACCCAGTGGTCAACGTGAGCTGGCGCGAAGCGGTGGGCTATGCCGATTGGTTGAGCCGCGAGACCGGCAAGCTCTACCGCCTGCCCGATGAGCGGGAATGGGCCTATGTGGCCAGCCGCTGGGCGTCGCCAGCTGCGCCTTGCCAACGAGGCAACATTGCCGACCGTTCGCTCGGCCAAGTGTTCCGGCAGTGGCAAGTCGTCGACTGTGACGACGGCTTCGTCCGCAGCGCCCCGATAGGCTCCTTCCAAGCCAATGCCCTCGGCGTGCATGACTTGTTTGGCAATGTGGCGGAGTGGGTCAACGATTGCGGCCCCAGCGGCTGCGGCAGCCACATCGCCCGTGGCAGCGCCTGGGATTCCGCCGGCGATGAACTTAAGCCCGCGTTCCGGGAGAGCTACGACCGCCCCTCGGACACACGCGGATTCAGGGTGGTGCGGGAGCTGTAGGCAGCGCGGCGGTGACCTTTCACTGCAGCGCCAGCCTCATCATCAATTCGCCGCCTTTTTGTGCGCCCGTATGCGCAAAGCCCAATTTCCGATAGAAGCCTTCCGGACTGCCAGCGCCGGGCACATGGCTCAGGGTTAGCTCTTTGGCATGCGGTTGCCTCTTCACATGCTCGATCAGGAGTTCCAGGGCTTGGCGCCCATGACCTCGGCCTTGGTGTTGAGCGTCAATCATGAACCGCCACAGGAAGTACTCTCCCTGTTCCGGCTGGATTGAGAGCATCAGAAATCCGACCGGCGACTCTCCAGCATAGATTGCGCGAAACCACGCCTGCGGCGAGAAGTGGGCTTGCGCGATTGAGACCGCGTTGGAAGCGACGAACCGCTCCTGCTCCTGGGTTACCCGGAGTTCCAAGACGGCGTCGACGGTTTGCTGCGTGACCTCACGCAGGCTGACCGTGCCTTGCGGATCGGAAGTCGTTCTGGAATTTGGCATTTTGTGGCCTGAATCTGCGCACAGTGCGCGAACTCCGCAATGTTCTGGATATTCCATTGCCAAGTCCAGCAACGTTTGGCAGAGACTTGGCACAGCCGCCCGACGTTCGGACCCCGGCGTTATACTGCGGCCGGAACCAGCGATTGAAGGATAAGTCCGTGCAGCTCGACGTTTCCATTCCCGGCCTGGATCGGCAGTTCATCGGCGGCGCTTGGCTGGCCGGTGGAGGCAACGAGATGGCGCCGGTGGTGTCGCCCGCCACCGAAGAAGTTCTCACCACCGTGGCCAAACCGACCGTTGCTGATGCCGACCGGGCCGTCGCCGCCGCCCGCCAAGCCTTCGACTCGGGGCCGTGGCCGCGCCTGCCGGTGGCTGATCGGGTCGCCGTCTGCGGGCGGCTGTGCGACGCCCTGGAGCGGCGCCTGGACGTCCTGAACCGGGCTTGGGCGTTCGAATCCGGCGCCACCGTCGCCCACGGCGAGATGATCAATTCCGGGGCCGGCGCGGCGGTTTGGCGCGGCGCCCTGGAAGCGGCGGCAACGCTGGTCTTCGAGGAGGAGCGCGACGGCACGCTCATCGTTCGGGAGCCTGCCGGCGTGGTGCTGGGCATCCTCACCTTCAACGGTCCCGTGGTGCTGATGGGCATGAAGATCATTCCTGCCCTGTTGGCGGGCTGCACGGTGGTGGTCAAGCATGCGCCGGAATCCCCGCTCACCTCCCGGTTGATCGCGGATGCGGTGCGGGAGGCGGACTTTCCTGAAGGAGCGGTGAGCGTCTTGGCAGCCGGCACGCCGGTCACCCAACACTTGGTGTCCCACCCCGGCGTGGACTTGGTTGCCCTGACCGGCGGCACGGCGATCGGCGTTGACGTGGTGCGCCGAACCGCGCCGCGCTTGGCCCGCACCCTGCTTGAACTTGGCGGCAAATCGCCGGCCATCATTGCCGAGGACGTGGACCTCGATGCCGTCATGGCCACCCTCTGCGACGGCGCCTCGGGCTTCATGGGCCAAGTCTGCGTCAGCCTGTCGCGCATTCTGGCGCCGCGTTCCCGATACGGCGAAGTGGTGGATGCCTTGGCTGAACGCTATTCAGCGCTCAAGGTCGGGGATCCCTTCGACCCGGACACCGATCGCGGCCCGTTGGCCGTGGAGCGGGGGCGCGACCGGGCGGAGCGGGCGGTCGCCGCCGCCCTTCAGGAGGGCGCCAAGGTGGTGACTGGCGGTAGCCGCCCGCCACATCTCGAGCGTGGCTGGTACTACGAGCCGACGCTGCTGGCCGATGTGGACAACGGGATGTCGGTTGCCCGCGAGGAGGTGTTCGGCCCGGTGACCTGCGTGATTCCCTACAAGGGCCTCGATGAGGCAGTGGCCATTGCCAACGACACGCCCTACGGCTTGGCGGCGTCGGTGTACAGCGCCGATGAAGCGCTGGCCCTGCGCACCGCCCGTGCCATCCGCGCCGGCAGCGTCGCCATCAACCAGGCGGGCGTCTCGCTGACCCAGCCCTTCGGCGGCTTCAAGCAGTCCGGCTGGGGCCGCGAATGCGGCCCGGAGGGCATCCTGGAGTTCACCGGCATCAAGCAGATCGTCCGCGGCGGCAGCTACTTGGAAGTGCCCGCCCCATCATGACCGCGACCCTAACCCTGTCGCACCGGACCCACTATGCCTACCAACTACCGGTTAGCCAATCGCGCCAACTGCTGCGCCTGACGCCGCGTCAGGCGCCCGGCCAGCGCATCCTATCGACGCACATCGAGGTTTCGCCGCAGCCCCAGGAATTGGCCACGCGCTTGGATGCGTTTGGCAACCAACTCACCGCACTGCTGATCCTTGAAGAGCACCGAGCGCTCGACATCGAAGCGGAAGCGCAGATCGAGCTCGTGCCCACAGACCGCATCGATCTGCAGGCCAGCCCGAGTTGGGAGCACACCGCGGAGCGCCTGCAAGCGCCCATCGACGGGCCGAGTTGGGAAGCCGCCCAATTCTGCTATCCCTCGCCTCGGGTAACGCTCGACGGCGCCTTGGACTTTTGCCGCGACCTGTTCGCTCCGCGCCGTTCCGTGCTGGACATCGGCTGGCGGCTGTGCGAGCGCATATTCAACTCCATCGAGTACTGTGAAGGCGTCACCAGCGTGAGCACCCCGGTAGCGGAGGTCTTCAGCCATCGCCAAGGCGTTTGCCAGGACTTCGCCCACGCCGCCATTGCCTGCCTGCGCACCCACGGCTTGGCCGCCCGCTACGTCAGCGGCTACGTGCGCACGAGACGTCGCCAGGGAGCCGTCGAGGGCGATGCCTCGGACGCCTCCCACGCCTGGTTCTCCGTCTGGTGCCCGAAGTTCGGCTGGACCGACTTCGACCCCACCAACAATCAGCAGCCCAGCCAATCGCACGTCACCCTGGCTTGGGGACGGGACTATGGCGACGTCAGCCCCACCATTGGCTTCATTCAGGGTGGCGGCGAGCAAACGCTCGAAGTGGCGGTGCAAGTCACCGAGCAATCTTCAGACGATTCGCCGCCCCAATGAGGGTTCGAGTTCTGAGTTGCGAAGCAACTCGAACGCGAGCTTGCTCGCGCAGTTGCGAAGCAGCTCCAACGAATCGCCGCAAGGCGATTCGCAGGCTCAGGCCGTCGCCGCTTGGGGCATCTCCGAGGCGGCCTCATGGGCTTGGCGTATGCGCTCCAGCTCCTCCCAGCCGAGATAGCTGGTGAAGCCTTCGTCTTCCTCGAAGAACAGCACCGGGCCGTCGCACATAAACAGGTACTCCGTTTCTTCCAAGGCGGTGGTGGCGCCATGCACCATGCCGTTCGGCTCATAGACGAAGTCACCCTCATCGAGGATGCCGTCGCGCACCTGCAGCTTGCCCTTCAGGATGAAGGCGAAGGCCGCGCTCAGGTGCTTGTGCTGTGGGGCGACAAAGCCCTTGTCCCACTTGAAGAGCACCGCCCAACGGCCGCTTTCGGCGCCCAGCCAGAGGATCTTGATCTTCCCGCCCGGCTGGCCGTAGTCCATCCACTCCATCTGGGAGGCGGCTGCCAAGCCGTCCATGAGTTCGCTGTTCACCGGCGATATGTCTTGTGGCAATGCCATAAGGGTTCTCCTGATCGAGTTCAAAACCTGTACTGCGGGGTTTACTGTACTCTCATGGGGCCTGATCCGCCATATAGGAGCGGTAAGTGAGCGGCAAATGAATGTCGAAGAGGACTTTGAAGTCGTGCTGGCAAAGTCTGGGCTCAACCTGAGGGTCGCTGCCGGACAATCCATTCTCGAGGCGGTCGAAGCTGCCGGGGTGGATGCGCCCAATTCCTGCATCACCGGCATCTGCGGCGCCTGCGAGACCCGGGTGCTGGCCGGCCTGCCCGACCATCAGGACGACATCCTCACCGCCGAGGAGCGCCGGCGCAACGACCTAATGATGATCTGCTGCTCGCGCTCGCGCACGCCCCGGCTGGTCCTCGACCTGTGACTCAGATCACCGGCATCATCCTCTGCGGCGGACGCGGCCGCCGTCTTGGGGGCGCCGACAAGCCGTTGCAGCTCTGGCGCGGACAGACGCTGGCGGCGCGGGTTGCCGAGCGGCTCCGCCCGCAGGTGAACGCGCTGCTGATCAGCGCCAACCGCAACCTCGACGCCTACCGCCTTCTTGCGCCGGTAGTGGCCGATGAACTGCCGCCGCACCAAGGCCCGCTGGCCGGCGTCGCGGCGGCGCTGCGGCGTTGTGCAACACCCTTGGCCTTAGTGTGCCCTGGCGATGCGCCCCTAGTTCCACTCGACCTGGCCAAACGCCTGCACGCTCGGCTTGCGGCGCATCCAGCCGAATCCAGCCCGCTGGTTGCGGCGGCTCACGACGGGGAGCGCCGTCACCCGCTGCATTGCCTGCTGCGCTCCGAAGCCATTGGCTCCTTGGATCGCTACCTCGCCAGCGGTGGCCGCGCGGCGCACGGCTGGCTTGACTCAATGGGCGCGGTCGATGTGCAATTCAAGGGTCAGGAAGAAGCCTTCCGCAACTTCAATTCGAGGCAGGATTTTGAGGAAATCCCAGCCCCCGCAAAGGAGAAGCCGTCATGAGCCGTAACACCGGGTTGTTCGCCGCTGCCTTATGCGCCGCAGTCCTCGGCGCCACCGCCCATGCCGAGCCCTTTGCTGCGCCGCGCACCGACTTCGGCCATCCCGACCTGCAGGGCACCTGGACCAACGCCACCATCACCGCCCTGGAGCGCCCCGATCAGTTCGACCGCTTGGTGCTGACCGAAGCCGAAGCGGCGGAGTGGGAGCGGCGGACAGCGGGGTTCTTTGAGGCCATCGACAACATCCCTGAAGGGGGCCTCCAGGCTGGCGAGGACGTCGGCGGCTACAACTCCTTTTGGATGGACCCAGGCACCAGGGCGTTGCGGGTGGACGGCGAGCCGCGCAGCTCGATCATCACTTCGCCAAGCAGCGGCAAACTGCCTTACCGCCTCGGCGCCCGCATCAAGCTCATCAATTTCATGGGCAACGTCATCAACGCCTTCGACGGCCCGGAGCAGCGCCCCTTGGGCGAGCGCTGCGTGGTCGGCTTCGGCTCCACCGGCGGGCCGCCGATGTTGCCGGTGCTCTACAACAACAACTACCAGATCGTGCAGACCCCGGATCACGTCATGATCCACGTGGAGATGAACCACGATGCCCGCATCATTCGCCTCGGCGGCGAGCATCCCCCCGCCCAAGTGCGGCCTTGGATGGGCGATTCCATCGGCCGTTGGGAAGATGACGCCTTGGTGGTGGAGACCACCAACTTCCATCCGGGGCAGACCTTCCGCGCCGCGGTCAAGCACCAACTCCTGCTCAGCCCGGAAGGGGTGGTCACCGAAACGCTGCGCCGGGTGGGCGAGGCCGAAATCAAGTACAGCTTCGAAGTGGAAGATCCGGCCCTCTACACTGAGCCTTGGCGCGGCGAAATCACCTTTCGGCCCGCTGACGGGCGAATCTACGAATACGCCTGCCACGAGGGCAACTACGCCCTGCCCGGCATCCTTGCCGGGGCGCGCCGCGAGGAAGCCGAAGAATCCGGAGGGCAGTAGCCCCGGCCCCATGCCGCCTGCCCGAATGCACCGACATGAGCGCACTGACAGTTCAAGGACTCCGCCGGCTGCTCGCCAGTGCTGGCCGCACGCTCCCCATGCTCCTCCTGGCCGAGGCCAGCCTCTTGGCCGCTGAGCCAGCCGATCCCTATCTTTGGCTCGAGGACATCGAGGGGGAACGGGCGCTGGCCTGGGTCGCGGCGCAAAACCGCGAGTCCGAGGCCCGGCTGACCACCGACCCGCGCTTTGCCGCCGTCGAGAAGGACGCCTACGCGGTCTATGCGGCCATCGACCGCATCCCCTACGCTCGCCAGGCCGGTCAGCGGATGCTGAACTTTTGGCAGGATGAAGCGCACGTGCGTGGCCTGCTGCGCAGCGCTGAGCGACAGGCCTACTTGGCTGGCGAACCGCAGTGGGAAACGCTGCTGGACATCGACCAACTGGCCGAGACCGAGGGTGAGAACTGGGTGTACAAGGGTGCCGAGTGCCTGGAGCCGGATGCCAGCCGCTGCCTGCTGATGCTCTCCCGGGGCGGCGGCGATGCGGTTGTTGTGCGGGAGTTTGACCTAGACGCCAAGCGCTTCGTGACGGACGGTTTCGTCAGTTCCGAAGCCAAGCAGTCCGTCGCTTGGCTGGACGCGGACCGGCTGCTGATCGCCAAGGCCGGCGACGGCTTCAGGGTTACGGACTCCGGGTACGGCGCCGAGCTGCGGCTTTGGCGCCGCGGCGAGCCGTTGCAGGCGAGCCAACTGCTGCTCGACGTGCCTGCCGATCACGTCGCGGTCAGCGGCGCGGTGCAGAAGAACCCACTCGGCACCTTCCCGTTTGCCGTCGATGCGCCGACCTTCTTCGAAGAGGATGTGTACTACCTGGGCAACACGCTGAACGGCGCTGCCAGACCCCACAAGCTGCCGCTGCCGCCAGATGTGGACTGGCGTGGCCTGTTTCAGGATCGCCTGATCGGCCTCACCCGCAGCGAATGGCGTCCCGTCGCAGGGGCAGCCAGCGTGCCGGATGGCGCGCCGATTCCGGCGGGCGCCCTGTTCTCCGTCCCGCTGAGCGACCTTCTGGCCGGTCAACTGGCGAACGTGGAGGCGCTGGTGCGCCCCACTGCGCGGCGGGCCGTCACCGGGGTGCAGGCGGGCCGCTCGAGCCTGTACGTCAGCGTCACCGAGGATGTGGTGATGCAATTGCTGGAACTTAGCCCGCAGGAGACGGGTTGGGGCAGCCGAGCCGTGCGGCTGCCGGCAAACGGCACGCTGAGCATCGTCTCCGCCAATCCTCACAGCGATCTGGCGCTGGTGAATTTTGAAGGCTTCCTGAAGCCGGACACGCTCTACGCCATCATGCCCGGCAAAGCCCCGAATCCGGTGGCGCAACTCCCGGCGCGATTCGACGCCGCCAAGTTCAGCGCGCGGCAAACGTTCGCCACCTCCAGCGATGGCGTCAAGGTGCCCTGCTTCATCATCGAGCCGAAAGGGCGGAGCGGTCCTCTGCCGACGTTGCTGTACGGCTATGGCGGCTTCGAGATCGCCTTGACGCCCAGCTACCTTTCGCCCTTGGCCACAGCCTGGCTCCAATCGGGCGGGGTGTTCGCCATCGCCAACATACGCGGGGGCGGCGAGTACGGGCCCGAGTGGCATCAGGCGGCGCTCGGGCCCAATCGACAGCGGGCTTACGATGACTTCGCCGCCGTCGCCGAACACTTGGCGGCGACGGGCGTCACCCGCCCGGAGCAACTCGGCATCTATGGCGGCTCCAACGGCGGCTTGCTGGTGGGCGTGGCCTTCACGCAACGCCCGGACCTTTTCGGGGCCGCAGTGTCGGCGGTGCCGCTGCTGGACATGCTGCGCTACGATAAGCTTCTGGCCGGCGCCTCCTGGACCGGCGAGTATGGTGACCCCGACGACGCCGAGGCCCACCGGTGGCTGGCCGCCTACTCGCCCTATCAAAACGTTCATCCGGACTCAGCCTACCCGCCCGTGTTTCTGACCACTTCGACCAAGGATGACCGGGTGCATCCCGGCCATGCTCGCAAAATGGCGGCCCGGCTGAAGGCCCAGGGCCATGAAGTCCTTTACTACGAGAACACCGAGGGCGGCCACAGCGCCGCCGCCAACTTGGCGCAGGTCGCCCGTCGCGATGCCTTGGTGGCGACCTTCCTGATGCAGGAACTGATGGCGGAGCCGAATTCTCCCGATTGAGCTAGTGCTCAGTCTTCACGCGGGGTTGCACCCGGCTGCAGGCTCGGGGCGAGTGGCGCTCGCCGTCCGGCGAATGGCGGCACGCCGTATTGGCGGGATAGGTAGGTTAGGAGTTGATCTTCCGTGTGCGGGTCGAACCGCCACAGGTTTTCGTTGGCTTGCATCCGGCGAATGGCAGCGGTCCAGAAGATCCGGTCACCCCTTTGCGCCGTGACCAAGTCCAAACCGTGGCAGCCGCTGCAATGGGCGTAAACCAGCTTCCAGCCGGGTGCCTCGATCAACCCAGCCTCGGGTTCGGCAGCTACGCCCGCGCCAAGCGCCAGCGCCGCAGCCAGCACTAGACCACTTGCACGGCGATGCGGTGACATGCGTTGTTCAGGTAGCCCTTGGGGTTCCAGCCAGGCACCAGCATCGGCTGGGCGACGCCATGGTCATCCTCGGCCCGCGCCCAGACTTCGTAGTAGCCAGGGCGAGTGAAGCGGACTTCACCGTGAAAACGCTGCCAAGCCAAGCGATTGATGGGTTCATCGAGGCCCGCCCGCTGCCATGTCTGTCCATAGTCGGCAGACAGGAACATTCGAGCCACAGCCCGTTCCCCCGCCCAAGCATGGCCGCGCACGGCCAAGGGCCCGGCGAGGCGATGGCGAACCCCGGACGCCGGATGGGTGATCAACGACTTCACCGGCATGGCTTCGATGATGCACATTTCCTCCGCAGGCACTTCAGCGCCCGGCTCCACAGGCTCGCAAGGCACCCGGTAGGAGTGGCCGCCCATTTTCGGTCCGTCATGCACCCGATCGCGAATGGCAAGCCGATGCAGCCACTTGCCACTGACTGAACCCGGCCAGCCGCCCGCCACCAAACGCAGGGGGCCGCCATGCAGCGGGGGGATCGGCGCATCATTCATCGCCCATGCGACCAAGGTTTCCGGTTGCTGCGCCTTCGCCACCGGCACGCCCCTGGAGATGACCACCTTGGCCGGATCGCCGGATAGGTGCCGGTCCTTCCCGTAGTAGGCGACGTAGACCGCATCGGAGGTCATGCCAACCGCATTGAGCAGATCGCCTAAGCGAACGCCCGTCCACCGGGCGCAGCTAACCGCTCCGGTCGTCCATTGGTTGCCCGGCACCGGCGGATGGAACTCGGCGCGGCCGTTGCCGCCGCATTCGATGGTCAGCGCGTAGGTGTGGGCCTCAAACTGAGTGCGCAGTTCGGCCAGCGAGAAGCGGCGCGGCCGCAGGCAAGCCTCGCCGTCGATGTTCAGCCCCCAACCCGAGGAATCGGTGCTCGTCGGCAGCAGGCCGTTGTTGCGCACGAACATGTGCGGGGCCGATGTGAAAGGCTCATCAAGCAGGTGCGCGGGGGTCTCGGCGTTTAGGGGCAAGACGCTAAGCGCCCGCAGGTGCGGCTTGGTTGGCAACGGGCTTGGGGGCAGGCCTGGTGCCGCCAGAACCGATCCGGCGCCCAGCGCGGCCAAGGCGGCGAAGCTGCGGCGGGTCACCATCCAGAATCACTCCTCAATCGAGATGGCGCCGGCCGGACAGACTTCCGCTGCCTGTTCGGCGTGCAGGCGCATTCCTGCATCAGTCAAATCCGTCACTTTTAACGCCGGGTCGCCGTCGTCGCTCATCTCGAACAGTTCCGGATGATTGTAGTAGCACTCGCCGGAGCGGTAGCACTTGTCCAGGTCGATGCGGACCTTCATGGAGCACTAGACCGGATTGAACGTCAGGACCAATTCCTGCGGCGAACGGAAGCCGCCGGAGTCGATGGACGGCGAACTGATGCCGGGATGGCGGTCAAACTTCGGCTGGGGAGTGTCCATGGCCGCCATCAGCTTGGTGCAGGCGATCATCGCCTCTTGGCGGGCCATGGCGTAGCCCATGCAGAAGTGCTGGCCGATGCCGAAACCCAAATGACCGGGCTTGCCGTCCTTGTAGCGCCCGGAGCGATTTTCGCGGCCCATGTGCAAGTCGCTGCGGTGGATGTTGAAGGTGTCCGGATCTTTGAACACCCGCTCGTCCCGGTTGCCAGCGCCGAGGTAGAGAATGATGCCCGCCCGCTCCGGGATCACCCGGCCATGCAGCTCCACCTCCCGCGTGGTGTGACGGAATTGGGCATGCACCACGGGATCGTAGCGCATCATCTCGGTGAAGACGTCGTCCCAAAGGTTGGGGTCGGCCTGCACGTCGGCGTATTGATCCGGGCGCGTGTACATCATGTGGAACCACATGTTGGCGATAGCCTTGTCGGTGGTGTCGCCGCCTGCCGCGAGCAGCAGGGCGACGAAGCCCTTCACCTCATCGGGGCTCATGCGGGCGCCGTCGAGCTCGGCGCTGACTATGCGCGACAGCAGATCGTCGCCGGGCGTCTTCGAGCGGGTTGCGATCAGTGGATCCAAATAGTCCCACATCTCGTTGCGCGCCTGAATGCCCCGGGCCAGATGCTCGCCGCCGAAACCCAAGCCGGCGATGAGCGCTTGGTACCAGCCCACGAAGGTGTCCTCATCCTGCCGAGGCAAGCCCAGCATGTTGGAAATCACGCGGATGGGCACTTGGCTGGAGAACTGGCTGACCAGTTCCACCTCGCCTGCCTCCTTGAAAGTGGCGATCACCTCATCGCAGATCTGCGCCACCATCGGCAGGAACACCTGCAGTCGATTGCCCACGAATTGCCCGGCGACAATGTTGCGCAGCCAGCGGTGCTGCGGGCTGTTGCCGTACTCCAAGATGTTCGGCCCGAAGACGTGGGTGGAGCCGAATTGGTAAGGGCCGTCCGGCTTGTACACGGCGCGGTCGTAACTCGCGTTGTCCTGAAAGGCACCGTCAATGTCCCAGTAGCGAGATAACACCCAACGGTTGTGAAAGCGGTCGTGAAACAGGGGATGGTGGTCGCGCAACCGCTTGTATAGCGGGAAGGGGTCGCGCTGAAACGCCGGGCCATCGAACTCCCGGGGGTCGATTTCGTTGGGAAGCGCGGGCGGCTGCTGCTCCTGCAAGGCTTCGGCCATAGTTTTCCTCCCGAATGTCTATGAGCGTCGCGAACAAGTATAGGCGATTCATCAGCGCCAGCAGGCGCCGGGGCTCGGACACGCAGTCGCCTGGCCGGCCCCGGCGCAGCGTTGACTTGGATTCACCGCAAGGCGGCGAACCGCAGATTCAGCTCCAACGTTCCCAGCATGATGCCCGGCTGGTGCATGAAGCTGTTGCCGTCACCGTATTCGAAGCGGTCGATGCGGTCGCACAGGGCATTCCAGGCAGCCAATTGCTCGATTCGCGACAGATGGGCGCCGGGGCAGACCCTCGGGCCTTGGGAGAACACCAAGTGCCGCGTGCCTGCCTTGCGGTCGAGGCGCAGTTCCTGGGGACATCGCCACTCGTCCGGGTCGATGTTGGCTGCCGCCCAACGCAGGTGGAGATAGGACCCTTTAGCCACCATCACTCCTTGAAAAACTTCGTCTTGACTGGTGACGCGGGTGGACAGGCCTTGGGTCGGGGAACGCAACCGCATCCCTTCCTCAATGAACGCCCGCATCTTCGCCCGGTCGGACTGGATGACGTTCCAGATCCCGTCACGCTCTATGAGTAGCTGCGCCTGCTCAGCCAGTGCGTACTGAGTGGTTTCCAAGCCACCGATGACCATGGCGTACACAATGCCGTTGATTTCCAAGTTGGTGAGCTTGCGCTCCAGTGGCGAGTACTCCACCTCGGTCAGGAAACTGATCATGTCCTCTTGGGGGTTGCGACGCTTCTCGTCAATCAGTTCATCCGTGTACTGCTTGAACTCTTCAAGCACCGCCTGCTGCGCCTTGATCTCCTCTTCGTTGAGCAGGTTGTTGTGTTTGCGCCCAAAGACGAAGGGCTTCACAGTGCCGTCGCCGAAGTGCTTCAGCAGCTTGAGGTCGGAAAGCGGCCAGCCCAAGATGTTGGCCATTACCATCTGCGGCATGGGCTGAGCGAATTCGGAGACAAACTCCACCTCGCCGCGATCAATCCAACGGTCGATCAGCTCGTGGGCCACCCGCTTGATCATCACCTCATTGCGGCTGGCGCCAGGGCCGACCCAAGGATCGGTCAACTCTTGCCGGTGCGCCCGCCACAGCTTCGGATTGGGGCGCAAGTTGGCCATCGAAGCGGTGATCGCGCCGACGCCCGGTTGGTCATATGGCGGTTCGCCGTTCGCAAGAACCTGCTTCAATAGCAGGCTGCCCACCACCGGGTAGCGCTCTTCGTCGCGCACCACTCGGGCAATGTCCTCGTGCTTGGACAAAATGAACGCATCCGTACCCGGTTCAAAGCCTTCGCCCGGAATGCGATGCACCGGCGCTTGCGCATGCAGGATGTCGTAGGCCTCGTACCAATGTTCCGGTGCGCCCGGCGAGAACAGATCGACATCTTCGAGACGCGCTGGACAGCGCATCGGACTCAGCGCGTGATTGGGTCTCTTTGCCTCCATCAATCTCCCCCCAAGTGAAAAGTGAGGCGGCAGGTCTCGAAGAGCGAATCGCGTCCGACCGCGTCAACGCGCCCGAAAGCGCACTGGTAAATGCCAGCAGGCGTGCATCTCCCCGAGCCGGCGGCAGATGGCGCTTGGCGGTTTTGCCTCATCAGCTAACGCCATGTCATCCAACGCCTCCAGCAGCGCCGTGGACGCAGTGACCAAGGCGTCCCGGGTCAGGGCATACAATGACCGGGGACGGTCCTCCGGCACCGCCGGATGCATGGTAGGCGGCCCCAGCCCCGGGGTAATGCCCATAGCCAACCCATCCGCCCGATACTGGCCCCGGGCCTCCCGGTGGCAAATGTCCTTGCGGCCAGCGATGAAGCGGTCCGGGTCGGCAAAGATGCGCGGATCCCGATTGGCTGCCGCCGCCGAGCACAGCAGCAGTCCACCCTTTGGGATTAGCCGGCCGAACCGCTCCACCTCATGCCGGGCAAAGCGCGGCGCGGCAATCACCGGCGTCGAATGGCGGAAGGCCTCCAATACCGCCAGCTTGACGTAGCGCGAGTCGCCGCGCACCTTGTCAAACTCCTCCGCACGGCTTAGCAGCGCCAGCCACAGGTTGGCGAGCGCGCCGTGCAGGGTCTCGAAGTCCATTTCCAACAGTGTCGCCACCAGGTCCTTGGGCTGGGCCGGGCCGTCGGCCAGCTCCAAGCCGGCCACCGCAGAGATCAGGTCGCTGCCGGGTGCCTGCCGCCGCACCTCAAGCAACGGCGCAAGTTCGGTGGCCAACTCATCCGCCGCAGCCATGCCTTCCAAGCGAACGTGCGGGTCCCAACTCACGCCCCGGTGCAGCCGCCACAGCAGGGCGGCGACCTGTGGCGCAGTCTCCGCAGGCACATCAAGCATCGCCAGCCAAAGCTGCATGTTCAGGCGCGCTGCGAATTCGGTGGCGAGATCGGCTTCTCCGCGCCGTGCAAAGTCCGCGATGGCGGCTTCGGCCAAGCGTCTGCAATTGGCGTCCCATGCGTCCGCTTGGGCGGTCAGCACCGGCAGCGCTGCCCGCAAATCCCTGCCGAAGCCCTCGATGCCCAAGCGCCAAGCCTTGGGGCGGGTTTCGAAATTGGCGTCGTCGGTGAACACCGAGGTGACGTCGTTGTAGCGGGTGATCCAGAAGCAGTTGTTCAGCCAATCCCGGTAGCAGGGGTAGTTCTCGCGCAGGATGGCCAGCAGCGGATAGGGATCGTCGGCAAACTCGCGTGAGACCAACTGCGCCGGTTTGATCTTGGCGGTGGACTGGCCCACCCGCTCCCGCTGGAACACTTCGTAGGTGCGAAAACCGGCATCGCCGTGGGTGCCTTCGGGGATGGCCACCCCGTTGGCGCCAATCACGGTCAGGCCGCTCTCCGTCATGGCTGCCGTGCCCTGCCGCAACAGTCAGGCAAGATCATAGTCGAGATGTAGTTCGCGCACTGAAACGATGCCTAGTGGCTTCAAGCTAACACCATCGACGTCCTTCGGCATTCGTTCGGTGTTGATGCGCGGATTTTTTAGATATTTCAAAAGGATGCGAGAACCTTCCACTGCTTCTTGATGGGAAATCCAAGCACCGGGACACAGATGCGGACCAACCCCGAAGGCCATGTGATTGCGGCGACCGTTCTTGTTGTAGCCACTGCGCAGAATCTTGCCGGTGTAGAGGTCGTCGCGGAAGATGTTGAAGGTCTCGGGATCCTTGAACACCCGCTCGTCGTGGTTGGCGGAGAAATCCACCATCTCCATGAGCGAACCCGCCGGCACCCTAACGCCATGCATCACCACGTCGTAGGTGTTGTGACGGGGTTGGCCGCCGATGGAGGAGGAATGGCGCAGCGTCTCGTGAAAGGCCGCATCCCAAAGCGAATCGTCGTTGCGCACCGCCTCGAACTGTTCCGGGTTCTGCAGCAGCAGATACCACATGTTGAGGATGGCGCCCCGGGTCGTCTCGCCGCCGCCACCGACCACCAAGGCGATGTTGGAGGTGATTTCCTCGGTGGAGAGGTAGTCGCCGTCCACCTTGGTTTCGCAAAGCTTGGAGATGATGTCCTTGCTGATCGGGTTGCCGGCTTCATCGTACAAATAGGTGGGCTGCTTGCGCCGCGCCTCGACAATGCCCTCCACGTAGTCTTCCAGATGCTGGCGAGCCTCCAGCCCTTGCTGATGGGTCTCCGAACCGCCCAGCCCCGACATCATGGAGTTGTACCAATAGTAGAAGTCGTCCTGGGCCTCCTTGGGAAAGCCGAGCACTTCGCAGACCACCCGGATGGGGAATTCGTTGGCGAAGGCCATGCCCAACTCCACGGTGCGCACCCCATCGGCCACGGACACCACCGAGGTATCGTTGATGCCGTCCCATGCCTCGATCATCTCCCGTGCTTGGCGCTGAATGGCGGGAATGCGATTCTTGAGCGATTGGCCAACCAAGTGCTGCCCGTACAAGTTGCGCCGCCGCCGGTGCTCCACGCCGGAAAGCTCCAGTTGGGTGTTGCCAAGCACGCCGCTGGAACTGCCCTTGGGGATGGTGTTGAACCCCTCGTCGTCGAAGTAGCAGCGGGTGATGTCCTCGTACCGGGTGACATAGTAGGTGTTGTGGAGCCGGTCGTGATAGACCGGGTAGTGGTCTCGCAGAATGCGGTAGTAGGGGTAGGGGTTGCGGAAGAACTCGGCGGATTGGAGGATGCGCGGATCGAACAGCGGCGTGCCGTCCGGCGCATGACCCATGTCATAGGCTTGGCCTTCCGGCATCAGGGGGAAGTCGAATTGAGCGCCGGGGTCTTCGGCGCGATCCTTCGGTTCGGCAAAGATATCCAAGGCAAAGGGGCACCCGGTGGCCATGCGTCTCTCCTGCGCTTGTGCGCTGTTTGCAGTTCGCTGCGGTGTGCTGCGGCTCAGGCCGTAAATTAACGCGAACGCGGTGCGGTCCACAATCCCCCAGTGCTATCCTGCGCATCCACTGAACACATGTGTGTCCAACTCAACGAACTAACTCAACAAACTCGACAGGGAAAGGAAAAGCCATGCCTCGTTTCGTTCTCATCGGCCTTTGCGAGCCACCGGATGCCGACAGCCAAGCGCCCTTCGAGGAGTGGTTCGTTGATCAGCACATCGAGGACACCGCCAAGTGCCCCAACTTCATTCGCGGCAGCGTGTTCAAGTTAAGCGGACCGCACTTGGACGGAGAGACCGTCTCCGAATACCTCTCGCTTTATGAGGTCGAAGCGCCGAGCTACGAGGAGGCGGAGCGCGTCCTCAACGAATGGCAGCGTGACCCCAACGCTTGGGAAGGCCGCGCAAAGCACTTGGAGACGGGCGCACGGCTGGGCGGGATTCCCCTTCGGGTCAAGGGTTCAGGGTGGTACGAGCACATCAAGTCGTTCGACGGGCCGAAGGCTTGACCGGCACGACACAGCCTGTGTCCTCGCGTCCCATCAGCGGCCAGCCGGTTCCCATCATCAGACCATCAGCCAACCATGTTGAGAACAAATAGATTGTCCGGTCCTGTAACACATGAACTGTCCGGTTTCAG
>VYDB01000040.1 GCA_009843635.1 Gammaproteobacteria bacterium
TCCAAAAACCCGACCGATCAACGGCAAATCAAGGACTTTTGAATAGGCCTGGCGGAAAATGCGTCGCTGGTGACTAAACCAACGTGATCCAGCCCAACAGGCTGAACGAAAACTCCGCCAAATAGCGGAACAAGGGCAGCCCGGCGATGCCCAATACGATCAGCGCCAGAAGTGCGCCCGTGCCGTAGCGGTGGTTGAACTGACGGTAGCGCATGGCCCAACGGGCAGGCAGGAAGTGGGGCAGTATGTAGTGCCCGTCCAGAGGCCCGAGGGGAATCAGGTTGAAGACCATCAGCAGCAGGTTGATTTGCGCCAACAGGGCGAAGAACACCTCGGCACCCGCGTTCTCCCAACCATTGGCCCGCAGCGCTAGGTAGAAGTTCCAAGTGCACAGGGCCAGCAGCAGGTTCATGGCCGGTCCCGCTGCGGCGACCCAAAGGTCTGACGTTGCCGATCGGAAGTTGCGCGGGTCGGTCGGCACTGGCTTGGCGTAGCCAAAGCCCACCAGCACCACCATCAACAACCCCACGGGATCGATGTGGGCCAGCGGATTGACTGTCAGCCGGCCGGCTCGCTGCGCCGTGTCGTCGCCATGCCACTTGGCCACCAGCGCATGGCCGAATTCGTGGAACGACAGCGAAACGACCAACGCAATCAGCAACAGCGCGAAGACCAGGAACTGGCCACCTAGCAGCAGATTGATCATGGCCGGCCTCGATTGGACGGGACGAACAGGCTAACGGCCTTGGTAGCTGGGTTGGCGCTTTTCCATGAAGGCGCGCGGCCCCTCCCGGGCGTCCTCCGTTTGAAACACCGGCCCCGAGAATTGGCTTTCGACCTTCAGCGCTTCCGCTTCGGGCAAGCCAAGGCAGGCCCGGGCGGAGCGGCGAATGGCCCGCACTGCCAACGGACCGTTGGCGGCGATCTTCTCGGCGATCGCCATGGCGCGGTCAAGGGGCTGGCTGTCAACGTAGTTCAGGAAGCCAAGCTCAAGCGCCTCTTCGGCGCTGATGAGGTCGCCGGTCAGGAGCAGTTCCATCGCCTTGCTGAAAGGCAGTTGGTTGGGCAGGCGCACCGTGGAGCCGCCCGCCGGGAAGAGCGCCCACTTGACCTCCTGCACGCCCAGCTTGGCGGCGGGCGCGGCGATGCGGATGTCGGTGCCCTGAACCAGCTCCATGCCGCCGGCGATTGCGTGGCCGTTGATGGCGGCGATGACCGGCTTCTCGGGGTCGAAGTTGCGCAGCAGGGCGCGGCCCCCGGTTCCGGGATCCCTCAGCAACTGCTCATCCCACTCGTTCTCCGGCTGGCGGGCGCCGGACATCAGGGGAATCATCTGGCCGAGGTCGGCTCCCGCGCAAAATGAGCGGCCGGTGCCGGTGACGACCGCCACCCGTATGGCGTCGTCGTCGCGCACCTCGTGCCAGATGCGGTCCAGGCGCACGGCCAGTTCCGGATTGATGGCATTGAGCGCCTCGGGCCGGTTGAGGGTGATTTGGGCGATGTGCCCCTGCCGTTCGAGATTCACGACTGACATGCTGGTCTCCTTTTGGATGCTGCGCGAAGTGCAATTGAGCAACCTTCATTCTGGCAGATTGACCGATGCGCGGCGAGCCATTCGCATGCCCCTCGGCGACATTGGTCGCATGACTCCCGCTCAAGTAAACTGGCCGCCACTTTGGCTTGCACCGACTTGGGAGAGGCGGTATGGCGAGATTTACGACCATTGCGGAGATCAGGACGGCGGCCGGGCTGCGCATGGCCTGCTTGCGCGGTGTGCCGAGTCCTTGGACCGAAGCCGCCAAGGGCATCTTCCACATCAAGGGGCTGGATTGCCAGTACGGTGCCCAAGGCGAGGGCGATGAGGAAGGCGCCATCGCCGCTTGGGCGGGGGACTCCTCCGTTCCCGTAGTGGCCTTCGAGAACGAGCCGCTGCGAACAGGCTGGGCCGAAATCCTCATCCTCGCCGAGCGGCTGGCGCCGGCGCCGGCGCTGATTCCCGGTAGCGCTTCCGAGCGGGCGGACTGCTTTGGCCTGGCCCACGAGATTTGCGGCCAGATGGGCCTCGGCTGGGCCTACCGGCTGATGATGGCGCAACGCGCCCTGTCCCACGACGAGACGGAAGGGAAGTTCCCGGCGGGGGTGGGCCAATACCTTGCCGCCAAGTACGGCTTGAACCCGGCTCACGCTGGCCAAGCCAAGGCACGGGTGCTGGACGTGTTGGGCCTGCTCGATGAGCGGCTGGCGAGCGGGCCGTGGCTTTGCGGCGCAGCGCTGTCGGCCGTCGATGTCTATTGGGCAGTGTTCGCCAACCTCTTTGCCCCGTTGCCGGAGGATGAGCTGCCAGCGCTGCCGATGATCCGCGATGCCTATAGCTGCCGAGACGAGGATATCAATGCGGCCTTGACCCCGCGCCTTCGGGCCCATCAACGGCGCATCTACGACGACCACTTGGAATTGCCAGTCCCGTTGGGCTGAGCGCCGTTATTCAATCCCATTTCCCTGGAGGCCTTCCGGCTATGCAGAACACGCTTTCCGCTTCCTTCGACAATCGCGTCACCCGCATGCTGGGCGTGGAGATTCCCATCGTGCAGGCGCCCATGGGGTGGATCGCCCGTTCGGCGCTTGCTTCGGCGGTCTCCAACGCCGGGGCGCTCGGCATCATCGAAACCTCGTCGGGGGAACTTGATGCCGTGCGCGGCGAAATCCTGAAAATGCGCCAGCTCACCGACCAGCCCTTTGGGGTCAACATTGCCCAGGCCTTCGTGCGCGATCCGAACATCGTGCAGTTCGTCATCGACCAGGGCGTGCAGTTCGTCACCACCTCGGCGGGCAACCCGGAACGCTACACGGAGGAGTTGAAGAACGCTGGCCTGACCGTCTTTCATGTGGTGCCGAGCCTCGGCGCGGCCAAGAAGGCGGTGGCCTGCGGCGTCGACGGCTTGGTGGTGGAAGGCGGCGAGGGCGGCGGCTTCAAAAACCCCCGGGAGGTGGCCAGCATGGTCTTGCTGCCCTTGGTGCGCTCCCAGGTCGATGTGCCCATCATCGCCGCGGGCGGCTTTGTCGATGGCCGCTCGATGGCCGCGGCCTTCGCCTTGGGTGCAGAAGGGGTGCAGATGGGCACCCGGATGGTGTCGGCGGCGGAGTCGCCGGTCCATGAGAACTGGAAGAACGCCGTCATCCAAGCCAAGGAAACCGACACCGTCTTCCTCAACCGCCATGCCTCGCCGGCGTTGCGGGCCTTGCGCACAAAGAAGACCAGCCGCTTGGAGTACGACACCGAAACCAATGCCATGACCGAGTTCGGCACCGCCTTGGACCTCTACTTCGGCGGCGACATGGAAGCCAGCATTGCCCTCAGCGGTCAAGTCTGCGGCCGCATCGACGCTGTTCGCCCGGTCGCTGAGATCATCGCCGAAGTGCGTGATCAGTTCTTCCAGGAGATCGGACGGCTGGCGGCTGACTACCTGCCTTGAGTGGCCTCAACCGTCGTGAGCCGTGCGTCCTTGAGCGGCGGCTTGGGCGAGTTGGTCGCGGCTTAGGCGGTAGGCGATCCAGTATTTATAGATGTTGCTGACGTAGTCCACCGTCTCGCGCCCGATGCGTTGCGCCGCCACCGCTTCCACGTTGTCGAACCAGACATTGGGGTCCAGGCCCTGCTGCTCGGCTTCGGTGCGCAGCCGACTAACGCGGGCCGGGCCGGCGTTGTAGGAGGCGAAGGCGAACAGGGTCTTGTTGAGGTCGTCCATGGGTTCGGATTCGAAATAGCGGTCGCGGATGAAGCGCAGGTACTTGTTGCCAGCGTGGATGTTGTTCTCCAGTTCCGTTATGTCGCCGACGTTGACGTTTTTGTCCGCCGCGGTGCTCGGCAGCAACTGCATCACGCCGATGGCCCCGGCGTGGCTGCGCAGGCTCTGGTCGAGGCGGGACTCCTGGTAGGCTTGGGACATGACCATCAGCCAGTCGAAGTCATAGCGGTCGCCGTACTCCTGAAACAGGTGGGCGGTCTCGTCGAACTTGCGCATTTCCGAGGAGTGCAGGGCGTTTTCCACGTAGCGCGTCTCCTTCAGGTAGCGCTGCAGCAGCAGGTTGCCGGTCAACGAACCCTCTCGGACGTTCATGAGAAAGCCATCGACCATCGCCTTGAGTTCGGGGCTTCCCGGGCGGAACGCCCAGGCGATGTCAGCTTGGTCGCGCAGCACGACGTCGGAGCGGACTTCTATCGAATCGAATATCTGCGCCCAGAATTCCGCCTTGTGGGAGTCGATCACGATGCGGGGGATCAGGCTGGCGTTAACCATTTCGAGCAGTTCCTCGTCCTCCAGGTGCTCATCCACGGGGACGATGTCCACCGGTGGCAGGCCGCTTGCCGCAAAGCGCTCGTTGAGTGCCGTCAAGCTCTCGTGGTAGCTGCTTGAAAGGCGGGTGTGCAGGGTCTTGCCGGACAGGCCCTCGATGGCGGCGATCGGTTCGCTGGCGGGGCCGGTCACCAAGATCTCCCGCACTTCCCGCTGCACGGGAATGGAAAAATCGACTTGGGCTTGGCGCTCCGGGGTGATGGTCAGGTTGGCCACCGCCAAGTCGCCATAACCTGCGAGCAGCGCTGGAATGAGCTGGTTGCGGGTGACGGGCAGGAAAATCAGGTTGATCCTGAGCGAGCTGGTTTCGCGCTGGTCGTTCACATAGGCTTCGAAGGCCCTTAGCCGCTCGTAGGAGAGGCCGCGCTTGGCGGCGCCGTCAAAGAAGTAGAAGGTCTTGCTCCGCACCACCAAGGCGCGGATGGTCCGGCGCTCCGCCATGCCGTCGAAATCGTCGGTGTGCGGCGCGGTGACCAAGGCGAGGTGGCTGAGATCGGGCAACGAACGGGTGCTCGGAGGCGGCTCCTCGCGAGCTGGTTCTCCGCAGCCAATCAAGAACAACAGTGCAGCCGCGGCGACCGCTAACCGGGCCGGGGCAAAACGCAGACGGAAGCCCATTGGGCTATTCGCTCACCGCGCTTCAGTCAGTATCTGAGGGATCGGAAAGGGGTGGGCAGACGCGTCCTGCGCCTCTAGGAAGGCCCGGGTGCGCGCCTCCGCGTTGGCGCGCAGGTTCATGTGGAACAGGTTGAAGTCGTACACGTGATAGTTGCCGTCGCCAAACAGGAGGGTGGGGTAGTGCTCGGAGCGCACCTCGGTAACGATCAAGGCGCCGTTGATGCACTGGGCGTCGGCGATGCCCGGCTCGATGGCCTCGGATGGCGGTTCGTCGTCCAGGCTGAAGCCGTAGGTCACCGCGCCCAAGTTGGCGCTGAAGTCGGCGTAGGCGCCGTCGGCACGCCAAGTCAGCGGGTTGACGCAGATGGGGTTGGGTGTGTCGTCAAAGCGTTCCACGCCGGGGGCCAAGGCGTTCCAGGTGACTTGGCAGCCGGTTTGGTCGGCGCTTTGGCAGACAGGGAAGCCGTTGCTGCCGTCCAAGTAGTAGCCGATGGGATAGGCGGCGATCATCCGTTCGGCAGTGGACGAGCCTTGCATTTCCTTGCCTAGCAGGGTGTCCAGGTGCAGGGCGCCTTGGCTGTGTCCGGCAAGGATGAAGGGCCGGCCCTGGTTGTAGTGGTCCAAGTAGTGACGAAAGGCGCGCGCCACGTCCTCATAGGCGAAGTCGATGGCGTCCTGGCCACCGCCCTCCAAGTCGAAAAACGAGTACAGCGTGGCTTGGCGGTAACGCGGCGCGTAGATGCGGCAGCAGCCATTGAAGACGCTGGCTTGGTTGCGCAGCACCCCGTAGTCGGTGATGGCGTTGACCGGCTCGTTGGCCAAGTCCTGGTTCCAACCACTGTTTTCGTAGTAGGTGGTGGGATGGATGAAGAACACATCGACCTCGGCTTCGGCTTGGTTGTCCCGAACGGCGCCGGTGGGCGTGACGTCCGCCAGGTCCTCGCGCCCCGGCAATGCCGCCCAATGGTCGGGATTGGCGTAGTCGGGGGCGGGCGGCGGTTCAGTGTCGGCAAAACTCTCGGCAGGCTGCATCATGAAGGACATGGCGGCGAATTGCAGGGCGTCACGGAAGACCACTGCGGCAATGACGACGACGGCGACCACTGCGCCGATGATGATGAGTGCTTTTTTCATGGGAGCTTTCAGCTTGCCTCAGCGGTTGAACTCAAGGGGTTGGCCAAATGGGCCGTCCAACAATTGGCCATGGGCGAATCGCTGCACGCCATTGACCCAAGTGGCCTCGATGCGGTGGCCGAATTCGATGCCGGCGAAGGGGCTCCAACCGCATTTGGCGAGTAAGTTGGCGCCGCCATCGGTTTGACCTTCGCTCACCAGCACGAGGTCGGCGTGGTAGCCCTCGCGGATGAAGCCCCGCTCGCGGACGCCAAACAGTTCAGCCGGTGCGTGGGCGGTCTTTTGAACGATGGTGGCCACATCGAACAGGCCGCGGCGATGATGCTCGAACAGGCTCAACAAGGCGTGCTGGACCAGCGGCAGCCCGGCTGGCGCCTGCTGGTAGGGGCGGGACTTCTCCTCTTGGGTGTGCGGAGCGTGGTCGGTGGCGATCACGTCAATGCGTCCGTCGTTCACCGCCGCCAGCAGCGCCTCCCGGTCTTCGGCGCGCTTGATCGCCGGGTTGCACTTGATGTCATTGCCTTTCTCGGCATACCAGCTCTCGTCGAAGAACAGGTGGTGCACGCAGGCTTCGGCGGTGATGCGCTTGCTGGCCAAGTTGCCGGTTGAGAAGTGCGACAGTTCCCGGGCCGTGGTCAGGTGCAGCACGTGCAGCTTCGAGCCGTGCCGCTTGGCCAATTGGACAGCCAGTTCGGATGACTTGTAGCAGGCCTCCTCGGAGCGGATGCGGGGATGTTCGGCGATGGGGATGTCCTCGCCGTAGCGGGCTAGGGCGGCAGCCTCGTTGGCCAGTATGGTGGGGGTGTCCTCGCAGTGGGTGGCAATCAGCAGGGGCGTGGAGGCGAAGATGCCCTCCAAGGCTTCCGGATTGTCCACCAGCATGTTGCCCGTGCTGGCCCCCATGAACACCTTGACGCCGCAGGCGCTGGCGGGATCCACGGACTTGATGTCCTCGAGGTTGTCGTTGGTCGCGCCGAGGTAGAAGGCGTAATTCGCGTGGGAGCAGCGGGCAGCGCGCTCGCGCTTGTCGTCGAGGCGGGCTTGGTCGATGGTCAGCGGGTTGCAGTTGGGCATCTCCATGTAGCTGGTAATGCCCCCGGCCACAGCCGCCGCCGACTCGCTGGCAATGTTGCCCTTGTGGGTGAAACCGGGCTCCCGGAAATGCACTTGATCGTCGATCATGCCTGGCAGCAGCCACGCGCCTTGGGCGTCCGTGACATCGCCTGGGCCATCCGGTGCCGCGCCGACCGCGGCGATGCGCCCGTCTTCGATCAGCAAGTCACCTTCGATGACGGTACCTTCATTGACAATGCGGGCGTTGACGATGCGTTGCCTGTTCACGACTGCGCTCATGGGCGGATCAGCGCCTCGCCTTCCAACTCCACCGGGGCGCCGAAGGGCAGTTCCGCCAAGCCGACCGCCGAGCGGGCGTGGGCGCCCACTTCCGGGCCGAAGACTTCGAGAATCAGTTCCGAGCAGCCATTGACGACTGCTGGCAGGCGGTTGAAGCCCGGCGCCGCGTTGACCATGCCGAACAGCCGCACCCAGCCGGCCACCCGGTCGAGATCACCGAGCGCCTGCTTGAGGCTGGCCAGCAAAGCGCAACCCACCAGCCGCGCCGCTTGGTATCCCTGCTCGGCGCTGACTTCGGCGCCCACCTTGCCGAGCGGCTGGGCGAGGGCGCCCTCGGCGTCCAAGGGCAAATGGCCCGAGAGAATGGCACGATCGCCGTGGATGCGCACCAGTTCAAACGGCAACGGACCCAAGTCCATTGGCTTGGGCAGCACGATGCCGAGCTCGCCGAGCCGAGTTTCGATTCGCCCCATGGGGGTCGCTCCGTTTAGTGGTTGCGGGCGGAGTAGACTACGTTCATTGGCCCTCGGTTGGCAACGGCGCATCCCCTGCTGAGCGAAACGACCTCGACATGACTACAATGCGGGGCAAGCGCCGCGTTGGCTTGGGCCAACCATCAAGGAGTTGCTCATGAAGGACCGTATCCCCTTTGCTACCGCTGTGCGGACGTTGGTTTTAGCCGCATTGGCGGTGACTACCTTTGCCGCCCAAGCCGACTGGGCAGCAGGTCTGGCGGCCCGTTCCCCGGAGGACCAGGTTCGGGATGCCGGGCGCAAGCCTGCGGAGGTGCTTGATTGGCTCGGCATCGGCCCCGGAATGACCGTCATGGACCTGGTCGCCTCCGGGGGTTGGTACACGGAGGTGCTGTCCGTCGCGGTGGGCCCCAAGGGTTTGGTGTATGCGCAGAACCCGCCGATGATCTACAATTTCCGCGACGGCTTCTACGACAAGGCGATGAGCGCTCGGTTGGCGGACGGCCGCTTGGCGAACGTCGTGCGGTTGGACCGCGACATCAATGAGACTGGCCTGCAGCCCGGCACGCTGGATGCGGCAATCACCGCCCTGAATTTCCACGACATCGTCAACAATCCGGGCGGTGCCGAGGCGGGAGCCGGCTTTCTGGCTACCGTCAAGGCGCTGCTCAAGCCGGGGGGCGTGCTCGGCCTGATCGACCACGTGGGCGATTCGGACAAGAACAACACCGAACTGCACCGGCTCGATGTGGGGGCTGCCCTGCCGATCATCGAGGCAGCCGGCTTTGAGATGGCGTCCTCAGACCTACTCAGAAATCCCGATGACGACCGCACCGCGATGGTCTTTAACCCCGCCATTCGCGGCCAGACCGATCGGGTGCTCTACAAGCTGACCAAGCCGGCCGACGGCGGGTAGCTCGGCGCACCGCGGCTAGACTGTGTTGGTGAGCAGAGCTGCATGATCGGAGGGCTTGGCAAGAGTGGGCGGCGACGGCTAGCCGTATTGGCAGGATCGCTTGCCGTCATCGGTCTGCTGACGACCATTCTGCACTCGATGGAATGGCTTGATGCCGAGCCAGACGCGCCACCAGACCCGGCGGCTGAGACCGTCATTGCGGGTGCAGCCGCCCGCATAGCTGCGGAAAGCGAGGGCGCTTTTGCGAGTGCCGAAGTCGTGGCGGCACCAATGGGACAGGCACGTGCAAACCTTGATGCCGCACCGGCTGCTCATTTGCCCGCTCCACCAAGTGGCTATTCGTTCGTCGAATTCCACGGACAAATGTCCAAAGCCGTCCTTGAACGCCGAGATTCGAAGGGAAGCGAGCTTTCCGATGTTGGGTTCGAGTGGCTGGGCACGCCGACTTCACTCGACGTGCTGGCTGCACAGGCCGCCGAAGCTGAACGGGATTGGTCGTTCGGCTGGATACGGCTGGCGCACAATGCCAGGGTCGGCGACCTAGCGCAGGCGTTGCAGGGCACGGACGCGGAGATCGTCGGCGCTTCGGGTAGCTTGGTTCGCGCCAGGCTGCCCGGCGACAAGGTCCGGCTGCAGGCTATCTTGGCGTTGCCCGAGGTCGACGGGCTCGGCGTGGCGCCTGCCTCAGCGAAACTGCAGGCCGTCGCGAAACAGGCATCGGAAAGGCAGGTGCACGAGCCGATTCCCGTCTTCGTGACGTTGATGGCCGGCGACCCGGACGGCCGCTGGCGGCGTGAGCTCGAGGAACTCGGCGCGGTGGTGGGACGTTTCGACCCCGACATCCGGGTGTATGCGGCGAATGCGACGCACGCTGCCCTCCAAGCAATGGCGGCGGCCGATTTCGTCATGGCCATCGAGCCGGTGGGCGTCATCGAAGCCGCGCACGACACTGCGGTTCCTGCCATGGGGGCGGACGCCTTGCGCATGTACCTAGGTTCCCCAGGCTTCTACTCAGGCATTGGCGGCGCACCCGTTCCCATCGCCGTGATGGATACCGGGCTCAACGTCAACCACTTGGATATCTCGTCGAACCGCAGTGGCATTTGCGGCGCCAACTTCGTGTACTTCAATCCCTTTGTTGACGAAGAGGACCTGTGGTTCGATGCCTACGGGCATGGTACGCACGTGACCGGGACGATCGCGGGGAACGGCACGGTGGAACCACGCTATGCAGGCATGGCCCCTCTAGTGAGGCATATTCGCTTCGCCAAGGTGCTCAGCCATTACGGCTTTGGAAACGACGTCTCCATCCTTCGCGGCATGGACTTCCTGGCGGGGTCGACGGCCTGTCCGGAATCCGGCTGGTCAACCGATCCGGTCAAGCCGCTAGTCGTCAACATGAGCCTGTCCAAAACGGCTCGGGTGTGGGAAGGGAGGGGCGTTTCGGAACGCAAGCTCGACGCCATCGTTTGGAACCACCGGCAGTTTTACGTTGTCGCCCAGTCGAACGCGAACATTCATGGATTCTCGAACTACGGTTCGGCAAAGAACTCCCTCGCGGTGGGCGCGGCGAGGGACAGCGGCAGTCTGGCCGGGTTCAGCAGCCACGGCCCCACTGCGGACGGCCGGCTGGCGCCCCAGGTGGTCGGCGTTGGCGTTGGCGTCCGTTCGCCTGCAGGTGATGGCAGTCGTGGCGGGTACCGTACATTGAGTGGGACGAGCATGTCGTCGCCAGCCGTGGCTGGCGTGGCCGCGTTGTTGATGGAAGGGGTGCCGGCCCATCGGGAGCAGCCAGCGCTGGTGCGGGCGCGGCTGATGGCCAGCGCCATCAAGCCTGATGCTTGGATGGCAGACCAGAGCGTGTTTCCCACTGACAACTCGAACGGCCCCGGCAGCCTCCAGCTTCAATACGGGCTTGGCAAGGTGTCCGCCCGCACCAGCGTTCTCAACAGGAACCAGCCGGACGGTTGGTGGAGCGGCAGCTCGGTCTCCCGACTCAACGAGGGTGAATACGCCTATCGCGAAATCGAAGTGCCGCAGGGCGCGAGCCGGCTCGATTTGGTGTTGGCTTGGGATGAACCCCCCACGGACACCTTGGCCAGCGCGGTCCTGAACGACCTTGATCTCTGGCTTGACCACGGCGGCGACTGCGAAGCGGAGCCGTGCGGGGAGTACGCATCCCGGTCAAGCGTGGACAATGTCGAATGGATCGTCGTCCGCAATCCGGCGCCGGGCACCTACCGGGCAAAGGTGGCAGCGACACGCGTCTATACCGATCCACCCCGTGCGGCACTGGCCTGGACCGTGGTACGAGGCGCGTCGACGCCCAATCTCGAGATCACCGTGGATAGGACGCTAGTGGAGGTTGAGGACCGCAATGACGAACGAGAACTGACGCTTAGCCTCAAAGCCGACGCGTACGTTGCCGCGGGAACGCGGGTGCACATTGACTGTCGCGGCGTCGACGGCTCCGGCTGCAGCAGACGCGAGTTTCGCCTAACTGCCGAGCGTGAGGACGGCATCGCGCAAGAAGTCGATGCTTGGCTCGGCGACGATCCCATTGAGGTTGGTGAACTCGCGGTGGGGGAAACCTGGAAGGCGAAGGTCGTCTTCGAAAATCTTGCCGAGGGCGATGCCGACGCCTTTCGCCTGCACTTCAAGGCCAGCGCTTGGAATGCCAATGGGGATTCGACATCCGTGCTTACGCGGACGAAGGGGACGGACGCCGCCGTGCCGGAAGCAGCGATGCCTGCTAACGATCTTTTCCGGAGCGCCCTATTGATCGAGGGGGAGGAGGGTGCCGCTGAACTGGATCTCCTAGGTGCTGTGGTTGAGCCCGGCGAACCGTTGCTTCCAACGGGGGGTGATCGCCCCGCGGGCTCGATGTGGTACGAGTGGACCGCCCCGTCGGACGGCAAGGCTTCCTTCAGCGTCACGCCTGATGCGCAATCCGGCTCCACCCACACGGTGTGGGTCGATGTGTTCAGCGGCGAGCGCATCGCCGCGTTGGAGCCTGTTGCTTCCGCGGCTTGGGGCGCTCAGTTCTTTGCGGAGTCGGGGCAGGTCTATCGAGTCCGGATCAGCCACGAACGCGGAGCCGCTGCGGCGGTTCTCAATTGGTCGTCGGGTTCGCGTCCCGCCAACGACGACTTCGCGGCTGCAGCGGTTCTGGAGGATTCGGATGGCAGTGTCGAAGGAAGCAACGAGGGGGCTACCCTGGAGCCCGGCGAGTTTTTTGGTGACCTGGCGTCCACCGTCTGGTACCAGTGGACGGCGCCGAGTGACGGCGCGTGGCAGTTCGCTTCCAGCGCCGGGGATATGCGAGTGCTTGCGTTTTCGGGGGAAAGCCTCCAGGACCTCCGCTTGGTGTCCGGGTTCGCGCGGGATTGGGCGGTGTTCCCGGCGAGTCGCGACGCCGTCTATTGGATCGCCGTGGCGTCCCGGAACGCCGAATCCGCTGGACAGGCGTACGAACTGACTTGGTCCGGCCTCGAACGGGAACCGGGCAACGACGACTTCGCCGGCGCGGAGGAGATTCCGGGCGAGGCATCGTCCAGGCATGGCGTGGGCATTGATGGAGATGCCACGGTGGAGCCCGGCGAGCCCGTCGAAAGCGGAATCAGAACGAAGTGGTGGTCTTGGACCGCCCCGTCGGATGGGCGCTACGTCTGGCGGCTTGACGAATTGACGCGCCCGACATCAGGACCCGACAGCCGTCTGATGGTGTCGGTCTTCATTGGCGACGAGCTGGACGCCCTGCAGCTTGTCGCCACCAACGGCACGCAGATGGCCGTCGAGTTTGCCTTTGATGCCGTCGGGGGCACGCGGTACTGGATCTCCGCCGGGATGCCTGCGGCGGACCAGTGGG
The DNA here is from genome assembly GCA_009843635.1 of Gammaproteobacteria bacterium. GTDB lineage: Bacteria > Pseudomonadota > Gammaproteobacteria > Pseudomonadales > Azotimanducaceae > Azophilus. The sequence goes on from VYDB01000040.1 coordinate 12,718, forward strand.
CGTTCACGTCTTGGCAATGGCGGTATGCCGACGTGACGCTGGTGTGGGGGCCGACGCCCGACAACGACGAGGCGTCGGCAGCAGCGACGTTGGCTGGTACGTCCGGATCGGTTGCCGGCTCGAATGCGTTCGCGACGGGTGCGAGTGGTGAACGAATCGATGTTTTCGGTCGCTCGACCTTGTGGTGGACCTACGAGGCCCCCGCTTCGGGCTGGGTCCGCTTCGCGGTTGATGGCGACGGCGGGCCGTGGGCGTTGACGGTTCACCGGGAATCCGCCGACGGAATGGGCGATCTGGAGGTTTTAGGGACCAGTCGTTGGCAGCGCAGCGACGGAGAAGTGCTGTTCAAAGCAAGGGAAGGAGTCCGCTACATGATCGCGCTCGGCGTGCGCGGAGGCGGGCCGGGCGGCGATTTCACTTTGCGGTGGGAGGAGGCTGACGATCCGGGCTGGCTTCGTTACGCTGGACGCTTGGCGGATGGCGACCGCGACTCCGGGGGCAATCCCATCGAGATGAGGAATCCGGGTAACCTCGCTATGCGTGGCGACGGCACGGCGCTTTACTTGGCCTCTGGGATCGGGCTGCAGGTGTTCGAGCGGGATCCGGTGACCGGTTCGCTCGATTACGCCCAACTGCTGGAGACCGACTTCGACCTTGCCCGCGCCGCCCTGCTTTGGGATCCGCACCGCAACCGGCTGGTCGTGGACAACTGCCGCGAATGGCGATCATTCGCCCCGGTCGGCGATGGACTGGAACTCGCGGATCTTGGCGACTTACCTGCAGTCAACGATCCCAGCGCCTGCTACCAAAGCGACTATCGCTTCCTGTTCATGGATCGCGACGGCTCGAATCTCTACCGGGTGGGTCCTGACTATCAGGGTCTTTCACACTTTGCCGTGGACGACGGAGGTGGATTGCGATCTGTCGGCGAACAACAGGGGGTGATAGCGGCCGTGTTGTCCAACGCCGGTGAGCACCTCTACGCAGCAAATCGCAGTGAACTGCTGGTGTTCACGCGAAATGTTGAAACGGGTGAACCATCCCGGACGGACTTCAGAGAGGCCATCGACGTGACATGTTGCGGGCGGAGGCCCCGACTGATGACCGACGACGTCCATCTCTACGTGTTCGACCAACGCGGCGAGCGCACGAACCTGTTCTCCTTGGAGGATCCGTTGAACCCTAAACGGCTGGCAACGCTCCCGCAGTTCTGGCCGACAGCTTTCCGAGGCGGAAACTGGGAAACCCATTGCCAGTTCGCTGACCTCCGCAGCAATGCCGCCGTTGACGTGTTCTGCGCCGGTTTGGCGTTCACCGTGCGGTGGGATGCCGAAGCAGGGCGGCTCGCCGGGACGGATTGGATCAGCGCATTACAGAGCGACCGGTTCAACGGACCGCCGATGCCCGACTTCCGCGCTCCCGAAGGCTTAGCCGTGAGCCCGGACGACCGCCACATCTATCTCAGCACGCCGCAGCACGGCATCTTGACCTTTGGGCGCGACTCGCCCCCGGGCGAAGAGGGGGATGCGGCGGGCGCGTCGATCAACGTATCTTCCGCAACTGGTAGCTGACCGTCTCCTTGGCAGCCAGTGAAGTGCGCATCAGCCTCCCAGCAGGTCCAACGACTCCAAGTCCTCGCACATCGCGATGCTGCGTTTGGCCATGGTCATGAACATGTCGTTGCCGCGTTCCGTTTCGCCGACGATCATCGAGGCAACCACCGCCATGTGCAGCCCGGCGGGCGCATGGCGGCGGTACAGCTTCCAGCAGGCGTCCCAGCTTAGATCGACGCCGTAGCTGCGCAGCACGTCCAGGTAGTGCTTGAGCAGCCCGCGCTCTTCCTGGGCGCGGTGCTCTGGCGCAAGCGATGTGCCCATGAAGTAGCTCGCGTCATTGAGGGCGCAGCCGAGCCCTATCGATTGCCAGTCGAATACCGTGAGCGGACGCGGCGGGCTGTCGCTGGCCTCGCCGAAGATCATGTTGTCGAGCCGGTAGTCGATGTGGATCAGGGTTTGGGGGCCTGCATAGCTGCCGTAGGCGGCCTGCGCCTCGCCGAAATGGGTGACGGCGTTCAGTTCGGCGGCGCTGAGACGGTCGGCGTAGCGCTCGGTGAAACCTTGTTGGGTCGTGTTGTAGATCGGCGTTTCGCCGGGGTTGGTTGGCGGGCGAACCAGCAGTTCCTGCTGGGCGAGGGCTGCGTCGCCCCAGCGCGGACCCTGCAGCTTGGCGAGTTCCTCCAAGGCCAAGGCGGCTTGGTCGGTGTTGCACTCCGAGCGCTGGTCAATTTGGAAGCCGGGTGCCAGATCCTCCATCAGCAGCATGAACTCGTGGGTGTCGGGATCGAACTGGATCGCCAATATGGCCGGGGTGCGGATGTCCACCGTGGCGGCCAAGGTGGAGTAGAAGAGCACCTCCCGTTCGTAGTTTCGCAGCAGCACGCCGGTCTGCCGGCTGGTGGGGTCGGTGGCCGGAAACTTGCCCACCAGGGTCTTCGGCAGGGTGCCGTCCGCCGACAGCGTGAAGCGGGCGTTCTGCCCGACCTGACCGGCGCCGATGCGCTGCCAGCTCACTGACTCGACCGTGCCGGTCAAGCCGGCTTGGTTGAGGATGGCGGTTAGGTCGGCGGGGGTCACTTGATCCGGGCTGGACAGGACCGGCGCCTTGGAGGGCGGCATGAATTCGACGGCTTGGGGCATTGCGACGGCGCTTGATACTATCACGCGCCGAATTGCGACTAGGAAGCCCCATGTCCAGCCAAGCCTACCCCGTGTACCGCTCGAAGTATCCGGAACTCGGCTTCTACGGCCTGCCGGGCCATACCCGCGCGCCGAGGGACATTCTGCAGCAGGCGCGCGATGCGGAAGCGCTTGGCATCGGCAACCTGATGATCTCGGAACGGGCCGACTACAAGGAGATTGCGGCCATCTGCGGCGCCTGTGCTGCGGTCACGGAGTCCATCAGCATCGGCACCTCGGCGACCAACCTTAACCTGCGCCATCCGTTGGTCACGGCCTCCATGGGCTCCACGCTCAACCGGCTCTCCAACGGCCGCTTCGCGCTTGGCCTTGCCAAGGGGGTGGCCGTGCGTTGGCGCGCATTGGGCCTCGATTTCCCCACCTACGCCCGGGAGCGGGAGTTCATCGACCTGCTGCGCCGCCTCTGGCGCGGCGAGACCGTCCGCAACCATCAAGGCGAACTCGGCGACTTCGGGCAGATCGGCCTAGCGTCATACATCGATGAGGACATTCCCATTCTCTATGTCGGCTTTGGCCCGAAGAGCTTGGTCAACGCGGGGCGCATCTACGACGGCGTCCACCTGCACACGTTCATGGGGGACCACGCGCTGAGGGGCGCCGTGGCCCAAGTGCGGCAGGGCGAGCGGGAGGCTGGCCGGGCGCCGGGCACAGTCAAGGTATGGTCGGTGCTGGCCACCGCGTGCGATGCGTCCGAGGAGCGGTATCTGCGGCTCATCGTGGCGCGGCTGGCGTCCTATCTGCAAATTCCCGGCTACGGCGAAATGCTGGTGGCCATCAACGGCTGGGATACCGAGGCTTTTGAGCGGTTTCGAGCCGATGCGACCGTGCGGGCCATGCCGGGATTGATGGACAGCGTCGCCTCGCTGGAGCAAATCGCTGCCGTTGAGAAACTGCTGCCCGAGTCGTGGCGGCCAGCAGCGGTGGGCGACGCCAAGACTTGCGCCGCCCGCTGGCTGGACGAGTTCGAGGCGGGGGCGGACGGCATCATCATCCACGCCAGCACCCCGGAGGAGTTCGCCCCGGTGCTGGTGGAGTACGAGAAGATTAGGCCCAATGAGCGCTTCGCCGAGCGCACCAACCGGCCTGCGTAGTCCAGAATCTCAGAGGAGGCACTGTGCTCAACAAGCTCGACGACTATCCGGTCCATCAGACGCCGGAGCCGCTTGCCCACCCGGCCACCAGCGACCGCAACGCCTACGACCGTACTTGGTACAACGGCTATGCTACGGACGGCAGCTACTACTTTGGCATCGGCATGGCGGTGTACCCCCATCGCGGCGTACTCGACTGCGCCTTCAGCGTGGTGCGTCCCGATGGCCTGCAACACTGCTTCTTCGCATCGAGGCGGGCACCTCGGGAACGCACGGAAATGCAGGTCGGACCCATGCGCATCGAGGTGCTCGAACCGATGAAGCGGGCGCGGGTAACGCTGGATGACAACGACAGCGGTCTCGCTTGCGAGCTTATGTTCTCGGCGCGCACGGCGGCGATTCAGGAAGGGCGGCAGACCTTGTGGCAGGGCGCCCGCCGGGTGATGGATGCCACCCGCTTTGCCCAGTTCGGCGCTTGGAGCGGCACCGTCCGCACCCCGGGCGGGGACATCGCCGTGCACGAAGCCCAATGCCGGGCCACCAAGGACCGCTCCTGGGGCGTGCGCGGGGTGGGCGAACCGGAAGTTGGCGGCGCGCCCCAAGCGCCGGGCAGCTTCTTCTTCCTATGGGCACCGCTGTTCTGGGAGGATCATGTCTCCCACGCCATCTTCTTCGATGGGCCAAGAGGGGAGGCATTGGTGCGCGAAGCGCTCACCGCGCCCCTCTATGCTGAAGAGGACGCCGTGCCCGATGTTGAGGATGGCCACGTCGAGCGCATGGCCGACGTCAAGCACCGTGTCCGCTATCGAGCGGGTACCCGGCTGGCGCAGCGCGTCGCGCTCGACCTCATCCCGCTAGCCGGCGAGCCGCGCAACATCGTTCTGGAGCCAATGCTGCGCTTTCAAATGAAGGGGCTCGGCTACGCCCACCCCAAGTGGCGGCAGGGCGCTTGGCAGGGGGAGTTGGCCACTGGACACGAGACCTTTGACCCCAACGATCTCAACCTGCTCGCCCCGGAGAACCTGCACGTGCAGCAGGTGGTGCGGGCTCGGGATGGTTCCGGGGAGGGCATCGGCGTCGTGGAGCAAGCCGTCATCGGACCTCACGCCCCGTCCGGCTTCACGGCTTTTCTGGACGGCGCTTCGGGATAGACGGAGGTGCCTTCGATTGTGGCGGGCGCTCAGCCGCTCTGCGCCTCCAACCGCGCTAGCTCGGCCCGGATCTCCGCGTGCCTTTCGCGGCTGAGTGGATAGCGGATCAGCGGCAGGTAGGCTACGCCCAAGGCCAGAAAGGGCGCAGCGCAGTAGGTGATGAACAATCCCTCGATCGCGGCTGGGCTGTTGTCCGCCCCGGGCGTGAAACCGAACAGCCGTTCGATCAGGGTGAGCACGGTGCCCACGGCGATGGCGCTGCCGAGCTTGTTGGTGGTGGTCAGGAGCGCGAAGAACAGCCCGGCCCGGTGCTTGCCGGTGCGCAGGGCGTCCTCGTCGGTGAGGTCGGCCATCATGGAGCGCAACAGGGCAGGCGCGGCGCCGAAGGCCACTCCGTAGATCAGGGTGTAGCCCCAGAAAAGGGCCACGTTGCCGGGTTCGGCGACGAAGTAGAGGCCAATCTTGATGGTCACGCCGTAGAGCAAGGCGATCTTGATGGTGCGATCCTTGCCGAGCCGGTAGGCAATCTTCAACCAGGCCGGCATGGCAGTGAAGCTGGCCAGGAAGTAGAAGAGCAGGGCGATGCTGGCGTGCTCGCTCAGCTCGAAGACGTAGGTGGCGAAGAAGATGTACAGGGCGCCGGAGGCGGTGGAGGCGAACCCGGTGGTCAAGTCCGTGAGCAGCAGCCGCCAAAGCGTTCGATTGGTGAGGATCACCTTGGCCGCCTCCTGCCACTCGATGGCCCTGTTGACGACGCTGCGGGCGTCGGGCACGAACAGGAGCGTCGGCAGCGCGGTCAAGGGAAACAGGATCAGGCAGAACCAGCCCATGCTGGCCACCTTCAGCGCCGCCTCGCCGGAGCCGAACAGCTCCACCACGGCCGGAATGGCCAGCACCAAGGTCATGCCGCCGATCACGAACACTTCCCGCCAACCGTAAAGCCTGGAGCGGTCGTCGTAGGTGGTGGTCAGCTCCGCACCCCAGGACTGATGGGCGATGGTCATCATCGTGTAGCCCACGTACAGCAGCACCAGCCAGAACCCCAGGTACGCAGGCGACACTCGGTCGGGATTCGGCATGAACACCATCCAGACCGACAGCATCAACAGGGGCACGGCGATTGCGATCCAGTGCTTGCGCCGCCCCCAACGGGTGTCAAAACGATCGATGATCGCGCCCATGACTGGGTCGGTCACCACGTCCCAAACGCGGGCAAGAGTGAAGATCAGGCCGACGGTGGTGAGGCTTAAGCCCATGCTCTCGCCGTAGAAGGGCGGCAGATAGACCGAGATCGGCATCGCCATTGCGGCCAACGGCACGCTGGCCCCGGAATAGCTCGCGAGAATCCGTCTGGACAGGGTTGGCTGCAAGCGTTTGGGCTTCTTATTAGTTGCGGGACAAGGTTAACGCATGAGTCGGTCTTTCGGTTGAATATTGCAGCCGATTGGGCGTCAAATCGTCTCCAGCGGATCCATCGTTGCCGATGGGATCCTTGTTTCCAAATGTGAAGGGAGTCTTTAGGCGATGAAACCAGTTTGCTTAGTGATCGGGGCCGGCGCGGGCATCGGCGGCAACGTAGGCCGGCGCTTCGCCGCGGCGGGATACCATGCTTGCCTGTGCCGCCGCAGCGATGAGGAGGGCTTGAAGCAGCTCGTGGAGGGCATCGAGGGCGACGGCGGCTCGGCCTCGGGCTTTCTGCTCAACGCCGTGGCCGAGAACGCCATCGAGGAGCGGGTCGCTGCGATCGAGGCCGATATCGGCCCCATCGAGGTGGCGGTCTATAACCTTGGCGCCCAGATTGGTGACCGAGCCCTTCAGGACACCAGCCACCGCGCTTTCGAGATGGGCTGGCGGCTCGGCACCTTCGGCCTGTTCCGCTTGGCATCGGCGGTCTGCCCCCTGATGGTGGAGCGCGGTCAGGGCGCCCTATTGGTCACTTCCGCGACCGCCGCGGTGCGGGGCAACAAGGGGCAGCACTCCCATGCCGCGGCGATGAGCGGGCGGCGCATGCTCTGCCAGTCGCTGAATGCGGAGTTCGGCCCCAAGGGTATCCATGTGGCCCACGTTCTGATCGACGGCGCGGTGGATGCGCCGGACACCCTGGGCAAAATGCTCGGCCCGGAAAGATTCCAGCAACTCAGGGAAAGCCGTGGCACGATCCATGACGGGCTGATGCTGCCTGCCAAAATCGCCGAGACATACTTCCATCTCGCGCAGCAACACCGCTCCACTTGGACCTTCGAGATCGACCTGCGGTCGTTCTCGGACCGGCCTTGGTGGAACCATTGAGCGCCCTTTCGGAGTCGCCGGCCATGCCGCAGCCGTTGACGGGGCTTCGAGTGGTCGAGATGGGTACCGCCATTCAGGGTCCGCTGGCAGGCGTTTACCTGTCCGACATGGGCGCCGAAGTCATCAAGATCGAACCGCCGGTCGGCGATTCCAGCCGCTTTCATCGCGGGGTTGGCAACAGCACGCCGCCGGAAACCCAAAGCGCGATGTTCATTGCCGGCAATCGGGGCAAGCGGTCAGTCTGCTTGGACTTGCATGCAGGCGCCGGCCTTGAAGTGGCCCGCCGACTCATCGACCAGGCCGATGTATTCATGAGCAATTACCGGACCTCGTTCCTGGACAGATTGGGGCTGGACTACGACGGCCTTGCCGAACGGCATCCGAAACTCATCTACGCGGTGGTGAACGGCTTCGGTCCGTTAGGGCCGGATGCCGACCGGCCGATGGTCGAGGGCGCCGCCCAAGCTCGGGGCGGCTTGGCCAGCCTTTGTGGGCCAGCCGACGGGCTGCCGATGCCGGCTGGCGCCACCATTGCCGATGCTGCTGGCGCCATGCAGTTCGCGCTGGCCATCGTCACCGCTCTTTTGGCGAGGGAGCGTCTCGGAACGGGGCAGAAGGTGACCACCTCGGCGCTCGGTGGCCAGCTATGGCTTCAGTCTTGGGAACTGCAGCACTGCCTGCTGACCGGCCACCCGTTGCGACGCGCTGGCAGCCACATGCCCAACATCCGCGGTCCCTACGGCGTGTACCGCGCCCGCGATAGTGGGCTCTTCCTATTCACCTTGGTTGCGGATTCGGCTTGGCAGCCGTTTTGCGCCTTCGGTGGCCTGCCCGAATTGGCCGAGGATCCGCTTTGGAACGATGCGATCAAGCGCATGGGCGCATTACCCGATGCCCAGAGCGATGAGGCAGTGACCAAGGTGAGGGCGGCGATGCGGCGCATCTTCGCCCATCGGGACACCGAGGCTTGGGAGGCGTTCTTCCGCGGTCGCGACGATGTCATCGTTGAGCGCATCCTCGATCACGCCGAAGTCGTTGCGGATCCGCAAACCTTGGCCAACGAGTACGTTGCGCCGATGGCCTTGGCTGGGGTGGGCGAGTCGCAGGTGGTCGGCAACTCGGTGCAGCTCAGCGCCACGCCCGGCAGCCTCAAGGGGCCGCCGCCCCACCTCGGCAATGCCACGGAATCGGTGATGCGGGAGCTTGGCTTTTCCCGCAAGGAAATCGACCAAGTCCAAGCGCATGCCGCACAGGCGCGCGCGCAGTTCGCTGGTGATTGAATGCAGCTGGCGGACACCTCGGGCCAACTTGACGGTTGCTGGACGCAAAGGAGGGTTCACTGAACGGCTCTTTCCCGCGAGAAGAGAAATTGGCCGGGTACTGTTGGCCGCAGAGCTTGCGGCCCAAGGAAACGGTAACCCTGCACTGCCACGGCGAGGTGGGGCGGGTCCGTGTGCAGGTGGTACGCCAAGGCGCCGGCGAGCGAACCGTCTTCGACCGCTCCGGCATTGCCGTGCGTCCGCAGCCGCTCGGCGATGACCTCGCGGTTCAAGGCTGTGACTGGCATCCGAGCCTCGCCTTCGAGGTTGGCGAGAAATGGCCTTCGGGCTTCTATCTGGTTCGCTTGACTCACGACAGCGGCGACCGTGCGGAGGCTTTTTTCGTGGTGCGCGCGGCGGAGCCGGGGGAGGCGCTGCTGGTTTTGTCCACCTCGACTTGGACCGCCTACAACGATTGGGGCGGACCGAGCTTCTACACCGGCGGACAGGCAGGCTCGCTGCGCCGCCCACTGCCACCGGGTTTCCTGGACAAGAGTGATCTGATGCGCCATCGCATCGCCCGCTTTCAGGATTGGTCGAAAGACGATGCCCGCGCCTTCGCCAAGGCAGGCCATTCGCCTTGGTGCATGGCTGCGGGTTGGGCGAATTGGGAGCGGCTGTTCGTCGCTTGGGCCGAAGCGCAGGGATTTCGGCTCGGCTATGCAACCAGCGCCGACCTGGACCGGGAGGCCGGCCTGCTCGACGGTTATCCCTGCTATCTCTCCGTCGGCCACGATGAATACTGGACAATGGGCATGCGGGACCATGTGGAGGCCTTCATAGACGGTGGCGGCAATGCCGCGTTCCTATCCGGCAACACGGCCTTCTGGCAGGCGCGCTTCGAGGCCGGCCACAGCCGCTTGGTGTGCTACAAGACGGCGCTTGAGGCCGACCCGCTGCATGACCCCGTTCGCGCCCCCCTGCTTTCCACAATGTGGTCCGATCCCCTGGTGGGCAGGCCGGAGAGCCTGATGACCGGGGTGTCCTTCACCCGTGGCGGCTACGCGCATATGCCTAACGCGCCACGGGGCACCGGTGGCTACCGAGTCTGGCAGCCCGATCATTGGGCCTTCGAATCGCTGGCCCTGGAACCGGGGTCGCTACTGGGCGTCGATGGCTTGGTCGTGGCCTATGAGTGCGACGGCTGCGAACTCGTTGAACGCGACGGCGTCCTTCGGGCCGCTGACGGCGGCGTGCCGGAGGGCTTCCAAGTGCTGGCGAGCGCGTCAGCCCGGTTGTGGGAGACCCGCCAGGCGCCGAAAGGACTTCATGAAAGCTACATCGGCGAACTGAACTGGGTAGCGGAGCGCCTAGGTGGCGGCGACACCGCCGAGAACCGGGCCCGCTTTGAAAGGGGCCACGCCGTCATGGGCACCTTCCGGCGTGGCAAGGGCGAGGTGTTCACCACCGGCTGCACGGACTGGGCCTACGGCCTGCAATGCGATGACGTGGCGACCGTGACCCGCAACCTGCTGCGCCGCTTCACGCGCCGGAGCGGAACTGCGCGCTAGTTTCGGGTAGCGGGAATTGTCAAGGTATCCTTCGGCATGTTGCCATCCTATCATTCCAAGCGGCCAAGATTTCGGATAGCCTTTGCTTTCCTTGCCGGTTGGAAGGCGGCGATGCGGCGCTGGTGTTTTCCCTTGGTCGTTGTGATTGGCGCGCTCGGTTGCGAGGCCCCGCCGCCACCGGCGCCCTATGAACGGGCCACCGGAATTGCGGAGTTCATGGCGTGGCTGCTTGAACCCGCGGCGGATGCGATCTGGGATTCCGCGGGCCAGATCATCACGGAGGGCGGGGTGGAGGACTTGGCACCGACTACCGAGGCGGGTTGGGACGAGGTGCGCAACCAGGCGGCGCTGGTTTCGGAACTGGGCAACCTGTTGATGATGCCTCACTTCGCCCAGGATCGGCCGGACTGGACGGAGATTTCCCGCGGCATGGTTCAGGCGGGTGCCCGTGTCCGGCGAGCTGCTGAAGCTCGGGATGCGGAGGCGCTATTCGAGCAAGGCGCCCTCCTGTACCAAGTGTGCGTCTCCTGCCACCAAATCTACTGGCGGGAAGCGCGCGTTCAATGACACCATCCGAAGGCTCAAAACGCCGTATCGCACGGCACGTGGGCAGCGCTTTTCTGGTGGCGTTGCTGATGCTGGTGGCCATCGTTCTGCCAGTGGAGTACAACTTGGACCCGCTGGGCACCGGGCGGCTGCTCGGGCTGGTTTATCTGGGCGAGGATCAGGATGCCCCGGTGCTGCGCGAGACAGCGGCCTACCGGGAGGACCGCGTGGAGTTTGAACTCACCCCGTTTGAGTCAGTGGAATACAAGTACGGCCTCGCCAAGGATCAGGCATTGGTCTTCGCTTGGCAGGCCACGGGCGAAGTGGTCTCGGATCTGCACAGCGAACCGGCCATCGGCCCGCCGGGCTACGCCGAGAGCTTCGATCAATATCGCGGAACCAGCGCTTCCGGCACCTACGTCGCGCCCTTCACCGGCCTGCACGGCTGGTTCTGGGAAAACCGCGGCGAGGCCAACGCAACGGTGCGCCTGGAAACTGCGGGCTACTACGACCGCGCCGTGGAGTATCGCGGCGGCGCGCAGTTTGAAAGGGCGGACTTTTCCCGCTAGCGCTGACCTTCAGTCTAAGTGCTCTGCAGTTTAAGGGCTGGTCGGCTCTGATGCCGCGAGCACCAGCAGCAGGTTGCCGGCCATGTGGTTGTAGATGCCGTATCCGGAGCTGAGTGCCAGTTCGCCTTGGTGGATGATTGGGCCGGCGGCGCCGCCGAAGGAGCCGCCGTGGGTGGTTTCGCCGGTGGTGGTAGTGAACTCCTGGGTGGTGTCGAGTTCCCAGAGCACTGCGCCGGTTTCCACGTCGTGTGCCCTTAGCACGCCGTCCATAGCAGCGGCATAAACAACTCCGTTGGCGGCGGTCACCGCTTGGGAGACGCCTGGGTGGCAGAAGTCGCGGCCCTTGCAGGCGTCGGGATTCAAGCTCGACCAGAGAATTTCGCCCGTGCGGATGTCCAGCGCATGCATGCCAGGTCTGTCGGGAGTGTCGTACTCGCGGCCATCGGCCATGTCCGACATGGGCACGAACAGGCGGTCGCCGGCCGCCGCCATCCCGAAATGCACGCCGCCTTGGATACCGCCGCGTCCGACCCGCGTTTGCCAGACCACGCTGCCGTCGTCCGGGTTGACGGCATGGACGATGCCGGACTTTTGGCCGCCGATCACAAGTTCACGCCCGTCGCTGGCGGTCAACAGCATGGTGGCCGCGCCGAAGTCGAAGTCTGGCCCGCCCTCCGGTGGGCAGCTATGGTCGTTTTCGGTGTCGCAGGCCGTGTTCCAGACATCGTTGGCGGTGGCTTGGAACACCCAGTTCACCGCGCCGTCGTCAAGGGCCATGGCGAAGATGGCATCGCTGGTGAGCGTAGCCGGGGAGGACATGTTCTCCCCGGTGGCCACGTAGAGCTGGTTGCGCTTCGCATCGATGGCCGGACTGTTCCAGATGACCGCCCCGGACGGCCCCCACATGTTGGTTTCGGCCCGGTTCTGGTATTGCACCACGGCGGGCTCGTCGATGGTGAAGGTCTGCCAGAGCAGTTCGCCGGTGGCCGCGTCGTAGGCGGCCACGGAGCCGCGGAAGGTGCAGCATTCGTAGTAGGGGTCGAGCCCTAGGTTTACCTCCAGGCTCGACACCGGGGTGTAGAGCACACCCTCATGGAGTGAGGGCGTTCCGGTGATGGTGGTATTGGGGTGGTCGTCCGCTCGTTGCCGCCAGAGTTCCTCGCCGGTGTTGGCATTGACGGCGTAAACGTGCCCCAGCAGGTCGCCGAAAAAAGCAACGGTCAGGGCTGCTTCCTGATCCCCAGCCAGTCGCCCAAAGACGATGCCGGTGCGCACCTCCGATGAGGCTTGGTAGGACCAGTGGGCGCAGCCGCTCTCTTTGTCCAAGCCATAGACCTTGCCGCTGTGGGAGCCGACCAAAATCGCACTGCCCGCGAAGGTGGGCTGGGAGCGGGCGCGATTGGCGCTCGGAAAGCGGATTGCCATGCGCGGCTTGAGGGCGGGCAGTTGTTCCGCCGACAGCCCCGCCTTTGCCGCAGGAATGTGACGGGTATTGGTCGGCTCCAAGCCCCAGTTGATCACGTCCGGCGCGGTGCTGAAGTCCGGCGGCGGCACCTCGTCTCCGCAGGCGGGCAGGTCGGTGGCGGCGACGGTGCCCATGGCCACACCGGCCAGAAACTCGGCGACCTGCACCCGCTCATCAGGGGTCAATCCCGAAGCCTCGGCCTGCATGATGCCTTCTTCCATGGATCGCAGGATGGCCTCCGGGGGCATCAGCCCGATCATGTCCCGATGTGGGGCCTTCTTCACCGCGCCCTCGTGGCAGCTCGCGCAGGCTGCGTCGTAGATCGGCTTGCCGGGCATCGCCTGCCGGGCGAGCAGGAGATTTAGGTTGGCTTGAGCGGTGTTGTCCTTGTCTTGGTCGGCGGCCGCAGCGCTCACTGGGCTGTCCAGCGCCTCCCCGGAGGGTGCCTCGCCTGATCCGCAGCCGCTAAGCAGCAGCGCACTGAAGAGCATCGGCGCTAGCGCGCCGATCCCCGTTGGGAATCTGTTCATGGTCTGGTGCCTTGAGCTCTCGCGTTGGTATTGGTTGGATCGCAAGTCAGGAAACGGCTTGGGCCAAAGACTGCGGCACGTCAATGTGCTTGGCACGCAGGTATTCGCCGAGCGACTTGGCCTGCTTGTCAATGCGGTGGTTGGAGGCTGCGCCAGTGCCGAGCACGCCTCGAACGTGGAAGTTCAGGGCGCGCAGGTTGGGCAGCTCGTAGCGTTCCACCGCGTAGGGCGCCATGTCCGGCAGCAGGCGCTTGAACTCCTCTACAGTCAGGTAGTCGTGAAGGAAGCTGTAGGCAGCGTCGCTGCGCGCCCAGACGCCGCAATTGGCGTTGCCGCCCTTGTCGCCGGAGCGGGTGCCGAACAGGCGTCCGAACGGCAGCTTGGTGGCTTCGCCGGCGGGTGCCGGGCCGATGTCCGCCGGCGGTTGCTGGTAGTAGATTTCCTCCAAGCCCAAGCGCTGGGTGGGCAGCACGTCCGTGGTCTTGCCGCCGCAATGCACCCGTTCGGTGACCCATTCACTGTCGATCAAGGCGGGCCAATGGATGGTGGCGCGCCCGCCCTTGAAGCCGCCACCACCCGCGCCGGCGTTGCCAGGCACCGCGGCTAGGGCGAGCTCGATGACCTTGGCGTCGAACAGGCGCCCCACCTTGGCCGGATCCTGGGTGGTCACGGTCATGCGCAGGATGGCGTGGGCCGCCTCGTTGCAATCCGGATCCTCGTGGTCGGTGCGGATCAGTTGAACGTCCACGTCGTCGAACTGCTCGCGTCCGCCGAGATTGTGGAGCATCTGATCGACGTGAATCTCGGCCTTGCGCTCAATGTCCAGGCCCGTCAGCAACACTTCCGCGGTTTGCTTGTGCGGACCCAAGGTGTTGAAGCAGACCTTGTGGGTCGGCGGCGGGCTGCTGCCGCGCACGCCGCTGACGCGCACCCGGTCTTCGCCGTCCTGCTCGACGCTCATGGTCTCGAAGTGGGCGATGACGTCGGGGTTGACGTAAGCCGGCGTGGATATCTCGTAGAGCAGTTGGGCGGTCACCGTGCCCACCGACACCAGCCCCCCGGTGCCGGGGTTCTTGGTGATGGTGAAGCTGCCGTCCGCCTCGATCTCGGCAATGGGGTAGCCCATGTTGCGGAAGGAGGGCACCTCTTCGAAGAATGAATAGTTGCCGCCACAGCATTGGGTGCCGCACTCGATGATGTGCCCGGCGGCCAAGGCCCCAGCTAGGGCATCGTAGTCGTTGCGCCGCCAGCTGAATTTCCAGGCGGCCGGGCCGATGACCACGGCGGCGTCGGTCACCCTCGGGCAGATCACGATGTCCGCGCCCTGGTCCAAGGCCTCCTTGATGCCCCAGGCGCCGAAATAGACGTTGGCAGTGAGCGCTTGCTCGCCGGACTCGGCCAAGGCGGTGCCGGTGTCCAGATTGGTGAACGCCTGCCCCTTGGCTTGGAGCGCATCGAGGTCGCCGAGCAGGTCGTCGCCGTCGATGTAGGCGACCTTGGCCTCCACGCCCAATTCGGCCAGGATCTTTTCCACCTCGTCGGCCATGCCCTTCGGATTGAGGCCGCCGGCGTTGGAGACGATCTTGATGCCCCTGGCCACGCAATCGGCTGCCACGTCGCGCACCTGCTTGAGGAAGGTGCCGACGTAGCCCAAGTGGTCGCCCCGGGTGGTGCGTTGGTTGTGCAGGATGGACATGGTGAGCTCGGCCAGGTAGTCGCCGGTCAGCACGTCGATGGGGCCGCCGTCGATCAGTTCCCGGGCCGCGGCGAGCCGGTCGCCGTAGTAGCCGCTGCAGTTGCCGATGCGGATGATGTCACTCATGTTTCCCCCGTCTTGCTTCCTTGCGCAGCGCCCCAGCTTGGCTTGCGCTTCTCCCGGAACGCTGCCATGCCTTCGGCGGCTTCGGCGGAGCGGAACATGCGCCCGCTCCATTCGCTCGTCACCTCGAAGCCTTCCTCAACGGACAACTCGGGCACCCGGCGAACCAGTTTCTTGCATTCGGTGACGGCGATGGGTCCGCCTAGATTGATCATTTCGACTTCCTCCTGAACGGCCTCGGCGAGTTGCGCCCTCGGCACCGCCCGGTGCGCCAAGCCCATCGTCACGGCTTGGCGGCCGTTGAAGCGCTCGCCGGTCAGGAACAGCTTCATGCCGTGATGGACGCCGAGCTTGGGCAGGCAAACCACGGAGATGACCGCCGGAATCACGCCGATGCGCACTTCGCTGAAGCTGCACTGCGCTTCCTCGGCGATGACCACGATGTCGGCGGCGCCAACCAAGCCCAGGCCCCCCGCAAACGCGGGGCCGTTGACCGCTGCGATGACCGGCTTGGGGCTTTCCAGGATGGCGCCCATGACGTCGGTGTAGGGCACCGATCGCTGCCCGTCGACGATTTCGCCAGGCGGGCTCTTGAGATCCGCGCCAGCGCAGAAGGCGGGTGCTGCGCCGGTGATGACGATGCTGCGCACCGCATCGTCCGCCAGCGCGCCTTGGATGTGGTCGAACAGTTCGTTGACCAACACCGCCGAGAGCGCGTTGCGGTTTTCGGGCCGGTTCAGCGTGATCCACGCCGCACCCTCGCGCACTTCGTAGAGCGTAGCTTCAGTGCTGGCCACTGGATGACTTCCGCCGACCGGGCAACCTGTTCAGTGTTTCGTCGCCCTAAGCCGCCATGATGGTGACGCCGCTCAGCCCCGGCGCGCCGTAAACGTGGGTGTAGCCAGTTTTCGGGTTGTTCGGCACTTGGCGCTCGCCCGCCTCGCCGCGCAGTTGCAGGCAGATTTCATAGACCTGGCGGAGGCCAGAGGCGCCCACCGGTTCGCCGTTGGCGAGGCAACCGCCATCGGTGTTGACCGGCAGCTTGCCGTCGATTTCCGTGTGACCCTCGCGCAGCCACTGCTCCTGGTCGCCGTCGGCGCAGAAGCCGTTCTCGGCCATGTGCATGATCTCGGCGCCGGATTCGGTGTCCTGCAGTTGGGCCACGTCGATGTCCTCCGGGCCGATGCCCGCCATCTCGAAGGCTGCGGTGGAGGCCTGCACGGTCGGCGCGGGCGCCCGATCGAGGGCCTGGGACTGGGAGAACACCTCGAAGGAGCCGAATTGCCGGGTCTTCACCGCCACGGCCTTCAGGAACACCGAGTTGGAGGTGTACTGCTTGGCCTTGTCGGCACGGCACAGAATCATCGCGCAGCCGCCCTCCGCTGGGGAGCAGAACATGTACTTGCGCAGGGGGTGGCAGACCATCTGAGACTGCGCCACGTCGTCATAGCTAAAGGCGTTGCGTCGCCATGCGTTGGGGTTCTTGGCGCCGTTCTTGAAGTTCTTGACCGCGACGCGGATGAGCGTGTCCTCGCTGATGTCGTACTCGTGCATGTAGCGCTGGATCTTCATGCCAAAGAACTGCGGCGTCAGTGCCATGCCAATGTCGCCGTACCACTTGCCGAGCCCGCTGGCTTCCGGGTTGACGGTGAACGCGCCCCGGGGGTGCTTGTCGAAGCCGACCGCCATGCCGATGTCGAACATGCCGGACTGGATGGCCATGTAGGCCGATTGCAGAGCGCTGCCGCCGGTGGCGCAGCCGTTGGAGACGTTGATGAACTGCAACCCCGTAAGCCCCAGCTTGGAAACCATCGAGTCGGCGTTGCCGGCCGCCGATGAGCCGCCGTAGGCGAACTCCATGTCGTTCCAGTCGAGGCCCACGTCCTTGAGCGCTTCCCGGGCCGCATGCACGCCTTGCTCGAGGCCGGTGACGCCTTCGGTGCGGCCGAAGGGATGGATGCCGATGCCAATGATTGCTACGTCCACTAGTGTGCTCCTTCAAGAGTTGGTCATGGGTTGGTCATGGATCAAGAATTGGGCTCCGTCGGTCAGCTCTCGTCCGCTGGCCGGAAGAAATAGGCGATGATGTCCTTGCCGTCGCGCTCGATGAACTTTTCGACCACCAAGTCCATCTCCATGCCGATGCGCAATTTGGCGATGTCCTCGGTTTGGATGCGGGTCTCGACGCGCACCTGGTTTGGCAACTCCACGTAGCCGACGCCAAAGGGCTTGAAGGTCTCCGGCGTCTCCGGGCCCTCGTAGGGGGGGCGATTGGGCAGGAAGCCCTGAATGGTCCAGGTCCACAGCTTGCCCTTGCGCTCCAGCTCAATGGCCTCCGTGTCCTCCCCGCAGCAGGCCGGGCATCCGGACTGGGCGGGGAAAGTGACCACCCCGCAATCGGCGCACTTGCTGCCGAGCAGGCGCGGGTCGTTGGACGGCCAAGTGAACAGCCCGTCGGCAATTGGAATCTGGTCTGCGATGCTCGGCATCAACTCCCCCAAGTGGATTACCTTCGAAAGTGGTTGTTTTACCCGATTACGTGTCGAGTTCCAAGCGCAATTCCTGATCCTGCCCGTCCGGTTCCTTGGCCGGTTCCGTGGCTGGGGGAACGTACAGTTCATGGCTTACCAACGCCAAAGCGATGAGCAGCGCGGCGATGAGCGTGGCCACGGCCGCCGCGATCGCTGGGACGACCCAGCGCCGGGTGACGCGACGGGCGGCGGCGAGCACCCGGGCGTTGAGCTCCTCGGGTGGCGTCTCGTCGGAGCGGTAGGCGCGGTCGAACCAGTCGTCATTCATAACCCTGCATTCCCCGCTTGAGCTTAGCCATAGCGTAACGCAGACGGCTCTTGACGCCCTCTTCGGTGGCGCCGGTGACTTGGGCGATTTCCCGGATCGTCAATTCGGCTTCCTTGCGCATGGCCACGGCTTCCCGTTGCGGCCCGGGCAGGGCGCCGATCAACGCGTTCAAACGCGCCGCCGTTTCGAGCGCCGAGGCTTCCGCCTCCGGAGAATCGTCGGCCACGGCCTCGATTTCGGTGCCGGTCTCCCACTTCCCTTGGCGGAATTGATCCATCAGCACATGGTGCGCCACGGTGAACAGGTAGGCGCGAAAACGGCCTTGCGGCCGGAATTTGCCCCGGTTGGCAATGATGCGCGCCCAGGTTTCCTGGTGGCCGTCGGCGGCGCTGGCCGAATCCGCAGCGCGCAGGAAGTAGCGATACACCGCATCTCGGTGGCGGTTGTAGAGCGCCTCGAACGCTGGATAGCTGCCCGCAGCGAAGCCGACCATCAGATCGTCGTCACTGGCTTCCGCCAACGCGAGGGCCTCCGCTTTCGTGCCGGATTGACTAGGCTTCATTGCGCTTCGATCAGACGTTTAGTGGGCTGTCAGCGCGGACAACCGTTACCTTGGAGACTGGAGCCCGACCAACCTCAAGCGGTGCCCCCTTTAGCCGTCGCCTAGCTTAAAGGTGAAGAGGTTGCGTACGCCTGCGAGGGATATTGGCCGTCCGTTCACCACTTTGGGTTTGTACTTGAACTTAAGGACGGCGGCAATGGAGGCGCGGTCGAAAATCCCTGGCGGGCTCGACTCGATCACTTTCGGATCCTGAACCGCGCCCGTCTCCGTGACGACGAACTCAAGCAGCACGTGGCCCTCGATGCACCGCCGCAGGGCTTGGCTCGGATAGACCGGTGTTACCTTGACGACTGACATGGCTTCCCCGTCAGAGAAGCCAGCGGATCCGATCGTAATGCCGGTTTCTTTGGGGACCGGCCTGATCTCCACACCCATGGTGCCACTGTCGCCTTCGAAATGTGGCTGGGGCTGGTAGGGCGGAGGCTCCGGAGGTTCCGGGGGCGGTTCGGGCCTAGGGTCCGCTGCTTGTATGTCAATCTCCTCCTCAACGCGCACGAAATCGACGATCCTGCCGGTGACGCCTTCAGTGAACGGGCTTCGGTCGCTTTCGATGAGGCCCTGCATCAGCAGGAACAGACCCAATGTGACAGCCACGCCGGACGCGGTTGCGAACAGGTACCTTGGGAGCATGGGGGTATCCTCGTTGTTGTCACGTGTTAAAACGGCCACGATCGCCGAATGGGGTTAAGTTTCTGGCTATGCTCTATCGATTGCTTGCCGATTTACTGGTTGCTCTGCACTTCGGCTTCATCCTTTACGCCGTCTTCGGCGGTCTGTTGGCGGTGCGCTGGCCCCGCCTCGCCTGGGTGCATGGCGCGGCCTTGGTCTGGGCGGCATCCGTCGAGATCTTCGGGCTCACCTGCCCTTTGACGCCCTTGGAGGTGGCGCTGAGGCTCGAAGCCGGCCTTGAGGGCTACTCAGGCGGGTTCATTGAACGCTATCTTGTGCCCGTGGTGTACCCGCCTGGCCTGACGCGGTCCTCGCAGTGGCTGCTGGCGTGCGGGTTGATCTTGGTCAACGTAGTGGTTTATGGCTGGGTGTGGCACCGACGGCGTGGTGGCTAGCCCAATCGAGGGCGGGACGCCCTCGCTCCGAAAGATCCGGCCCACTGGGTCAAATGTCCGCCCGCGTTTCCGCCACCACGAGGTCCACCACGGCGCGCAGGGCTTCGGCTTCCGTTGCGCCGTCCACGATGCACAGTCGATAGTGGTCGAGTTGCCGGTCGGCGCTGGCGCCCTCGCGGATGATGTTGAGCGCATGAATGAGTTCGTCCTCGCAGTCCAAGGCCTTGGCGTCGGCGGTGAGTTCATCCACCAGTATGGCCACTTCATCGGCGATGTCGATGCGGCCGCCTTGGCGGGTGTCGCCGAGGAAGCCGAGCACGCCGTAGCGTTGGGCGAGCCAGCGGTTTTCGGCGATGATCTCCGTGGGTGGCTCCGGCGGCAGATGGCCTTCCCGGTCCTGGCGCTCCAGCCTGCGGATGAGGCAGGCGTAGAGGGCGGCGATGCAGACGGCGTCTTCGATGCGCGGGCAGACGTCGCAGATGCGCAGCTCCACCGTGGGGTAGGCGTTGGAAGGGCGGATGTTCCACCAGAGTTCGCTGCCGTCGCTGATCAGCTCCATGCGCTGGTAATGCCAAATCAAGTTGTCGTACTCGGCCCGGGTGCGCATCGCCTCGGGCAGGCCGGAGCGGGGCATGGCGCCGAACAGGTTGAGCCGGCTGGACTTGAACCCCGTCTCCCGGCCGGCGTTGAAGGGCGAGGAGCCGGACAGGGCGTTCAGCAGCGGCAGGTGGCGGCGCAGCGCCGTCATCACGCGAATGCGCGAGTCCTCATCGCCGAAGCCGGCATGGACGTGCATGCCGCCGACGACTAGGCGCTGGACGGTCTCCTGGTAGGTGATGGCGAATCGCTCGTAGCGGTCCTTGGGGGTGGGCAACTGCTCCTGCCAGGCGGCAAACGGATGAACCGACGCCGCCATCACCTGAGCGCCGTATTGTTCGGCGGCGTCCACGACCAATTGGCGGGTCTCGCGAAGCGAAGCGCGCACTTCGGCCACGGAGGCGCAGACGCGGGAGTTGGTTTCTATCTGCGAACGCAGGAATTCATGCACCACTTTGTGCGGGGCGGCGTTTGCCTCGCAGGCTTGAAAGATGCGTGGGTCCGGGTCGGCGAGCAAATCGCGGCTTTCCGGGTCGATGAGGAAGAACTCCTCCTCCACACCCAGCGTGATGGCGGTGGTCATTGTTGGATTTGATCAGTGGGGTGCGGGAATGCTACGGGAATCATGTAGCAAAATCAGCAGTGGCATCAGCGGCTAGCGTAAGGCCATACACTGCGCAAACGGGCAGCAATTCTCACTATGACATTTTCGTCAAAGCCTGAGTTGGTTCCGCCGCGCCGGCATGCAGGTGGCTCCGTGTCTCGATGCGCGGCCTCCGGGAAGGGGCCTCTCAGGGCGCGCTAAGGTCCGCCTTTCCGAGGTTCTCCTTTTGAAAAGGAGAACTACTAGAAAATTTCTCCTTTTCAAAAGGAGAAATGGACTATAATTCGCTGGACAGCACGGAACCATGAAAGAGCATGGACACGCGGATACGCCAAGCGCTCAGCGACCAACTGACCCGTTCCTGCCGTGAGTCGCCACCGCAATTCACCCCTCGGCGGGTGGCTGGAAGCTATCGCTTTCCCGGCAAGGCCACCGCCGTGCTGGGCGCTCGCCGGGCTGGCAAGACGACGTTCCTTCATCAAATTCGTGCCGAACGAATTGCTGCTGGCGCCAGCGTGGACGGCGTGCCCTATATCTCCTTTGAAGACGAACGCATCGCGGGTCTTGAGGGGCGCGACCTCGGCTTCCTGACCGACGAGTACGCCCGTGTAGCGCCGTCCGGCATAGATTCGCCCCCTGTCGCTTGGTGCTTCGACGAAATCCAATTGGTACCGGGCTGGGAGCGGTTCGTGCGGCGGCTGCTCGATGAGGCCGAGTCCGAAGTGTTCGTATCCGGCTCTTCGGCGCAGTTGCTGTCGAAGGAGGTGGCCACATCCCTTCGCGGTCGGGGCTGGCATGTGCTCATGCATCCGTTCGGATTTGATGAAGCCCTCCGCCATGCCGGCATCGCAGTTCCCGATAAATCCGATGCCGAGCCTTGGCGCGAAAGTAGGATGTTGGAGGCGGAGTTCGCCAAGTGGCTGGCCGCGGGCGGCTTCCCGGAAGCGCAAGGACTTGGCCCGGCACGGCGAGCCCAGTTGCTGCGCGACTATGTCGATGTCGCCATCCTGCGCGACGTGGTGGAACGCCACGATGTCCGCAACATCGCCGGGTTGCGCTCGTTGGTGCGGCACCTGCTCGGTAACGCCGGGTCGCTGTTCAGCGTCGAGAAGTTCCACCGCGCCTTGAAGTCGCAGGGCATCGCCATCGCCCGCGACACGGTGCATCAGTTGCTTGGCTACCTCGAAGACTGCTTCCTGGTTCGCGTGGTGTGGATGGAGGCTGGCTCGGAGCGGCAGCGCATGGTGAACCCGCGCAAGGTCTATCCGGTGGACACCGGCCTCATGCCGATCTTTGACCGCACTGGCCGCGCCAACCTTGGCCATGCGCTGGAAACCGCCGTGCTGGTGGAATTGGAGCGGCGCGGCATGGAAGTCACCTACGTCAAAACCGCCGACGGCTACGAGGTGGATTTCCTGGCGCGGACGCCCGATGGCAGGCGCGAGTTGATCCAGGTCTCAGCCGACCTTGGCGAAGAGGCCACCGCTCGGCGTGAGCTGCGCGCCCTGCTTGCCGCCGGCGCGGAGCACCCGGATGCATGCCTCCGACTGCTCACGCTGCGCCGAGACGACGTGCCGCCCTCGCTCCCCGCCCAAGTGGCCTGTCAGCCAACGCTGGAGTGGATGCTCGCCTGAACGTTGGCTGGCCTTATCCGGCTCGCTTCCATCGCGTGCCCGTCCTCGTGTCCTCCAGTTCGACTCCGGCTTCGGTCAGTTGGTCGCGGATCTCGTCGGCTCGGTCAAACTTCCGCGCCTTGCGCGCTTGGTTGCGCTCGGCGATTAGGGCTTCAATTTCCCCTGCCGAAATCCTCAGGTTGGCCGAAGATCTGGGGGCGCCAAACGAGGCCGTGGCAGACAGGGAATTGTCCTCTCCCGAATCCTCCAGCTCTTCCACGCCACCTTGAAAGTGCTCGTCAGCCGACTTGCCGAGCAGCCCCAGCAGCCAACCGCCAGCCTTCAGTTGGCGCCGTAGGCGCTCGGCTTCGGCTTCATCGTCGGTTCGGTTCAGTGCCCCTGCGGTGCCGTGCAGTGCGGCCAGCGCGCCGGGTGTGTTGAGATCGTCGGCAAGCGCTGTCAGCACCTCTTCGGGGAACTCCTCGCTGGGCGGCGTCGGCTCGCCGCTGCGCAACGCACCGTAGAGCCTGTCCAAGCTGCGGCGGGATTGCTCCAGCAGCTCGTCCGACCAGACCAAGGGTGAGCGGTACTGACCGGAGAGCAGCGCGTAACGCAGGGTTTCCCCCTCGTGTCTTTGCCGCAGTTCGGCGATGGTGACGATGTTGCCGAGGGACTTGGACATCTTCTCCTGGCCCAGGGTCAGCATGCCGTTGTGCAGCCAGTAGCCCACGCAATCCCGCTCGCCATGGGCGCAGCGCGATTGCGCCAGCTCGTTCTCATGGTGGGGAAAGGCCAGGTCGGCGCCGCCGCCGTGGATGTCGATGCGGGTGCCGAGATGGGTGTGGATCATCGCCGAGCACTCGATGTGCCAGCCAGGCCGTCCCCGACCCCAGGGGCTTTCCCAGCCGGGCAGTTCCGGGGTGGAGGGCTTCCAGAGCACGAAGTCTTTGGGGTCGCGCTTGTAAGGTGCCACCTCCACCCGGGCGCCGTCGAGCATGTCCTCGAGCGATCGATGGGAGAGGCAGCCGTAGTGGGGGTCGGCAGGCACATGGAACAGCACGTGGCCCTCGGCGGCGTAGGCGAAGCCCTGGTCGATCAGCGTCTCGATCATGGCGATGATTTCAGTGATGTGCCCGGTGGCTCGGGGCTGCACGTCCGCGGGAAGAACGCCCAGCGCCTTGACGTCGTCGTTGTAGGCGTCGCTGAAGCGGTCCGCCAAGGCCTGTATGGGCTCGCCGCTGGCTAACGCCTGGGCATTGATCTTGTCATCCACGTCGGTGATGTTGGAGACGTAAACCACCTCGGGGTAAATGCTCGTCAGCAGGCGGCGCAGCACGTCGAACACCACCGCTGGGCGGCCGTTGCCGATATGCACCGGGCCGTACACGGTCGGCCCGCAGACGTAGAGCGTCACCCGTTGAGGATCCAGCGGGCGAAAGACTTCCTTGCGCCCGGAGAGCGTGTTGTGGAGCTTGAGTTCCATGTGGTCGGCCTTTGGCTAACCGCCGTTGCGCCAAACTGTGAAGTATAGCCGCGCCGGTTGATAAGGGGCGCGAGCGTCGCCGGTTGGGTTGCCGGGCGTCAGCGGTCCAGCAGGTTGGCAGCTTGGTTGGGTGCCAGCGCCGGTGCCAGCAGGCGTTGGTTGATGATCGGATTGACGCCGATTTCGTTGCTTGCCGTTACCAAGGCCCGGGGGTTGGGATCGAGCTCGCGCCGCAAGGCGTCGATCAGCGCTTGGTAGCGTGCCTGGCCCGCCGCGGTGTAGCCGTGCAAATGCCAAGCCTCGCGCCAGTCCTTGCAGAAGTCGGTCAGGAGCCTCTTGTAGCATTCGACGAGCAGGGGATTGTTGCCTGGGTGTGCCTCGAAATCGCTTATCAGCGCTGCCGCCAGCGCATCGAGTTCGCCGGGCGCCATCACCGGTGCGGTGTTGTACCGCTCAGTGGCGATTTCGCCCTGCCAATTTGGGTCGAAGCGCACGAACTGGCTCCGTTCGGCGATCGCCGGCGCGTCGGCCACCGGATCCAGGGCTTCCATCTCCCGCACCAAACGCCAGAATCGCGATGAGCCAGCGGCGTCTATGACGAGGTGAATGCGGGTGATGGCGGCGCTGTTGACCACCCGGTGGCGGCGCCACGAATTGAATAGCCAGCACTCGCCAGCGGCCATATGGACCTGCGCTCCGCCGCAGTGGAAGATGACCGCAGGGTCGGTCACCACGGGAACGTGAATGCGCACCCGGGTGTGCCAGTGATAGTTGAAGTCCACATGTGCGGCTACTTCGCAGCCGGACTCCAGCCGCATCAACCGAGAGCGCCCCAACACTTCGCCGAAGCTGGCCATGGCCTGTTGCGCATACGCGCATCGCCGTAAATGGGGGGTGATGGCCATGTGACCGTCGAAGGCGTCGTTGTCGCCGCCATCCCGGGAGATGAGGGCAACCGCCGAATTGCCTCTCATTCCGGACGGATGGGGCATCCAGGCCGCCTTAGGCAGGGCAGCGGCCTCGGCAGCCAGTCGGCCAGCGTCAAAGGCGAACGGCAGGCGAATGAAGGGACGGGAAAGTTCCATGGCGGCATTCTACGCGATGGACGCACGTTCGGAGGCGCCGAGTTGCGCAGCAACTCGCACGTGCACCGTAGGTGTACGCCTTGGCCGAAGGCCAAGCGCCGGGGTAGGCTGCGCGGATGCAGGCATTCGTCACCCGCCGCCTTCTAGCGCTGGTTCCCACGCTGGTTTTCGCCAGCCTCATCGTCTTTGTCTCGATGCGGCTGATTCCGGGCGACGTGATTGACCTGATGTTGGCGCAAAACGACCTGTCCACCGACCATGACCGGGCCGCCATCGAGGCGGCGCTGGGGCTGGATCAGCCGATGCACGTGCAGTACTTCCGTTGGATCGGAGGTGTGCTGGAGGGCGATCTGGGCCGTTCGCTGTGGCAGAACACGCCGGTCACCGAACAGTTGGCGGCCACTTTGCCGATCACCTTTGAGCTCGGCTTCCTCGCCCTTATCGTGGCCCTGACCGTGGCGTTGCCGATCGGCGTGTATTCCGCACTCAAGCAGGACACCCTGGGCGATTACGCCGCGCGCTCCTTCTCCTTGGTGATGCTCGCCATTCCAAGCTTTTGGCTGGGCACGTTGGTGATGGTATTCCCGTCGGTTTGGTGGCGATGGTCGCCGGCGTTGGAGTACACGCCGTTTTTTGAGGATCCGCTGAATAACCTGGCGCACATGATCGTGCCGGCCGTTCTGTTGGGCCTCTCGCTCTCGGCGGTGACCATGCGCATGACCCGCACGATGATGCTGGAGGTGCTGCGCCAGGACTACATCCGCACCGCCCGGGCCAAGGGCCTGAACGAACCCCTAGTGGTGGTGCGGCACGCACTGCGCAACGGCCTGATCCCCGTGGTGACCTTGATCGGCCTGCAAGCGCCCCTGCTGATCGGTGGGGCGGTGATCCTCGAGCAGATCTTCGTCGTTCCCGGCATGGGGCTGCTGCTGCTCGAAGCGGTCTTTCAGCGCGACTACCCGGTGATATCCGGCGTCTTCCTGGTCGTCGGCTTCGGCGTGCTGGTCATCAACTTGCTAGTCGATTTGAGCTACGGCTGGCTGGATCCAAAGGTGCGTCACCAATGAGCGAGGTCACGCTGCCGGCGATTGGCACCCCGTCGGCCCGCCCGGCGCCGAAGGGCCTCACCGGGCGGCTGATTCACGAGAAGCCCCTAGGCGCTTTCGGCGGCGCGGTGTTTCTGCTCTTCTTGGTGTGCGGCGTCTTCGCCGAAATCATCGCGCCCTACGGATTGAATGAGACCAACATGGCGGCGCGCCTGCTGCCGCCGTCCGCGGAGCACCTGTTCGGCACCGACCACTTGGGCCGCGACGTGCTCTCCCGGGTGCTGATCGGCGCCCAACTGTCGATGATCGTCGGCGCCTGCGCGGCGGCCTTGGCGACCTTGGTGTCCATCGTGCTCGGCGTGGCGTCGGGCTACTTCGGCGGCCGGATCGACATGCTCATCCAGCGCTTCGTCGATGCCTGGATGATCTTCCCGGACCTGCTGCTGCTGATCGCGGTCATCTCCGTGGTCGGCCCCGGCATGACGGAGATCATCATCGTGCTCGGCCTGCTCTACGGCATTGCCGGCTCCCGCATCGTGCGCGGTGCGGTCATCGCCGTGCGGGAGAACGCGCACACCCACGCGGCCCGCTCGATGGGCGCAACGGCGCTGCACATTCTCCTGCGCCATATCCTGCCCAACATCATGCCGGTGGTGATCGTACTGTTCACCACGCGCGTCGGCGCTGCCATCCTCACCGAAGCGGGGCTGTCTTTCCTGGGCCTTGGGGTGCCGCCGCCCGCGCCCACTTGGGGCGGCATGCTCAGCGGCACCGGGCGCACCTACATGTACCTTGGCCCTTGGCTGGCGCTGGCACCCGGTTTGAGCCTCACCCTGGTGGTGTACGCCATCAACGTCTATGGCGATGCGCTGCGCGACCTGCTCGACCCGCGCATGCGCGGGGCCTCGGGGTTTCGGGGGGCTCGATGAGAAGGCTGCTCGGGTGGTTGCTGGCTGTGCTGCCCTTGGCCGCTGTGGCCGCGGACGAGGATGTAACGCCGCAGTACGGCGGCTCGCTCAACATCGGCACCGTGGTGGTCAGCCTCTCGCCGTTGTCTTGGGATCCAGCCGACTGGGTTTGGAAAATCAACCACGACACCGGCGCCGTGCGCGAACAGCTTTTCGTCGGCGACCTTGAGCAGAGCGTGCGCAAGGGCGGCAAGCATCGGTTCATCGCCGAATCCTACCTGCCGGACGACGCTTGGCGGGGCGAGTTGGCGGAGTCATGGGCTTGGGAGGGCCCGCTCACCTTGGCGGTTCGCCTGCGCCGGGGCGTGATGTTCCCGGACAAGCCAGGGGTGATGGCCGCCCGGGAACTGACCGCAGACGACGTGCTGTTCACCTTCGACTACTTAAGCGCCAGCCCGCGCCGCATCGCCACCTACTTCGACCATATCGAGCGCTTGGAGGCGCGCGACGATCGCACCGTGGTGTTTCACTTCAGCAAGTTCAATGCGGAGTGGGCCTACCGCTTCGGCTACGGCTACTACTCCGCCATTATTCCCCGGGAGTTTGGCGGCGTGGACGGCCGGGATTGGCGCAACGTCACCGGCACCGGCCCGTTCAAGCTGGCGCGCTACGTTCGCGGCAACTCCCAGCGCTACGTGAGGAACCCCAACTATTGGGATCGGGAGCGCATTGGTGCCGAGGACTACGCCATCCCCTTCGTCGATGACCTGACCTACCGCATCATCAAGGACGAGGCGACCTGGCTGACGGCACTGCGCACCGGCAAGCTGGACATCCTGGAGGCCATTCGCTGGATTGCCGTGGATCACCTGAAGGAGACGACGCCGGAGCTGAAGTGGAGCCGTTGGCTGTCTTCCACGGGTCAGTTCATGGCCTTGCGCGTGGACCGCGAACCCTTCGACGACGTGCGGGTGCGGCGGGCCCTGAACTTGGCAGTGAACCAACCGGAGATCGTCGAGCAATTCTACGGTGGCCACGCGGAGCTGATGGCCTACCCCCAGCATCCGGACTACGGTCCCTACTATCAGCCCTTGGAGGAGATGCCCGCCTCCGTCCAGGAGCTGTTCAGCCACAATCCGGCCAAGGCTCGCGAACTGCTCGCGGAGGCTGGCTACCCGGACGGCTTCGAGGTGGAGGTGCAGGTATGCGCCTGCAGTCCCACGCACATGGACCTCGTGCCGCTCTTGGAGGACTACTTGGCCCAAGTGGGGGTGCGGCTGCTCATTCAGCCCATGGAGTACGCCTCCTTTCTGTCGTTGATGACCACCCTGAACCACGGCCCCGGCTATCTGATGGGCAGCGGCCACGTCAATCCCACCACCACCCTGCGCAAGAGCTTCAAGACCGGCCAGACCTGGAACCCGTCCCGCTTTTCGGACCCCGAGGTGGATCGCAAGATTGATGAGATTCACCGCACCCGGGATGAGGCCGAGCGCATCCGCATGATCCGCGAATTGACCGTGGAGATGCTCGACCGTGCCCCCTATCTCTGGCTGCCCATCGGCTACGCGTACACGGCTTGGTGGCCTTGGGTTAGAAACTATGGCGGGGAACTCCGGGTCGGCTCGCAACGGCCGGGCCCAATCTATGCCCGCATCTGGATCGATCGGGAAATGAAACGTTCGCTGGGGTTCAAGTGATGGCGCTGCTGGACGTGGCGGACTTGACCGTCACCTTCCGTACCGATGGCGGGCTGGTGCGGGCGGTGGACTCGGTTTCGCTCAGCGTCGAAGCGGGGGAGACCTTGGCGCTGGTCGGCGAGAGCGGCTCCGGCAAGAGCGTCACGGCGCTGTCGATCCTGGGCTTGATGGCCCCTGGGCGCATTGAGCAGGGACGCATCGCCTTTGCGGGCGACGACTTGACCGCCTTGGACGAAGCGGCGCTGCGGGCCATTCGCGGCGACCGCATCGCCATGATCTTCCAGGAGCCCATGTCGTCGCTTAACCCGGTGCTGACCATCGGCAAGCAGGTGGCCGAGCCGATCTGGCTGCATCGCCGCTTGGCTTGGCGCGAGGCCTATGCCCAAGCCGCCGAGCTGTTGCGTAAGGTGGCCATTCCCGACGCTGAAGCTCGCTTGAACGACTATCCCCACCAATTCTCCGGCGGCATGCGCCAACGGGTGATGATTGCGATGGCCTTGGCCTGCCGTCCGCAACTCATCATCGCCGACGAGCCGACCACGGCCTTGGATGTCACCGTGCAAGCCCAGATTCTGTCGCTGCTCAAAGGGCTGACCCGGGAGACCAACGCGGCGCTGCTGCTGATCACCCACGATCTCGGCGTGGTGGCGCGCTACGCGGACCGGGTGGCAGTGATGTACGGTGGGCGCATCGTCGAAAGCGGCCCCGCCGCAGCGCTCTACGGAAAGCCGATGCACCCTTACACAGAGGGCCTCATGCGCTCGGTGCCCCGCCTCGACGGCCTCGCTCACGAGCGGCTGCCGGCCATCCCGGGCCAGCCGCCGGACTTGGCCAATCTGCCGACGGGCTGCGCCTTTGCGACGCGCTGCCCCCATGTCCATGACCTGTGCCGAGCTGCCACGCCCCCGCTTCGGGCCTTGGGCGATGCTCGTTCGGCGGCCTGTCACCGGCATGGCTGAGCCCGCCGCGGCAAGCGCCGCTGTCCGCGGCGCAGCCTCGGAGCTGCTCCGGGTGGAGGACCTGTGCGTGCACTACCCGGTGACGGAAGGCGTGGTCCGGCAGCGCCAAGTGGGCGCGGTGAAAGCAGTGGATGGGGTCTCCTTCAGTCTGCGCCGAGGCGAGACCTTGGGCTTGGTGGGGGAGAGCGGGTGCGGCAAGTCGACCACCGCCTTGGCGGTGCTGCGGATGCTCACGCCCACCTCCGGACGCATCTTCTTCGACGGCGAGGACATAACGGCGTTGTCTGGCGAGCCGCTGCGGCGACTGCGCCGGCGGATGCAGATGGTCTATCAGGATCCTTTTGGCTCGCTGAATCCCCGCATGCGGGTGCGGGATCTAGTGGGCGAGCCGCTGGTGGTCCATGGTGCCAACCGTCGCAGCCCCGGTTACCGCAAACGGGTCAATGAACTGCTGGACCTGGTGGGCCTGCTCCCGGACATGGGCGAACGCTACCCTCATGAGTTCTCCGGCGGCCAGCGCCAGCGCATCGGCATCGCCCGTGC
The DNA here is from genome assembly GCA_009843635.1 of Gammaproteobacteria bacterium. Taxonomy (GTDB): domain Bacteria; phylum Pseudomonadota; class Gammaproteobacteria; order Pseudomonadales; family Azotimanducaceae; genus Azophilus. Next base: position 42,787 of record VYDB01000040.1, read on the forward strand.
CTTGGCGCTGCAGCCGGACTTGGTGATCTGCGATGAGCCCGTCTCCGCTTTGGACGTCTCCATTCAGGCGCAGGTCATCAACCTGCTCATGGACCTGCAGCAGGAGCTTGGCTTGACCTACCTGTTCATCGCCCACGACCTTTCGGTGGTGCGCCACATCAGTGACCGCGTGGGGGTGATGTACCTTGGCCGCTTGGTGGAGACGGCGCCGAAGGCCGCGCTCTTCGCCAGGCCCCGCCATCCGTACACGCAAATTCTCTTGGGCGCCGTGCCGGTGCCCGACCCGACTGTGGAGTCAACCCGTGATCAGCCGGTGATCTTCGGCGAGGTGCCGAGCCCCCGCAATCCGCCGCTGGGCTGCGCCTTCCATCCCCGCTGTCCCAAGGCGGAAAGCCGCTGCCGGGAAGAGCGCCCGCAAGCATTGCCCATGGGCCAAGGAGTGCGGGTGGCTTGCCATTTGGTTGGCCCGCAAGCTCGCCAGTGAAGGGATGGGGTTGTCTTTGTGCACCCTTTTTCCCAGCCGAGCCGGATGGGGCGCCCAACGCCTATGAAGACTGTTCGGGTTCGGAAGCCGGGTGGCCGGTGGTGGTTCGGGCGGTGCCGTGAAGGCCGTGAATCAACCCCTCCAAGCGGGCGATGGCAGCGGCCATCTCCCTGAACCCATCATCCACCCGCCGCTCCAGCGACTCGATCCGGTCCTCCATCTGGTCCAAGCGGCGGTCCATCCGCTCGAAACGGGCGTCAACCTGCTCGAAACGGGCGTCGATTTGGGCGAAGCGGGCATCGTTGGCCTCCCCCATTGCGCTGATGACACTGAGGTTGACCCCGATGGTGGTGACGCCAACCATGAGGATCGCGACAACGGTGGTGACGAATTGGTTTTTCATGGACATTTCCTTGGGATTGTTGTTGATTGGCGACCCCATTGTCCAGCTTTGTTTCGATTCCGTATGCAGTACGGAACCACCAGTTTTTTGGGCGAATGTCTTACGCGGTGGATCGCTAGGCGAGTGGGTCGGCTATTCCCATTTTCCTTAACAAAATCAGTCCGTTATATAATTTCGGACAAGAACGAGCTATAACAAGGACAAATCAATGTATGAAACCAAACCACTCGACGAGACGACCTGGCCGTACTTCGCGCGTCTCGTCGAGGCGAACAACGGCGTCTGGGGCGGATGCTGGTGCACGTGGTATCACGGGAAGGAAGCAAGCGAAGGCAAATCTCCAGCTCAGAAGCGCAAGACGAAAGAATGCCTCGTTCGGGAAGGCCGGGCGCATGCTGCGCTTGTCTTTGAGGGCGATGACTGCGTTGGTTGGTGCCAATTTGGATCGCCGGAGGAGCTTCCGCGAATCCATAATCAGCGTGCCTATCTAGCGACCGATCCGAAGTTGCCTGATTGGCGGATCACTTGCTTTTTTTCTGGTAAGGGGCATCGCGGCAACGGCGTGGCGTCGGTCGCATTGGAAGGTGCCATCGAGCAAATCAGGAAGTTGGGCGGCGGGCGCGTCGAAGCGTTCCCGGAAAACACTGAGGGCCGAAAGGCTACACCCGCATTCCTTTTCAACGGTGCCCTATCCACGTTCGAACGACACGGCTTCAAGCGATCACGGCAGATCGGCAAGCATAAGTGGGTGGTCACGAAGACCGTCAAGTGACCGGTTCCCTCAATACCCTCGGGAGCTTTTTTTCTTGACGTGCCTCTTAGGGTGCTCCGCCAGCCAATGCCACCAAGTTGGTGACGTCGATATTGGGGGTGAGCGGGTAGGTGTCGTTGCCGGGATAGACGACGGTGATGCGATCCAACGCCAAGTCCTTGAGTGTTGAGTGCATGGATCGCGTCGGCTTGGGCGCCGATGAGTACTTGAACTCGAACGCCCGCAGACGGCTTCCCTGCACCACCAGCAGATCGAGTTCCGCTTCCGTGTGGGTGGCCCAGAAGTGGCATTCAGCCGACTCGGCCCCCAAAATGTGAATCACCTGCTCCATCGCGAATCCTTCCCAAGAGGCGCCGATGCCGGGATGGGTGCGCAGGGATTCGATGTCCGGCAGGTTCAGCAACGCATGCAGCAGCCCGGCATCGCGGACATACAGCTTGGGCGACTTCACTTGGCGTTTGTGGACGTTGGCGTGCCAAGGCTGCAGCAGGCGCACCATGAAAGTGCCGCTCAAGATGTCGAGATGGCGCTTGACGGTGGGCTGCGAGACATCCATGGAACGCGCCAGTTCGGAAGCGTTCAGTAGACTGCCGTGACGGTGCGCCAGCATCATCCAGAAGCGGCGCATGGTTGCAGCGGCGAAATCGATGCCGAGGGTTGGCAGGTCCCGTTCCAGCAAGGCGGTGATGTAGGCCTTTCGCCAGATCATGCTGTCGGTGTTGGTTTTGGCCAGATAGGCGGGTGGAAAGCCGCCTCGCAGCCACAGGCGTTGCAGGTTCCCGGCCTCAAAGGCCGTGAAGGGGGGCAGTTCCAGGAAGGCGATGCGCCCGGCCAAGGTTTCGGAAGATTGCCGGATCAGCTCGCGGGATGCACTGCCAAGGATCAGATACTGTTGCCGACGTGGTGTGCGGTCCACCAGCACCCGCAGAAGGGGGAAGAGCTCAGGCACCCGCTGCACTTCGTCGATGACGATGAGGCCTTCCAAGGGCTCAAGCGCAAGCTTGGGGTCGGCGAGGCGGTTGAGATGCTCAGGATCTTCGAGGTCAAAATAGTGGACCGGGCCACGGCCCGATGGAGCGCGTGAGTGCAGCGAGGCGATGTATTCTCGCGCCAAGGTGGTTTTGCCGCATTGGCGGGGTCCGAGGATGCCCACCATGGAGTGGGTTCGGAAATAGGTGCCTATTTGGCCAAGAAATGCTCTGCGTTCCACTTACAACCCTGAAAATTCAAAGTCATACTTTGAATTTTCAGGGTTAATGTGAGGCTCGTCAAGCCGAACGCGCTTGCCCCTCAGCCCACCAGTTCCGGCAGGATCGATTCGTTGAAAAGCTGGTCCTGCACGTCGAAGTGCAGCATCTCCACGCCCAGTGCGCGGTAGGCTTCCAGTCGCTCGTACACGGTGTCGGGGCTGCCGATGAGCCTTGCGGCGTAGCCTTCGTTGGTGTCCAGCAGGCTCAGGTCCTCATCGGAGGCCCACATGCCGTGGGCGCCATCGGTGGCGGCGCGGCGGCGTTCGGCCAGGCTGCGGTCGATCATCCCAAGGCGTGCTTGGATTTCGGCCCAGGCTTCGGCATCAGTGCGGCGCACCAAGGGGGCGGCGTAGAGGGCGAACCGAACTTTGCGTCCCGTTGACCGGCAGGCCTTTCGGACCCGTCCGATGATGTCCCCGATTCGTTCGAGCGTGCCGCCGTTCAGGAACATCCAGTCAGATCGGGCGGCAGCCAACGCGATCGCGTCATCCGACTGCCCGCCTTGGAAGACCGTCAGCGGCGTCGAGGGGCGGGGTTCCAGTTCCAGGTCGCGGGCTTGGTAGAAGCGCCCCTCATAGGAGAATCGGGGCTTGTCCCAAGCGCCGCGCAGCACGTCGATGAACTCGGCGGAGCGGGCGTAGCGCTCCTTGTGTGCTAGAAAGTCGATGCCGTACATGTCGAACTCGCGCCGGTTCCAACCGCTCGTGACGTTGATGTCCCAGCGGCCGCCGCTGATCCAGTCCAAGGTCGCGCCCCACTTGGCAATGGCCGCCGGATGGAAGAAGCCGGGGTGGACGGCGGTGACCAGCCGGATGCGTTCGGTGTGGGCAGCGAACAGCGCCGTCATGGCGAGGCAGTCGAGGGACGAGCCCTCCATCTCCAAGCCGCTGCCCCACCAGCGTTGCGCGATGAGCAGATGCGACACGCCTAGCGCCTCGATGCGCGCTAGCATGGGCAGCACGGCGGTTTCTAGGGCGCGTCCATCCGGAAACCCCCCACGCCGGATCGTGGCAGCGACTTGGGAGCCGGTGAACACCGTCGGTGCCCAAGTGCAGGTCAGCATGTTGCTAGTGTCCTGTCCCACCGATGGTTTTGAGGGCCGCAAACAAATCCGTTGTAATTGGTCAGGCGGTGTGTGAGATTAAAACGGTGGGAGAGCGCAAGTCCAGACAAAACACGGCCCCTCCGCTCGAAGGTGCGGACGGGCTGACGATGACGCCGGAATCGATGCGGCGGCTGGCCAACGCCGCGACGGAGGCGCTCATCGAGAGGGCGGGCAGGCTGAACGACGCCAAAGCTTGGGACGGGGAGTTCCGCGAGGTGCTGAAGGACCGCTTGGGGTCTCTTCCTCCCGAAGACGGCCGCCCCGCCGAAGAGGTTCTGACGCAGGTGGTCCGGGAGGTGCTGCCGTTCGCCGCCCGGTTGGATCATCCCCGTTTTTTTGGCTTCGTGCCGTCGTCGCCCACTTGGCCGGGCGTGGTTGCGGACTACCTGTCCGCTGGATTCAACATCAACTCGTGCACCTGGCTCGTGTCGAGCGGCACCAGCCAGCTGGAACTGGTCGTCGTGGATTGGCTGCGCGGCTGGATCGGCTATCCGGACACGGCGGGCGGGCTGCTGACCAGCGGCGGCTCCGCAGCGAGCGTTGAAGCGCTGGTGGCGGCTCGAATCGCAGCGGGGCACCCGGATCGCCCCACGGTTTACATGAGCGATCAATCGCACAGCGCCTTGAAGCGGGCCGCCGTGATCGTCGGCGTGCGGCGCGAAAACGTGCGTTTGGTCAGCTCCGGTGATGACTTCCGCATCGACATGGCTGAGTTGCGCCGCCGCGTGGACGAGGATCGCGCCAACGGGCTGCAGCCGGTGGCGGTATGTGCCAATGCCGGAACCACCAGCACGGGCGCGATCGATCCGCTCGCCGCGATGGCGGATTACTGTGCAAGTGAGGGCATCTGGCTGCACGTGGATGCGGCGTACGGTGGATTCTCGCTGGTGACCGGGGAAGGCAAGGAAGTGCTCAAAGGCATCGAACTGGCGGATTCGGTGGGCATGGACGCGCACAAGTGGTTCTTTCAACCGTACGAGGCGGGTGCGCTCATGGTGAAGGACGGGACGCACCTTGAAGGCGCCTTCGCGATAGGCAGCGATTACCTTCAGGACACGGTGTGGGGGACGAACCATCCGAACTTTGCTGATCGCGGGCTGCAGTTAAGCCGCACGGCACGCGCGCTGAAGGTCTGGATGTCCGTGCACACTTTTGGCATGGCCGCGTTTCGCTCGGCGGTGCGCAAGGGGTTGGATCTTGCCCGCCGTGCCGACCAGTACGTCAAGTCCAGCCCGATGTTGGAGTCGCTGTCGCCGGTGTCGCTCAGCATCCTTTGCTTCCGCGTCAATCCCGGCGGTCACGACGAAGGCGCGTTGGAGAAAGCGAACCGGCAGGTGCTGGCGCGCGTGTTCTGGGATGAGTTGGCGTTCCTGTCATCGACCTCGCTGAAAGGCGTGTTCTCGCTGCGGCTGTGCATTCTCAATCACACCACGACGTGGGAGGATGTGGAGAGGACGCTCGACTTGGTCGTCCAGCTCGGCGAGGAAGCGTTGGCGGCTGGAGAGTGATGGTGTCTCTTACGAGCGGCGAATCCTCTTGGATCATCCCGGCACCGCTGGCGGTCGTTGATGCGGAGATGGCTGACGGGACCCTGATCGTGCTGCGCCGACACGGCAACCCGGCAGGTCCACGGGTTGTCTTAAGCCATGCAAACGGGCTTGCGGCGGATGCGTACTACCCATTTTGGTCGCTGCTCACGGATCGATTCGATGTGGTGGTCTTCGACTTCCGCAACCACGGCTGGAACGCGGTCGGAGCGCTTGACGGGCACACCATTGCGACGTTCGTGGACGACATGACGCAGGTCGCGCGGGCGATCGAGCTTCACTTCGGACCTAAACCCGCCATTGGCGTATTCCATTCGCTGTCAGGGCAGACGGCGGTGTTGGAGGCATGCTCGGGCGCTGGGTCGTTTGCCGCGCTGGTTTTGTTCGATCCGTTCATCTGCCCGCCGGGGTGCCACCAAGGTCATAGGGAACGTTTGAAGAACACCATGGGCCGGATGGTTGACGTGGCGCGACGGCGTCGCGAGCGTTTCGAAACTGAAGCGGCATTCGCGCAACGCCTGAGCGGGACGCCAGCGTTTGGGCTTTTGCGGCCTGGGGTTTTCGATCTGATGGCGCGCACGACGCTGCGTGCGGTGAACGGGGGGGCGGAGTACGTTCTGCGGTGCCCGCGCGAGTACGAAGCGCGCATCGCCGAGCAGGGCTACCAGTACGCGGAGACAGTGCGTGTCGATGCGCTCCCTTGTCCCGTGAAGGTGATAGGGAGCGATCCCGTGGCGCCTCACTCCTTCCTGCCAACCGTTGCGATGGACGAGATCATCGTGCTGAACTACGACTTCGTACCCGACACGACTCATTTCCTCCAGCTCGAGGAACCAGAGCTGTGCGTTGACGCGATGCTGGATTTCGTCGGCAAAGACGGGGAACTGGTGCTTGCTGGATGACGTTGGAATGCGCTCTCCATCAGCAAGTTGGGAATTTGTTCCATGGCAGTAGAATGCTCGCGGCGCAAAGTTAGGAGAAGATGGGTGAAGAAAACGCTGCAACGGCTGCTGCTGGCTTGGCCGCTGGCGTTGGCGGGCTGCACCGGTGGCGACGAGGGAGGGGATTCCGCTTCGGCCGCGCCCGAAGTGCGGGGTGTCACGGATGCCGAGATTGTCTTGGGCAGTTATACGGATCTGTCCGGCCCCGTGGCCATTTGGGGGGTCGGTGGCACCAACGGCGCGCGCCTGCGCTTCGATCAGGCGAACGCCGAAGGGGGCGTGCATGGGCGGCTGATCCGTTTTGTGGTGGAAGATACCAACTACCAGTTGCCGAAGGCCATCCAGGCCGCCAACAAGCTCATCAATCGGGACGACGTTTTCGCCATGCTGCTGGCAGTGGGCACGCCCATGAATAACGCCATCATGCCGCAACAGTTCGAGGCGGGGGTGCCAAACCTCTTCCCCATCAGCGGCGGGCGGCAGATGGTGGAGCCGTTCCATCCCATGAAGTTCGCCCAGCGGGGCATCTACTACGACGAGGTTCGCGCCGCGGTGCGCCACTTCGTTGAAAACGAAGGCAAGCAAAGAGTCTGCGTCATCCACCACGAATCCGACTACGGCCAGGAAATCGTGGACGCCGCCGAAGACCAGTTGGCGGCGATGGGCATGCAAGTGGCCGCCCGCACGGCGCACAAGCCGACCGAGAGCGAATTCACCGCCGCGGTGCTGCGTCTTCGGCAGGCCGAATGCGACATGGTGGCCATGGCCACCGTGCATCGGGACACCATTCTCGTTCTCGACACCGCCCGCAAGATGGGCTGGGAGGATGTCGCCTGGGTGGGCAACAACGCGGCCTACGGCCAAGTCATTGCCGACCACGAAAGCGGCCAAGGCTACTACGCCTTCACGCACATGGCGAAGATCTACCCGGACGATGAAAAGTCGCCCGCCGTGCAGGCGTGGTGGGACCAGTACGTGGCTCTCTACGGCGACGAGCCTGGCATAGCGGCCATGGAGGGCTACCGCGCCGCCGACTTGACGTTGCTGGCCTTGGAGAACGCCGGACGCGACCTGACGGTCGATGCACTGCTTAAGAGCGTGGAGGCCATCACGGACTACACCGACATCTTCGGCTACCGGGTGTCCTTCTCCCCGGAAGAGCACGGCGGTGTACGGGAGAGCGTGCTGTCGCAGGTTCAGGACGGCCGGTACCTGGTGCTGGCGGAAGCGGTGACATACTGACGCCTCCTTTTGTTGTTCCACACATCAGTGTCCTGTCTCGCAAAGAATGGTGATTGTTTGTGCAGGCGCTTAAAGGCACTCATGCTGGGTTGGCTGCTGGCGTTGACGGGCTGCACGGGCGGCGATGACGCGGCGAGTTCCCGCTTGGCCGCTTCCGAAGTTCGCGGCGTCACCGACACCGAGATCGTGCTTGGAAGCTACACGGATCTGTCCGGTCCCACCGCCCTGTGGGGCGTTGGCGCCACCAATGGCGCACGCATGCGCTTCGACCAGGCGAACGCCGAAGGGGGCGTGCGTGGGCGGCTGATCCGCCTTGTGGTGGAGGACATCGCCTACCAACTGCCGAAGGCCATTCAAGCTGCCAACAAGCTCATCAATCGGGACCACATCTTCGCCATGGTGTTGGCCGTCGGCACGCCGATGAACAATGCCATCATGCCGCAGCAGTTTGCGGCGGGGGTGCCAAACCTCTTTCCCATCAGCGGCGGGCGGCAGATGCTGGAGCCGTTCCACGCGATGAAGTTCACTCAGCGCGGCATCTACTACAACGAGGTTCGCGCCGCAGTGCGCCACTTCGTTGAAAACGAAGGCAAGCAAAGGGTCTGCGTCATCCACCACGATTCCGACTATGGCCAGGAAATAGTTGAAGCCGCCGAGGATCAGTTGGCGGCCATGGGCTTGCAGGTCATCGCCCGCACGGCGCACAAACCCGCCGAGAGCGAGTTCACCGCCGCGGTGCTGCGGCTGCGGGAGGCCGAATGCGACATGGTGGCCATGGCCACCGTGCATCGGGACACCATCCTCGTTCTCGACACCGCCCGCAAGATGGGCTGGGAGGATGTCGCCTGGGTGGGCAACAACGCGGCCTACGGCCAAGTCATCGCCGACCACGAAAGCGGCGAGGGCTACTACGCCTTCACGCACATGGCGAAGATCTACCCGGATGACGACAAGTCGCCTGCCGTGCAAGCGTGGTGGGATCAATACTTGAACCTCTACGGCAATGAACCCGGCTTGGCGGCCATGGAAGGCTACCGCGCCGCCGACTTGACGTTGCTGGCCTTGGAGAACGCCGGACGTGACCTGACGGTCGATGCACTGCTCAAGGGGGTGGAGGCCATCACCGATTACACGGACATCTTCGGCTACCGGGTGTCCTTCTCGCCGGAAAAGCACGGCGGGGTGCGGGAGAGCGTGCTGTCGCAGGTTCAGGACGGCCGGTTCGTAGTGCTGGCGGAGGCGGTGAGTTACTGAATTGGCGGTCGGTCGCGGCTTAGCTTGACGTGGACGGTTGGCCTATTCCATCTCCGCCGATCTGCGGCTTCGGTTACACTTGACGTAAATCCGCTGGCGATTGCGGTGGGCGATCGCCGAGTGAGCCAATGGTTAGTGACGGGAGGTAGTGCCATGAAGCAGTCGAACAAGAGCCGCCGGACTTTTCTTCAGCACTTGGCGATGGCCGGCATCGCCAGCCAGACGCTGTTGCGCACCGGCAGCGTGAAGGCCGCTGCTGCGGAAGCGCAAGGCCAAGTGGAGGGTGGCCTGGGTTGGCCGGACATGGCTTATCAGACCTTGGGGCGGACCGGATTTGAAGGCAGCCGGCTGGTGTTCGGCTGCGGCGCGGCACTGGGCCGCAGGCCTAGGGACCAACTGCTAAATGCAGCCTTGGAGGCGGGCGTCAATGTCTTTGATGTGGGCACCGGGCGCTACTACAGCGATGCGGAGCGCAACATGGCCAATTTCCTCGCCAAGGCGCGGGATGACATCTTCCTGGTCTCCAAGTCCATCGTTTACCTCGACGAGGAGGTCGGCCCCGGTGACTCGATCACGCCGACGCAAGCCAAGCAGGGCGCCAAGGTGTGGTTGGAAGTGCTCGAAGAGAGCCTGCGCGATCTCAAGGTGGACATGATCGACGCCTACTACCAGATGGCGGCCAACAACACCGATCTGGTCGGCAGCGAAGAGATGCGCATGGCCTTTGAGCAAGCTCGAGACGCGGGCAAGATCCGCTTTTGGGGCCTTTCGACCCACCAGAACGCTCAAGCGGTGCTGGAAAAGGCCATCGAGACCGGTTGGTACGACTTGGCCATGATCGCTGTAACGCCTGCCGGCTGGTACGACTGGGACGGCAAGAGCATCCTGCCCGGCTCGCCCCCGATGAGGGGGCTGGCGCCGCTGCTGGCGCGGGCGCGGGAAGCCGGCATCGGACTGATCGGCATGAAGGCGGCGCGTCACCTTGCCGGGCGCAACTTCCTCGGCTGGGGGGATGAAGACGCCTTTAATGACCACTACGATGAGCTGTTTCTGGCGGCCAAGCTGACCGCATTCCAACGCAGCTACGCCTTTGTGCTGGAGCACGGCGTCGATGCGGTGAACGCGGACATACAGAATTTCCTGCATCTGCAGGAGAACTTCACCGCCGCCGCCACCTCGCGCCAATACTTCGCCAACACCGCCTGACGCTTGCGCGCTCTCCACTACCAATGCAGCGCCGGCATCGCCGGCGACATGCACCTCGGCGCGATGGTGGACCTTGGGGTGCCGGAGGCGCTGCTGCGCGAGGGCCTAGGCCGCCTGCCCTGCGCCGCCGAGTTCACGATTGAATTTCGGCGTGCGAGCAAGTTCGGCATTTCCGGCACCCAGGCCCAAGTTAAGAGCCTGGGCCACTCGGACGACAATCAGCACCGGCAATACGGGGGCATCGTCAAGTTGGTCAAAGCCGCTCGGCTAACTCCTGGCGTGGAGACCAGGGCGCTGGCCATCTTCGAGCGCATCGCGGTGGCGGAGGCCAAGATTCACGACATTCCCGTGGAGCAGGTCCACTTTCACGAAGTCGGCGCCGTGGACTCCATCGTGGACATCGTCGGCGCGGCCATTTGCCTGGACGCCCTTGCTGTCGAGCGGGTGTTCTGCGACCCGGTGGAGGTGGGCAGCGGCTTCGTCGATTGCGCCCACGGCCGGCTACCGGTGCCCGCGCCAGCCACCCAGGAAATCCTTGCGGGCGTGCCCTGTTCCTATGGCGGGGTGCGGGGGGAGGCCACCACGCCCACCGGCGCTGCGATATTGAAGGCGTCGGTGGACGAGTTTGCGCCGCCTGCCCACTTCGCGCCATCGGCGGTGGGCTACGGCGTGGGCCAGAGGGACTTCGACATTCCCAACGTGCTGCGGGTCGTGGTTGGCGAGTGCAGCGCAGAGGTTCGGGCCGCGCCGGCGGCTGAGCACTACAAGATTGAAGCCAACATCGACGACATGAGTCCGGAGGCCTATGAACCCCTAATCGACCATCTGCTGGCCGCCGGGGCCAGTGATGTTTACATCACGCCCATCGTTATGAAGAAGTCCCGTCCAGCCATCAGCCTGACGGTTCTGTGCGAGGCGGAAAGGGTCGATGCGCTGGCCGACGCCGTGCTCAACCGTTCCACCACCATCGGGCTTCGGGTGCTGCCGTTCGACAAGCGGGTTTTGCCTCGGGAGATGCGAACCGTCCAGACCCGCTTGGGGCCGGTGCGGGTGAAGGTGGTGACCCAACCGGACGGTCAGCGCCGTTGGAAATCGGAGTTCGACGATGTGCGGCGCCTGGCCGATGCCGCTGATCTGGACTATCTGCAAGCCAAGGCGTCGGTGGATACGGATGTCGCGCAAGCCTTGACAGCGGACGACTGACTCACCTTACCGTCTGGACAGGCTCACCCGTCCGGTCAACGCACGGCGACGCCGTGGGTTAGGAACCCGGCCCACTTGGGGCCGGGGATGTAGCCGGTGCGCTTCTCCGCCAAGCCGAAGCCGGCGTCCTCAAGCAGCCGGGCTGGCTGCCGGGTGAGGTGGCAGCCGCCGCCGATGATCTTCCACACCGGCTCGATGGCTCGCTGCCAGCGCACCACCCGCGGCTCTGGTGCGAGACCATGCTCAATGAAGTAGAAGCGTCCGCCGGGCTTGAGCACCCGGTGCATCTCCTGCAGCGCTTGGCTGACGTTGGGGATGCTGCATAGGGTCCAAGTGCAGACAATGCTGTCGAATTGGCCGCTGTCGGCGGGAATGTCCTCTCCGGAGGCTTGCAGGATGCTCACCTCGGCATCGATGGCGGCAGCGCGGCGGCTTGCCATGGCGGTGAGTTCCGGTGCGGGGTCGAGGCCGGTGACCGTGCTGGCGTCTCGATAGTGGCTTAAGTTGTGGCCGCTGCCGACGCCGATTTCCAGCACGTTGCCCTCGGCCCTGGGCACGTACTCGGCCCGCAGTTCGGTCATGGGCTGCTGCCCGCAGGCCAGATCGATGAGTTTCGGGAGAACGTATTTGGCGTACAGGCCCACGGCACGATCACTCCAGTTCAGTTCAAGTCTGAAACCAAGTTGCGGAGCAACTTGAACGCGTAGCCGTTAGGCTACGCGCGAGCCCCGCGAATCAGTCGCCCCGGTAGGTTGCCGGTGGCTTCGCCGTTCTCGAACGTCGGCTGCCCGGCCTTGATGGTCATTCGGTAGCCGTCGGCCTTTTGCACCAGCCGCTTGCCGCCGGCGGGCAGGTCGTAAACCATCTTCGGCGGCTGCAGTTGCAGGGCGTCGTAGTCGATCAGGTTGAAGTCGGCCTTGTAGCCGGGCCCCACGAGGCCGCGGTCGTTCAACCCATAAACCTGGGCCGCATCCTGGGTGAGCTTGTGCACCACGAACGGCAGGGGCAGGCGTGGCCCGCGTTGCCGGTCACGGCTGAAGTAGCTCAGCATGTAGGTCGGCACGCTGGCATCCACCAGCACGCCGCAATGGGCGCCGCCGTCGGAGAGCCCGAAAACGCTTTGCGGGTGCTCGATGACCCGCCGTTGGCCCTCCAGATCGCCCTCGTAGATGCCGAACAGAACCAGTAGCGGCACGCCGTCAGCCAAGCAGTCCATCATCACCTCGACCGGAGAGACACCCTGCGCCCTCGCCACTGCCGCCACGCTGTCCTCGGGGCCGGGTTCGTAGGTCAGGGCGGCATCGAGGATGTAAATGCGCTCGTGGTCGTTCATGAAGCGCACGGCGTCGGGATTGCGCGGCAGGATGGGCGGTTCGCGGAGCACCCGTTCACGGAAGTCCGGGTCCTTCAGGCGGGCTTTGCGTTCGGCTAGGGGCCGCCCGTGGATTTCTCGATAAGCCGGGAACTGGCGCATGGGGTTGATGGTGCCCTCGAGCGTCATCAGGATCGAGGCAGGACGGGCGCCGACCTGGGGCCGCAGCTTAAACCCCTCCGCGTTCAGCTTCTCCGCCAATTTCCAGACTGGCCCGAGCACTGGCCCCAGGCCGGGGGCCACCAAGGGGGTGACGGTGCAGCCAGTGGTGCGGGTGATGTGCTCGATCCAAGCCAGTTCCTCTGGATCGTTCAAGCGGTCGGAAACGAACTCCATGGCGCCGAAGCCGAGGCCGGCGAAGGCGCTGCCGATGGTGCGCATCTCCTCTCCCGAAGCGCGGGTTCCGGGCACTAGGTTGCCGGCTTTGTCGATGTGCCCGTAGAAACGGGAGGTGGTGAAGCCGAGGGCGCCGGCCTCCAAGGCGCCGCGGGTGATGCTGCGCATCTCGGCCATGTCTTCCGGCGTGGCGTCGTCGTAGCAACGCTCGCCCATCACGTAGTGGCGGATGGCGACATGGGGCGCTTGGGCGCCGACGTCCACCGTATAGGGGGTGTCGATGCGGTCAAGGTACTCGGAGAAGGACTCCCATCCCCACGGGATGCCGTCGTGCAGCGCCGTGCCGGGGATGTCCTCGACGCTCTCCATCAATTCGATCAACTCGCCTTCGGTGCCCGGCCGCACCGGGGCGAAGCCGACGCCGCAATTGCCCATCACGATGGAAGTGACGCCATGCCAGCAACTCGGCGTCACCTGCTTGTCCCAACAAACCTGGCCGTCGTAGTGGGTGTGGATGTCCACGAAGCCGGGGGTCAGCAGGTCGCCTTGGGCATCAATGACCCGCTTGGCCTTGGCTGGACTGCCGCCGGCGGCCGTGACTTCGGTGATGGTGCCGCGGTCGGCGACCACGTCGGCGCTGACCGCCTCGGCACCGGAGCCGTCGATGAGGGTGGCGTTCTTGATGATGAGATCGTGCATGGCCCGAAGGATCCTAGGTGGAGATTTCCAAGGGAGATATTAGCGAAATGTGAAATTCGGCGTTCGCTTTTCAACAAAGGCGCTGATGGCTTCCTTGGCGTCTTCGCTTTGCCCCGAAAGAACCAGGTGCTGGGCTTCCATCGCCAGCGACTCGCGCAGCCCCTGCAGCGCGCCGCGATTGAGGTTGCGTTTCATGAGGCGCAAGGCGGTGGCAGGGCCGTTGGCGATGCGCTTGGCGTAGGCGTGGGCGTCCTCACGGAAGGTGGCGGCGGGAAACACGCCATTGACCAGCCCCAACCGCAAGCACTCCTCGGCGCCGACGCGTTCGGATAGGAACATCAGCTCCTTCGCCTTGGCTTGGCCGACGAGGCGGTTGAGGAACCAACTTGATCCGTAGTCGCCGGACAGCCCGATGTTGACGAAGGCGGTGGTGAGGAAAGCGGTGTCGGCAGCTAGGCGGAGGTCGCAGGCCAGCGCGATGGACAGGCCGGCCCCGGCCGCCGGGCCGGGCAGCGCCGCGATGGTGGGCTTGGCCAATTCATAGAGTCGCAGGGTCAGCGCCTCCTGCTTGCGCGTCAACTCCGCGACCCGCTCATCCTGGGTGCGTTTGACGGTTGGCGTTGTGCTGCCCATTTCGGTGACGTCGCCTCCGGCGCAGAAGGCCTTGCCCGCCCCGGTGATGACGACGCAGCCAACCGTGGGGTCGGCTTCGAGGCGCAGCAGCACTTCGCGCAGCGCGGGCGTAAGGATGTCGCCGAGCGCATTGCGCTTCTCCGGTTTGTTCAGCGTCACCGTCGCCACCCGGTCGCGCAATTCGCAAAGCAGTTCGTCGGTGCCTGTGTCGATGCGCATGTCAGTAGGTCCTCACGGAAACCAAAGCTGGCGCACTTCGTCGTCGAACTTTGTGGTTACGCGGCGTTCGGCGTCGAGCAGCAGCACCGGGCGGTCATCGAGGTTGTGGGCCGGCCACTCGGGTTCGCCCGGTGCGCTGGGGATGCCGGTGCGTGCGAAGTTGACCCAGTAGGCGCGCATGGCGGGGCCGAGGTCCGCAGGCGCGCCGCTGCCGGCGAAGCGCTGCATGGCCGGCAGGTGGTCGATCCAGTCCCACAGGAAGCACAGTTCGATGGCGTGGGTGGCGCGCAAGTCTTTGACGTCGCTTTCCCAAGTACACATCCAGTTCCAACAAGTGGCACCTGTACTGGCGGCCGCGTCCAGGATGCGGAGCATCGAATTGCGAAACATGGTGTCAGCTAGGGCATACACCAGCTTGCGCGTTGGTGTCGCGCCGGGCGCGAAGCGCTCATAGGCGGCCAGCGCCTTTTGGCCATTGACGCCGGCGGCCTCGAACAGCGCGGCGGCGCTGGCTTCGTCGTGCTCCTGAAAGCCCACCGTGGTCGGGAACAGCGTGCCTTCGTGGCGGCAGCCGCCGCCGAGGAAGGGCACGTTGGCCTCGCCCCGGGCGGCAACTGTCTCGGCGATCGGTGCCGGGATCAGATCGCCGTCGATGGCGGGGGAGAAGCTTACGTTATCCGCCGTGCGCAGGCCGAGGCTGGGCTTGAATGCGTTCGGGTTGCTCATGTCCGGCAACGCCAATGCGGCGAGGGCGTCGATGGGCGCGTTTTGCAGGGTGTCCAAGCCGTTCTTGTCCGGATCGCCGCCCAGGCGGCGGATGCACTGGTTGGTGAATTCGATGTGCCCTTGGCCCACGGGAATCAGGTCCACGTGGGGGCTGTGGACGATGGCCTTGTGGAACAGGCCCTCGGCGCGCGGGCAGCCGAGCAGCATGGCGGTGGCGGTGCCGCCGGCGGACTCCCCGAAAATCAGCACGTTGTTCGGGTCGCCGCCGAAGGCGGCGATGTTGTCCCGATTCCACTCCAAGGCGCAGATCTGGTCGAGTATCCCGTTGTTGACCGAGGCGCCGAGCGCCGGGTCGAGATGGCCGACGTGCATGAAGCCGGGGGCGCCCATGCGGTAGTTGATGGTGACCACCACCACGTCGTGCTCGCGCACGAACGCGGCGCCGTCATACACCCGGCCGGACCCGAGAACGTAGCCGCCGCCGTGAATCCAGAACAGCACCGGGCGGCACGCGTCGTCCGCCGCTGGGGTGTAAACGTTCACGAACAGGCAGTCCTCGTCCGTCGGCTCAACCGGCAACTGCAGTTCCGAGCCGAAAGCGGTGAAATCCGGCTGCGGCGCGGAAGGGCCAAACTCGGTGGCGTCGTAAACGCCGGACCAAGGCGTCACGGGCACTGGAGGGCGGTAGCGCATCTCGCCGACCGGCGCTTGGGCGTAGCGCAGGCCACGGAAAGCCAGGTAGCCGTCTTCCGCTTGGCCGCGAACGGCGCCCAAGGGCGTGTCAATAGTGGTCATGGCGTCTCCTCGGCTCGTATGGTCACCAGCAATTGGCCGTTCTCCACTTGGTCGCCGGCCGTCACGTGCAGCGCCTCGATGGTGCCGTCCCTTGGCGCGGTGATGCGGTGCTCCATCTTCATCGCTTCGAGAATCAGCAGCAGTTGCCCTTTCTGGACCGCGTCGCCGGCAGCGACCGCGGTGGAAAGCACCGCGCCTGGCATGGGAGCGGCCAAGCCACCGCCTTGGTCTTCCCCGGCAGGGTCCGGGTAGCGCGGCAGTTGCGTCACGGTCAGGCCCCCGGAGCGGCCTTGCACGAACCAATCGTCGCCTTGGGGCTGCACCCTGAACCTGAGGCGCTTGCCGTCGATGGCGACCTCCACGCGCCCAGAGCCGCAAGCATGGGCTTCGACCAGCATCTCATCGCCGCCGTCGGCGATCATGCGGAACTTGCCGTCGCGGCGGGACTGGTATTCGAGATTCAGCGTTTCGCCGCCGATGTCGAAGGCCAGCTTTTGCCAAGGCATTGTGGAGTTGCGCCAGCCGCTCGGCACTCGGCGGCTGATGCGGGCGCGGGCGCGGCGGCGTGCTTGACCCTCCAAGGCCGCGGCCACCGCCGCTTCGATGCGCTCGGTGCCGGAGATCGCCCGGCGGCGAGGCGGATTCACCCGCTCAATGAAGTCGGTGGTGGTGTCGCCGGCTAGGAATTCCGGGGTGCGCAGGGTGGCGACCAGAAAGTCGCGGTTGGTGGTCAGGCCGTGAATCTCCGTGGCCTCCAAGGCCCTGGCCAGCCGCCCGGCCGCCTCCCGGCGGGTGAGGCCGTGGGCGGTGACCTTGGCGATCATGGGATCGAACTCGATGCTGATCTCGCTGCCGGACTCCACACCGGAATCGTAGCGGGCTTGGCCCGCCTCGGCGGGCCGCCAGACGGCGACCGTGCCGGGCGCGGGCAGGAAGTTGCGTTCCGGGTTTTCGGCGTAGAGGCGGGCTTCGATGGCCCAGCCGTTGATGGCGAGGTCGTCCTGGGTGAACGACAGCGGCTCCCCTTCGGCGATGCGGACCTGCTCGCGCACCAAATCGTGGCCAATGATCTCCTCGGTGACTGGGTGCTCCACCTGTAGCCTGGCGTTGACCTCCAGAAAGAAGAAGTCATCGTCCTGCACCAGAAACTCCACGGTGCCAGCCGATGAATAGCCGAGTTTCCGGGCCGCGGCGATGGCCGCTTCGCCGAGGCGTTGCCGCAGCCCTGGCGTGACTGCCGGGGAGGGCGCCTCCTCGATCACCTTCTGGTGGCGGCGCTGAATGGAGCATTCCCGTTCAAAGCAATGGACGAGATTGCCGTGCCGGTCGCCGAGAATCTGCATCTCCACATGGCGGGCGTGATCCAGCCACTTCTCCAAAAAAAGCGTGTCGTCGCCGAAGGCGGCGCCGGATTCCCGCCGCGCCCCGGCGATGGCGGCTTCGAGGCCGGACTCGTCCTCCACCACGCGCATCCCGCGTCCACCGCCGCCCGCCGCCGCCTTAACGAGCACCGGATAGCCGATTTGCCGAGCGGCCTCGGCGGGTGCGGTGGCATCGGTGATCTCGATGGCGTTCAGCGTTGGCACGCCGGCCTCCTGCATCAGCGCCTTGGCGGACAACTTGTCGCCCATCAGTCCGATGACTTCCGGAGCGGGACCCAGCCACTTCAGCCCGGCATCGATCACCGCTTGGGCGAAAGCCTGATTTTCGGACAGAAAACCGTAACCCGGATGCACGGCGTCGGCGCCGGAGCGACGGCAGGCGCCGATCACCTTGTCCACGTCAAGATAGGTTTGCCGGGCGGTGCGCCCGTTCAGGGCGATGGCGCTGCCCGCCTCCTTCACGAAGGGCGCGTTCGCATCGCCGTCGGCATACACGGCCACGGTGTCTATGCCCATGTCGTGGGCGGTGCGCAGGATGCGGCGGGCGATCTCGCCGCGGTTGGCGATGAGCAGCCTGGTGATGGGCTCGATCTTCACATCCGCCATGTGCCGAACTCCTTGGTGCCTTCCACTTTGTTGTTGTAGGCGGCCGACAGCGACAGGGCAATGACGATGCGTGTGTCGCGCGGATCGATCATGCCGTCGTCGGAGACCCGGGAGGTGGCGAACAGGCCCTTGGAACGCTCCTCGGCCCAGTGCTCGGCGATGGCCGCCCGCTTGGCGTCGGCCTCCTCGTCGAACTCGATGCCCCGGCGCTTGGCGGCGGCGCGCCCGACGATGCTCATGACGCCCGCCATCTGCTTGGGGCCCATCACGGCGATCTTGGCAAAGGGCCAGATGTAGGTGAACCGCGGCCCGAAGGCACGCCCGCTCATGCCGTAGTTGCCGGCCCCGTAGGAGGATGCGGTGATGATGCTGATGTGCGGCACCGTGGAGTTGGACACGGCGTTGATCATCTTCGAGCCATTCTTGGTGATGCCGCCCTGCTCGAAGTCGGTGCCGACGATGTAGCCGGTGATGTTGTGCAGGAACAGCAGCGGCACGTCGATCTGGTTGCACAGTTGGATGAACTGGGCGGCCTTCTCCGCCGACTCCGAAAACAAGGCGCCGTTGTTGCCCAAAATGCCGAGCGGATAGCCATGCACCCGCGCCCAGCCGCAGACTAGGGTGGGTCCATAGAGGGGCTTGAACTCCTCGAAGTAGGAGGCATCGACGATGCGGGCGATGACCTCGCGCATGTCGAACGGCGCGCGCAGGTCCTTGGAGACTAGGCCGAGCAGGTCTTCCGGGTCGTGCTTGGGCTCCTCGAAGTCGGCCTCCGGCTCCGGCCCCAATTTGCGCCAGTTCAGGTGGGCAACCACTTCCCGGCACATGCGGATGCCGTCCATTTCGTCGCGGGCCAGGTAGTCGCCCAAGCCGGAAATGCGGGTGTGCATGTCGGCGCCGCCCAGGCTTTCCTCGTCGGCGTCCTCGCCGGTGGCCATCTTCACCAAGGGCGGTCCGCCGAGAAACACCCGGGACTGGTTCTTGATGAAGATGTTGTAGTCGCTCATGCCGGGTTGGTAGGCCCCTCCGGCGGTGGAGGCGCCGAACACCAGCGAGATGGTGGGGATGCGCAGCTTCGAGAGTTCGGTGATCTCGTAGAACAGCCGCCCGGACTCTGCGAAGTGCTCGATCTCCCGCTGGATGGCCGCCTCCGGGTCGCCGTCGGCCTGGCCGCGCAGGTCCGCGCCGGCTGACTCCACGAACTGCACGTAGGGCATGCGGTTTTCACGGGCGATTTGCAGCCCCCGCATCAGCTTCTTGGCGTTAAAGGCGTTGAACGCGCCGGCCCTCACCGAGGGGTCATGGCCGAGGATGACGCACTCCACGTCCTCGATGACGCCGACACCGACCACGAATCCGGAGCCGATGGTGAACGGCGAGCGCCAAGCCGCCAGCGGGCTGATCTCCAGGAAGGGGGAGTCCCGGTCGAGAACCGCGGCGATGCGTTCGCGGATGGGCATTTTGCCCCGCGAGGCGAGCCGCGCCATCGCCTCTGGGCCGCCGCCCTTGGCGGCTTCGTCGAGCAGCGACTGAATCTCGTCGAGCGCCTCAAGCATCTCCGCCTTGTTCTGCTGAAAGGCCGCATCGCGGGTGTCCAGCCTCGTCTCCAGCACGGGCATGCATATCCTCCCCGGGAAAGTTAGTTCTTGGAAAAGCGCGTAAACTAACAGATATCGGGCCAATCAATAAGGTTGCGCGACCTGACGGTCGCGTATGGAGTTTCGCGTGCGCGAAACTCCCCGCATGGTGTTTACCGCCGCCATCGCCGCCGCCGGTGCCCCCGCCCGCCCTTGGCTCTGCGGCGCTTCTTCAGCGGTGCCATCCGCCTTGCGTTGAAATGCCTAGGCCGCGTGCGCCTGTCTTCCGTTGCTAGTGGCGTGGCCGTTTCGGTCATGGCTTGCTCAGCCGGGTCCTTCAGCAGTTCCGCCTTGGCTGCCTCGTCAAGGGGCTGGGGGATGAGTTGATGGGATGGTTGGGTGGTTGAAATCGCCATGAAGGATGCTCCTCATTCCTGTGTGGTTGGGTGCATCCATCCTTCCCGCCGGGCAAGCAGTCCGCTAGTGGAAATCTCTGCAGTGCTTGTAGGAAATTGTCCCGGCGTAGGTTGAAAAAGCCGGATTTAGGGGTTCCGGCTCAGTATTTTCCCGGATAGGTGCCAAGAATCGGGCCGTGCGGTTCATAGCCCATGAGTTGGCGAATGCGTTCCGGGTAGCTGTCTGCCACCTCACGGGGAATGGCGAGGTAGTGGTTCTCCTCCTGGCGCAGCCAACCGAGGGAGTAGGTGTTGATCAAGCCCATGCGCGGTGCGTCGGAGTTGTTTGCGCCGCCGCCGTGCAGCACGGAGCCCAAGTAGAGCAGGAGCGAGCCCTTGGCCATCACCGCCTGCACCGTGTGCTCCGTCCGGGTGCTGACGCTGCGTGGTGGGCCATGGTGGGAACCGGGCAGTACGTGCGTCGCCCCGTTTTCGGCGGTGAAGTCGTCCAGTGCCCACATGGCGCTCACCTGCAGTTCCATGCCTTGAATGCTCAAGGGGTAGATGCCGTCGTCACGATGCAGAACTTGGGCCGCTTCGCCGGGCAGGATTTCGATGCCGGTGCAGCTTCCGATCCGGTAGTTGATGCAGTGCGGCAATAGGATTTGATCGACGACGCCAAGCGTGAACGCATCGCCAATGAGTTCCGCCGAGGCGCGCGAGCGAGCCAGGATTTCGCTCAGCCTCAAGGTCTTGTAGCCCTCGAAATCCGCGTAGTAGGCATCACCCACCGCGTCGAAGTGGGGCCGCAGTTCCTGGGCGACCCGGTCGGCGAGGGCATCGGATGCGCAGTTCTCGACGATTGCCGCCCCGGCCGCGTTCAACGCCTCGGCCACATCCCGGCTGTCATCCTGGCTTGAAAAACGGCTGATGCGCCGGGTCTTGCCATGGGCGGCGTCAAGCAGCAGGCTGAGCTGCATGGCGTGGTTTTGGCTGCCGCTCAAGTGCAGGCGTCCCTGGTAGTAGGCTTGGGCTGGGTCGGTGCGGCCGGCGCAGATCGCTGCCAAAACTTCGGTGGTGGTGGTCAGGACCGTGTCAGCAGGCGCATCCTTGCGGCAAACCTCCGAACCGTTGATCCACACCACGCCATCCGGCCCCAAGTCGAACTTGAGCGGCGCATCCAATCCTTCCGCAGCCAAGGACTGCCTTAGCGTCTCGACCAGCTCATCGACTTGGGCACCCACGCGGAATCTCCATCCGTTCCATCCCGCTGACTGGCCGTGCTAGGCTGATTGACCATGCCCGTTCCGGCCAGCCGTCCATCGCACTATTCTATGGCATCCATCCGTGCCTGATTACGACGCCATCATCATCGGTGCCGGCCACAACGGCTTGACCTGCGCGGGCTACCTGGCGCGGGCGGGCGTAAAGGTCAGGGTCTTGGAGCGCCGCCCGGTGGTAGGCGGGGCGGCGGTCACCGAGGAGTTTCATCCGGGCTTTCGCAACTCCGTTTACGCCTATGCGGTCAGCCTCCTGCATCCGGAGGTGATTCGCGATCTGGACCTTTACCGCCACGGACTGGAAATCCTTGAAAGGCCCGCCGGCACCTTGAGCCTGCTAGACGGCGATCAGTTGCTGCTCTCCCGCGATGC
Source organism: Gammaproteobacteria bacterium (assembly GCA_009843635.1). GTDB lineage: Bacteria > Pseudomonadota > Gammaproteobacteria > Pseudomonadales > Azotimanducaceae > Azophilus. The sequence goes on from VYDB01000040.1 coordinate 64,586, forward strand.
GCAAAAGGCGCAGCGGGAAGTGGCGCGGTTTTCCGCCCGCGACGCCGAGCGCTTAAGCGAGTACGAGGAGCGCATCGGCGCGGTGGCGCTGACGTTGCGCGAACTGGCCTTGAGTGCGCCCCCGGATTTCGGCGGTGGTTGGCGCAATGTCCTGCGGCTGCTGCAGACCGGCAACCGGTTGCGCAAGCTTGGTCGCGCCCAGCGCATCGACTTGGCGGAGTTGATGACCAAGTCACTTGGCGACTACCTCGATAGCTGGTTCGAGTCCGACCCGCTCAAGGGCATTCTTGGCCTGGAATGCGCGATCGGCAATTTCGTCGATCCCTATCAGGGCGGAACGGCCTATGTGCTGCTGCATCATGCGTTCGGCGAGGTCAACGGCCGCGTCGGCGCCTGGGGGCACGCCAAGGGCGGCATGGGCGCGATTTCCCAAGCGATGGCCGCATTTGCCGAGAGCCATGGCGCGGACATCGAGACTTCGGTGCCAGTGAGGGAGATCCTGGTGCAGGCGGGGCGCGCCTGCGGCGTGGTCACCGAAGACGGGGAGCGGATCAGCGCCCGCGCCGTCGCCGGGAACCTGCATCCGCAGCGGCTGCTCACGGAGTTGTTGGATCCGGCGTTGCTGCCCGCCGACACTCGGCGGCGCATCGACGCCTACCGCAGCCACTCCGCCACCTTTCGCATGAACGTGGCGCTCAGCGAATTGCCACGCTTTGCCGGTATGGCTGACCAGCCGGTGGACGTCTTCTCCGGGGCGATCGAAATCTGTCCGTCGCTCGGCTACATGCGCGACGCCTACGCAACGGCCCGCTCAAAGGGTTGGTCGCAACGCCCCATCATTTCCCTATGGCTGCCCTCGACCCAGGATCGGACGCTGGCGCCGGAGGGCGGACATGTGGCCAGCCTGTTCTGTCAGCATTTCCAGCGCCACCTGCCGGATGGACGCTCTTGGGATGGGGTTCGCGATGCGGTGGCCGATCAGGTCATCGACGCCGTCAATCGCCATGCTCCAAACTTCAAATCGTCGATCCTCGGCCGTCAAATCAAGTCGCCGCTGGACATTGAGCGCGACCTTGGGATGGTGGGCGGCGACATCTTTCATGGCGCCCTGCACTTGGACCAGCTCTTTTCGTTGCGCCCCGTGGCGGGTTGGGCGGACTATCGGATGCCTGTAAAGGACTTGTATCTCTGCGGTTCCGGGGCCCATCCGGGCGGCGGCGTAAGCGGCTTGCCGGGACGCAACGCGGCTAAGGCGATGCTACGCGATTTGCGTTGATCCGGCGCAGGGATTGTGTCGCTGGCCGCGCTGCCAATCACGCTGCCAGGCGCAGCAACTGAATCGGCAATGGCATCACCCGAACGCCGTTGATTTCACCTGTTTGGCGGCTTTTGCTCCAGATCTCGCCATTGCCGTAGCGGGCTATCTGCTTCAACGCCTTGAGGCGTAGTTGGCTGGTCCATTTGATCTCAACGGGCCAGAATCGACCGTCGCGCACGTATGCGATGTCCACCTCCGCTTGAGCCTTGATGTAGTAGGTTGGATGGAATCGGTGAAAGTGGCTCGCAACACAGGCCTCCACGATTTTCGACTCCCACACCGGATCTCCCAGCGCGGCCAGAATCTGTTGCTCGAAGGGGTCCGTCTCGGACGTTAGCCAAGCGCGAACGGCGTGCAGGATGAAGGGATCGCTGAATACGAGTTTTTTGGCCTTTTTGGGGGCGGGTGCGAGCTTATCCTCGATCAGGGCTGGCAAGACATGAACCGCGTCCATGCGCTCCAGCAACGCCACGTAGTCCGCTACGGTTCTCGGGTGGTCGATGGAGAGGTCCTGCGCTAACGCGTTCCACGTAACCTGGGTGGCGTATCGCTTGACGATGGCGGCCAGCACTTCCCGGAGGTACGGCTCCCGGCGGCCGCGCTTGATCACGTCGCCGCGAATCCAGTCAGAGTAGGTTGCCAGAGTGCTCCTGCGTATCGTGCCGTGCAGCGCAAGATCGTTAATGCCCGTTAGGTATCCACCGTGGATGAGATACCGGGAAAACGTTGCAAAGACGGACTCGATCAGGTCGTCCGAAATGGATTGGGGATCGTCCAGATGGCCGTTTAACCTGTCCATCCCGCCTTCAAGGGTGAGGTATTCCCTGAAAGATAGGGGGTGGAGATGGAAATCGGCCACCTCCGCCATGCCCCGCCTGCCGGGAAATCGCATTCTTGCATCCTGGATGAACCCTAGGTCCGAACCCGTGACCATCAGCACCGTTCGTTCGAGCAATCCGGCGTCGGCGGCATACTTGACGGCCTTATCCCAATCACGAATGTAGGTGACTTCATCGACGATCAAGTAGTTCAGCCCGGTGTCGGGCGCTGTGGCCAGTTGTTGTTCCACGTGCAGCAATAGACTGTGGTGATCATCGATCAATTCACCGGAAAAGTAGGCGATGGATTCAGGAGGTGCTCCGCTGCTCAGAAGTTCGGCCATCCACTGCTTCAGCAGCGTGGACTTTCCCGTCTGACGACCACCCCCGAGGCTGTAAATTCCGGGAGCGGAAGTTGGCAGGCTGTCCAGCAAGGATGAGCGATGTTGATAGTGGCAATCCGCCAGATGCCTCAGTTGCGGATCGGTTTCGACAAAGCGCCGCGCATCGTTTAGGTGGCTGTTGTGCGGGAGAAATCTTGGATCCATGGTGGCTGGCAAGGCTCGGCAAATTTATGCACTAGACAATATCTAAATTTGGATAACTGTCAATGATTAAATCCATAAATTCTCGGCATTCAGATGCCCGGCGGTAAGCGCATTTGCGTTGCATCGAACTCAGGTTCACTATTCCTTGCCCTCGACTTTCAGTCCTTGAAATCTCACCACGCCCAACAAAGGAGAAAACCAATGACCGACTATCCCCTGCCCAATGTGTCCAACGACTTGAGTGGCCGGGTGGCCCTCGTCACCGGTGCCTCCTCCGGCCTTGGACGCCGCTTTGCGGAGGTCATCGCCGCCAGTGGCGCCAAGGTGGCGGTGACGGCGCGCCGCGTGGACCGGCTCGAAGCCTTGGCGGAGGAAATCCGCAGCGCGGGCGGCGTGGCGGAGCCGATCGCCTTGGACATGCAGGACAACGAATCGATCATGAACTGCGTGGCAACGGCGGAGGCGAAGCTCGGCACCATTGACATTCTGATTAACAACGCAGGCATTCCGGATGCGCAGCGGGCGCACAAGATGTCCTTGGAACTCATCGACGCCGTGTTTGACACCAACCTGCGCGGCCCCTACATCCTCTCCTGCGAGGTGGCGCGCCGGCTCATCGCCGCCAAGATGCCGGGACGGATGGTGAACATCTCCTCGGTCGGGGGATTTCACTACAACAACAACGGCGCCGCACTCTACTCAATCACCAAGTCGGCGATCGTGCGCATGACCGAGTGCCTTGCTGTCGAGTGGGCGCGCTTCAACATCAACGTCAACGCCATCGCGCCGGGCGCCTTCTCATCGGAAATGATGGACGGCATGCTCAAGCGCATGGGCGACATCACCCAGTTCTTTCCGCGCAAGCGCATCTGCGACCCGGCGCAGATGGACAGCACGTTGCTCTACTTCCTGTCCCCGGCCTCGGAGGCGGTGACCGGCACCTACATCAAGATCGACGACGGCCAGGGTTCGCGGTAGGTCAGAACCCAGCCGCCTCCATGACCGCAGGAATACGGTGCTCCCAGCCGATGGCCATGATGTGGACGCCTTGGCACATGGGGGCCACGTTCTGCACGATGCGGCCCGCCATGGCCACGCTGGTGGCGACCCGGCTCTCGGCGCTCTCCAACTCGTCGATGAGCGGGTCGGGCACCACCACGCCGGGGATTTTCTCGGTCATGTAACGGGCTTGCCGGGCGGACTTCAGCAGGATGATGCCGGCGAGAATGCGTACCTTGAGCCCCTCCACCTGCTTCATGAACGCCTCGAATCCAGCCGGGTCATAGACGGCGTTGGTTTGGAAGAACTCGGCGCCCGCATCGATCTTGCCTTCCATGCGCCCGATTTCCTTGCCGAGGTCCGGCACGGCCACGTTGACCACGGCGCCCCGCAGGAAGTGCGGGCTGCCCTTGAGGGCGTTGCCCGCCAAATCGTGGCCTGATTCCAGGCTGACCGCAGCCTTCAGAATGTCCTCCGCGCCAAGGTCGAACACCGGCTTGGCATCTGGATGGTCGCCGCCGGAGGGCGGGTCGCCGGTCATGCAGACTATGTTCTCCACGCCGAGTGCATGGGCGGCCAGCATGTCGGCCTGAATGGCCAGGCGGTTGCGATCCCGGCCAGCGATCTGCAGGGTCGATTCGACGCCCCGGTCCTTGAGCAGGCGAGCCACCGCCAGCGGAGCCATCGCCATCCTTGAGGCCGCCGAGTCGGTCAGGTTGAAGGCGGCAACCGAGTCCTTGAGCGCATCGGCAGCGGCGAACAGATCATCGAGGCCCGTGCCCTTCGGCGGGTTCAACTCCGCGGTCAGCGTGAACGGTTTGTGGGTTAGCGAGTCGGAGAGATGGCTCATGGGTTGGTCCTTGGGCTTTCGCGGCTGGGGCGCCAGATTGAAGTGTCATTCACGCTCGGTTGCGATGCGTTGCGGTTGAGGGCTTGTGCCATGATCGGCAACGCCCGCTATCAACAAGGTCGAACTATGGGCTTGGGGACGATTGCGGTCAACAGCGTGGGCATGAGGGGCCTTCAGGATGCGCAACAGTGGTGCTCCGGTTATAGTCGCCGCGTTGGCACCAAGCCTGACTTCGTAGAACGGACGCGGCAAATGGCCTATCAAGATGTGTGGTATCGAAGCGACGACGGCCTGAAGCTCTACGCCCGGGACTATGCGAACGGGGCCGCACCGCTCACCCTGCTGTGCATGCACGGCCTTAGCCGCAATTCGGCGGATTTCGGCGACCTTGCAGCGGAACTTCAAGGCGAGTATCGGATTGTCGCTGTGGACCAGCGTGGCCGGGGCCGATCGGAATGGGACGGACATTCGGCCAACTACAGGCCGGCTCGCTATGTCTCGGACATGTCCACTCTCATCGAGAGGCTTGCCCTTGAGGAACTCGTGCTGGTTGGCACTTCCATGGGCGGCATCATGGCCATGATGATGGCCAGCGCCCAGCCGGGCCGGTTTCGGGGCGTGGTTCTCAACGACATTGGCCCGGTGGTGAGCAGTCAGGGTTTGGCGCGCATCATGGGTGCCGTCGGCAAGGCGCCGCCAGTCAGGACTTGGGACGATGCCATCGACCAGGCCAAGGCGCTCAATGGCATCGCCTTCCCCAACTACCGCCGCGAAGACTGGGCGCGCTGGGTGCGTCGAACCTATGCGGAAAACGCAGCGGGCGAACCCCGGCTGCTCTACGACCCGGCCATTGCCGAACCGTTGCGGGCTCCGGGCGGAAGCGCAGTGCCGCTGGACGCCTGGCCAATGTTCGAAGCTTTGGGCGACGTACCGGTTCTGGTTCTGCGCGGCGCACTGTCGGACATACTCGACGAAACATGCTTCGTGGAAATGCAGCAGCGCCATCCCCGCTTAACGCCCGTCACCGTTCCCGAAGTGGGCCATGCGCCGATGCTGGACGAACCCGGCGTCGTGGATCACATCCGGGCGTTTCTGGGGCGGATTCACGCCGGTTGATCGCGGGCTGGCCATTGGTGTCATACTCGGCCCATGAATGAGACCCACATATTGCAGCGGCTTCGCGGGGCGTTGCGCACTGGCGCCCTGATCACCGAGCCTGCCGCCATGCGGCCCTATGAAACCGACGGCCTGACCGCCATTCGCGAGATGCCTTGGGCGGTGGCGCTGCCGGGGACCGAGGACGAGGTGCGCGAGGTCTTGGCGGTGTGCCGGGAATTCCGCGTGCCGGTGGTGCCCCGCGGAGCGGGCACTGGGCTGTCGGGCGGCGCTCGGCCGGTTCGCGATGGCTTGGTGCTGGGGCTCTCCAAGCTCAACCGCATCCTCGAGGTTGATGTGGACAATTGCGTCGCCCGGGTGCAACCAGGGGTGCGCAATCTAGCCATCAGTGAGGCGGTCGCCGAGCATGGGCTGTACTACGCGCCGGATCCGTCTTCGCAGCTAGCGTGCAGCATTGGCGGCAACGTGGCCGAAAACTCCGGCGGCGTCCACTGCCTGAAGTATGGGCTGACGGTACACAACGTGGTTGGGCTCAAGGTGCGGACCATCGACGGCGACACGCTGGAGTTGGGCGGCAAGGGCTTCGACTACCCGGGCTATGACCTCCTGGCGCTGTTGTGCGGCAGCGAGGGGATGTTGGGGGTGGTTACCGAGGTGACGGTGCGGCTGCTCCCCGAAGCGCCGGCAAAAGTGGTGCTGCTGGCGGCATTCCGCACCTTGGAAGCCGCCGCGGGGGCGGTGACGCGGATCATCAGCGAAGGGGTCATTCCGGCGGGCTTGGAATTGATGGACCAGCTCACCTTGCGGGCCGCCGAGGACTTCGCCAATGCCGGCTACCCGAGGGATGCCGCTGCCATCCTGCTCTGCGAGCTTGATGGCGACGCCGCCGAGGCGCGGGCCTTGCAGAGCTACGCCGCCCGGTTGTTTGAAGAGGAGGGCGCCTACGACATCCAGCAAGCGGAGAACGCTGAGCACCAAGCGCGCTTGTGGGCGGGGCGCAAGGCCGCGTTTCCGGCGGTGGGTCGGATCGCTCCGGACTACTACTGCATGGACGGCACCATACCCAGGGCGGCTTTGGCGGAGGTGCTCCAGGGCATCGGCGAACTGTCCGAACGCCACGGCTTGACGGTCGGCAACGTCTTCCATGCTGGCGACGGCAACCTGCATCCGCTCATTCTCTATGACGCCAACCAGGAGGGGCAGGTCGAGTTGGCCGAAACCATCGGCCGCGAAATCCTGGAGCTTTGCGTCAGCGTTGGCGGCACGGTGACCGGCGAGCATGGGGTGGGGGTGGAGAAGCTGACGCCCATGTGCGCTCAGTTCGGCGCCGCTGAACTTGCCCAATTCGAGCGTGTCAAGGAGGCCTTCGATCCACAGCGGCTGCTCAACCCCGGCAAGGCCATCCCCACCTTGAGCCGCTGCGCGGAGTACGGCGGCATGCACGTCCACGGCGGCGAACTGCCGTTTTCCACTTTGGAGAGGTTCTAATCGGGTGGCCGAAGACCGGGCTGCTCGACTCATCGATGCGGTGCGCAGCGCTGGCGCCGATGGGCGGCGGCTCACCTTGGTGGGCGCGGGCAGCAAGGCACCCCCAACGGACGGTGGCGATTCGCTGGCGGTGGCGGAGCACGCGGGCGTCCTGGACTACCGGCCCGAAGAATTGGTGCTGACCGCTCGCGGCGGTACCCCGCTGGCGGACATTCAGGCGCTGCTCAGCCAACACCGCCAGCAACTGCCCTTTGAGCCGCCGATGATCGGCGGCGAGGGCACCCTCGGCGGCGCGGTGGCGACCGGCTGGTCGGGCCCGGGCCGGCCTTGGCGGGGAGCGGTGCGCGATGCGGTCTTGGGCGTCGAGATGATCAATGGCTTAGGCGAGCGCTTGGCCTTTGGCGGGCAAGTGATGAAGAACGTGGCGGGTTACGACCTCTCCCGTCTGCAAGCCGGCGCCTGGGGCAGCTTAGGCATTCTGCTCTCGATCAGCGTGCGTCTGAGCCCCCAGCCCGAGCGGGAACGCACTTGCCGGCTGGAGTGCGGCGCCGCTGAAGCGTTGGCTTGGATGCGCAAGTGGGCGCGCTGGTTTTCGCCGATTTCGGCGACCTGCTTTGATGGCGGCGTGCTCAACGTGCGGCTGTCGGGAATGGCCGATAGCGTCGATGCCGCGGCTTCCCGCATCGGCGGGGAGCAATCGCCGGATCTAAGTCTCTGGCAGGCGTTGCGTGACCGCGCATTGCCCGTTTTCCGAAGTGCGGGCCAGGGCAGCGCAACGCTTTGGCAGATCAATTGCGCCTCTGCGGCAGAGTTGCCGGCCGGCCCTTGCCTCGTTGAGTGGGGCGGCGCGCGGCGCTGGTGGCGAACCGATGAGCCGCCGTCGGCGGTGTGCGCATACGCTGCCGATTCAGGGGGCATAGCCTTGCCTGCAGGCGCTGCGCCAAGCTTCCAAACGCCGTTGATGATTCGCCTCAAGCAGGCGTTTGATCCCCAAGCCTTGTTCAATCCTCATTTGATTGATGCAGACGCACTTCAGTAAGGACTATCTGGCCACTTCGGAGGGTGAGCGGGCCAATGCCATTCTCCGTAGCTGCGTGCATTGCGGGCTGTGCAACGCCACCTGTCCCACCTACCAAGTGCTTGGCGACGAACTCGATGGTCCCAGAGGCCGCATCTACCTGATGAAGGGGCTGTTGGAGGAAGCCGATGGCGGCGCTTCCGGCGAGGCCTTAAGCGTTGCCCAGACCCATTTGGATCGTTGCCTAACGTGCCGCGCCTGCGAGACGGCCTGTCCTTCCGGAGTGGCCTATGGGGAATTGCTCGAGATTGGACGGGCGGCGGTGGAGCGTCGAGCACGGCGTCGGCTCTTGGATCGTTTGATGCGCCTTTGGCTTGGCCTGGTGGTGCCCAGCGTTCGTTGGTTTCCCCGCTGGGCTGCGCTGGGCAGATGGTTTCGCTGGGCTTTGCCGAAAGTCTTGGCGGCGGTGTTGCCCGAGCGGAACCAGGAGGCGGAAGGTCCGTTGCCGGTGTCGCAACCGATTGGGGAGCGAGTGCTCCTGCTGCAAGGCTGCGTGCAGCGCCAGGCGACGCCCGCCACCCAGGCTGCGGCGATTCGATACTTCAACGATCGAGGTTTGCAGGCCGTGGTGGCTGAAGGCGAGGGCTGTTGCGGGGGGCTCAATCTTCATCTGGGCCAAACCCGCCAGGCGCTCGATGCCATGCGCCGCAACCTGGATGCCTTGCAGCCCCACTTGGACGGCGTGCAGTGGATTGTGTCCACGGCGAGCGGTTGCGGGGTCACCGTGAAGGACTACGGACGCCTGCTGGCTGATGACCCCAAGTACGCTGCGCTGGCGGCGACGATGGCGGCTAAGTCCCGAGACTTGGCGGAGGTTGCGCAAGCGTTGCCAGCACCCAAGGAGGATGCCCCGCCAAGCAGGCCGGGCCGCAAGGTGGCTTGGCACCCTCCCTGCACGCTGCAGCACGGCCAGCGGCTCACCGGCATCGTCGAACGGCTGTTGGCCGAAGCGGGCCATGAATTGGTCCCGGTCAAGGATCCGCACCTATGCTGCGGCTCCGCAGGCACTTACTCGGTGTTGCAACCGGAACTTTCAGGGCGGCTTCGGCAAGACAAACTGACCAACTTGACGGCCGGCAACCCGGACGTCATCGCTACGGCCAACGTCGGCTGCCAGATGCACTTAGCCTCCCCCGCCTGCCCGGTGGTGCATTGGATCGAATTGCTGGCCAGCTAGCCGGGGCCGGATTCCGGCGGGAACAGTGGCTTGCCGAATTGATCTGCGTAGGCCACCGACTCCACGGGGCGGCGGTTGATGGGGCCGTGGCCGCGGCCGACCGGCCAGCCGATGGGCACATGGGCGTAGGTGGCCCAAGGTTCGGGAATCTCAAGCAGTTTGCGCACTTCAGGCTCTTCGGCGCACAGGAGGGTGGTTAAGACGCAGCCCAGGCCCTCCGTGCGGCAGGCGAGCAGCAGGTTCTGCACCGCCGGATAGAGGGAGCCGCCGCCCACCACAGAAGGTCGGTCAAGCCCGGCGTCGGTGATCGCCAAGCCGCCGGGATCGAAGCAGAACACTGCCACCACGGGTGTTTCGTGCAGATGCCCGGCCAAGTAGTCGCCTGCGGTGACGGCCCCTTGGACGGAGGCCGGCAGCGAATCGAACTTCGTCCGGTAAGGCTCCGTGTAGGCGGACCAGCGGGGGCGGTAGAGCTCGGCGAAGCGCTGCTTGATGGCCGGGTCGCGAACCGCGATCACCCGCCAAGGTTGCCGGTTGCCGCCGGACGGCGCCCAGGTGGCCGCTTTCAGCACCCGGCGCAGCGTCGCTTCCGGAATCGGGTCGGGCTTGAGCTTTCGCACTGCTCGGAGGGTGCTTGCCGCATGATGGAAATCGAGCGATTGCATCAAGGTTCTCCCTATGGTGGCGGGCCGTCCTTGGTCCGCTGTCACCATGGGAGATGTGGCGGACGGCGGTTGCCCAGCGGCTTCGCAAGCTACCGCCGCGCCTGGAGCGAGTCAACTCTTGTGCATTTTGCTGCACAATTCCCTAAATTAGCGCCCGCCAAGCCAGCGTCCGCCAAATCAGCATCAGACCCGGGGAGGGAAGCCAGTGGACCTTGAAGAAAACCGGGTTGAGTCTCGGCATTACGCCTTTTTGATGTTTCTGACGTTGCTGAACGTCATGAACTTCGTTGATCGGCAACTGCTTGGGAGCTTTGCCAACTTCATCGTCCCTGACCTCGGCCTCACCAACACCGAGTTCGGCTTGCTGACCGGCCTTTTCTTCATCGTCTTCTACTCGGCCATGGGGCTGTTCATGGGTGCCTTGGCCGACATGGTCAACCGCACCCGGCTGATCGCCGCTGGATTGGCGTTGTGGAGCGCCCTCACCGCGCTGTCCGGCGCGGCCCGGGGATTTTGGACGCTGGCGGCGCCGCGCATGCTGATCGGAGTAGGGGAGTCCATCATGACGCCGACCGCCATGTCGCTGCTGTCGGACCGCTTTCCGGCCAGCAAGCTGGGCTTCGCATCGGGCTTCTACTACATGGGGGTGCCGATCGGTGTCGGCGCCAGCCTGCTGATCGCCGGCTACCTGGGTCCGGCTATCGGCTGGCGCAACTGCTTTTACCTGCTCGGCGGCATCGGCCTAGCGTTAGCGGGGGCGATGCTCTTCATCAAGGAAACACCACGCCGTCACTTGGCTGCTGCCGCCGAGACCGCCGCTGCACAGCGGCCGACCTTTCGGCAAATCCTCAAGACGCTGGGCTTTGCGCTGCGCAACTGCCCGGCGCTGACGCTGACCATCGCGGGTGGCATCACCACCCACTTCATTCTTGGCGCCGCCACCTTCGATCAGCTTTGGTACGTGCAGGAACGCGGCTTCGAACGCGCCCAGATTGCCCAGTGGACCGGCTGGGTGGGCTTGGTGGGGGGCGTCCTCGGCAACCTTTTTGGGGGGCTTGGCAGCGACCGCTTCCTGGCCCGCACGGGATTGGGACGGCCGATGTTCCTGTTTTGGATCACCATCGTCTTCGCGCCCTTCGGCATCGCCTATCGGCTGGTGGACGGCGACAGCATTTGGTTTTGGATCGGCGTCTTCGTCGGCTTTTTCCAGTTGGGCTGCTTCTACGGGCCGACCTTCTCGACGGTTCAGGAATTGGTGCCGCCCAACATCCGCGCCACCGTGGTGGCCTTCTACATTTTGGTGCTGAACTTCATTGGCCTCGGCGTCGGGATCACTTTGGGCGGCGTCGTCATCGATCTCTTGATGGGCCTTGGCGTCGCCGCGCCCTACACGTGGACCCTGCTCGCCTTTACGGTCATCTCCCTAGGCGCGGCGCCGCTGTACTACTGGGCCGGACGCAGATACCAATCGGACCGCAAGCGTCTGCTTGAGATGGCCGCATAGTGCTCTGTCAACCCCAAGACGTTCAGTCTTCCAACAGGCTTCGCGCCCTCTCCTTGGCGTCGTCCAGCGTAGCCACGAAGCGGTCTTCGGGTAGGCCGTGGAAGATGTCTAGCGCCAGCAAGTGATCGGCGACGGTGCCTGTGAGGCCCATGACGATAACCTCGGTGTTTTCGTCGGCCGCGATGTCGAGCATCTGGTCCACCACCATGGCTGCGCTGTCGTCCAGGTAGGCGGTTTCGGAAAAGTCAAAGACCACCACCTCGTGGTCGCGAATGTCCGCGCCGATCGTTTGGACGAGCTTGTTGGACGAAGCGACCGAGAATTGGCCGCGCAACGCCACCAAGCCAACACGGGCTGCGAACGGATCGGCCTGCGGCGAGGTGGTGAGGAAACTGCGGTCCAAAAAGGGCAGGGAGACCACGTTGTCGAGCTGCAGGCGCTCCAAGTGCCGTGACCCGACCAGACCGGCGGCGATGAGGCCGATGGTCACGGCAATTACCAAGTCGACGAATACCGTCAGGCCGAGGGTCATCAACGCAAGCAGCAGGTACACCGGGCGCACACGGTGAATGCGGGTTAGGAATCGCCAATCGATGATGTCCCAGCCCACCTTGATCATGATGCCCGCCAAGACCGCATGGGGAACCTGCTCAACGTACTGCCCAAGGCCCAGAACCAGCGCCAACAGGATGCTTGCGCAGAGGATGCCGGAGACGCGCGAACGGCCGCCGCCACGGATGTTGACCACGGTGCCGACCGGGGCGCCGGCGCCGGGCATGCCGCCAACCAAACCGGAAACCACATTGCCAATGCCTTGGCCCACCAGTTCCCGGTCCGCGTTGTGTTGGCCGCGCGTCAGGGAGTCGGCGATGAGTGACGTCAGCAGGCTGTCGATTGAGCCGACGAGGGCGAGTATCAAGGCGGGCTGCAGCGCCTGTGTCAGAAAGGCTAGGGAGAGCACCGGCAATTGCAGGCTCGGCAGGCCAGTGGGAACCTCGCCGATGATCGGCGCGCCGCCTGGCCAGAGCAGGCTGACCACGATTCCCGCGATCATCGCAGCCAACGTGGGGGGCAGGGCCTTGTGCAGCGGTTTCGGCCAACATATGCCCGTCAGCAGGGTGACCGTGCCGATCACCAGTGCATCGAGGTTGATGCGGCCCACCAATTCCGGCAGTGCCACCAGTGAACTCGGGACGCTTGAGGCCACCGGATGGCCGAGGAAGGGCAAGATCTGCACGACTATGATGATGACGCCGATGCCGGACATGAAACCGGATATGACCGAATAGGGCGTGTAGGTGATGAAGCGCCCGATGCGCAGCGCCCCAAACAAAATCTGCATCAGCCCGGACATGACGACGATGGTGAGCGCTTCCGCGAGGGTTTCCGCGTGGCTGGAAACGATGACCGCCATGGCGATTGCCATCGGCCCGGTGGGCCCGGATATCTGCGATCGGGTGCCGCCGAACACTGCAGCGAAGAAACCCACCGATATGGCGCCGTACAAGCCGGCCATGGGCCCAAGACCCGAGGCGACGCCGAACGCCAGTGCCAGCGGCAGCGCCACCACGGAGGCGGTGATGCCGCCGAAGAGGTCGCCGCGCAGATTCCGCAGGCTGTAGTTCATTTTCGGTCTGGTGGAGAGGGCTTAAGCGGGTTGTGCCGCGCGGCTCTGCGCGCCGCCGTCGTCACACGGCGCCCCGGACATGGGACGAACTGATGCGTATCCAGTAGCCGGAAGGCCCGGTGATGTGGAACAGGTCGTGGATGTTGCCGCGTTCGATGTCCGTTGCGTGGACGCCGTCGTCGGTGAATTGCCGCCACACTTGGTCCACGTCATCGACCATGAGGTCGAAAGGCGCCTTGGCGCCGTCCTCTATGGGCTGTTCCGAGCGGTTTAGGATCAGGTGGGTGCCGCCCCGCAGTTCCAAGATGGCCATGTCGGCCTTTCTCAGGATGCCGCGCAGGCCGTGGCGAACGAAGAAGTCGTGAGCGGACCTGACGTCCTCGACCGGCATCCGAACGTGGCCGATGGCGAAGACGGGACGTTCGTGGTCGGCCAAAGCGCCCGTCTTGCCGCTGTCCTCAGCCGCGGCACGGGGACCGCGCATGTGGGCCAGTGCCTCGGTTCGCGAATCGAGCACGGTGATCACCTTGCTGAAGCCGCTGATGGTGAAGACGTCGGCAATCACCGGCGTCATCGAGCACAAGGCGAATCGCGCGCCGCGTTGGCGCAGGGCCTTGGCGACGATCAAAACCGCTCGCAAGCCGGCACTGCTCATGTAGCTGATGTCTTGGAAGTCGGCGACCACGGCGCTTTGCTGATCGTCAATCGCCGCGGTCAACGATTGTTGGAAATCGTGGGCGTTGGCGCTGTCGATTCGACCGTGCGGCTTGAGAATCAGGACGCCTTCCTGTTGTTCGCTGTGGATGTCCATAGGGTTCCTTTTTTAGAATAGCCGCAGGCGCTTTTCGGATTAGCCGCAGGCGCTTTTCGGATTAGCCGCAGGCGCTTTTCGGATTAGCCGCAGGCGCTTTTCGGATCAGCCGCAGGCGCTTATCGGCTCGGTGGCCCTCCAACGTCGCTGCCGCTTAAGGCGTCAACATCGTCCTGATCCGGCATGAGAACGAATTCCGGATAGGCTTCGATGCCCAGCTCGGCGGCGTCCTGACCAAGGTCTTCAACCTCAGCGGAAACCCGGGCGCCAATCATCCTGTCCAGCGCCGCCCAGACCGCGATGCTAACACCGAAAGTGAAGGCGCCGATGGCCAGGACTCCGGTCAGTTGCGCCACGAAGTCACCTCCCGAGGCGATGCAGACCGCCAACGTGCCCCAGATCCCGGCGAACAGGTGGGCGGGGACCGCGCCTACCACGTCATCCAGCTTGAGGAACTCCAGGAACCTGAGGCCGGCGGAGCAGACAATGCCGCCGATGCCGCCGATGATGACTGCCCAATAGTGATCGGTCATGTCCGGGCCTGCCGTTATGGATACCAGCCCGGCGATGGCCCCATTGAGCACGACGAGGATATCGACCCGGCCAAAGAGTGGCCTTGATACCGCCATCGCGGTGACTACTCCTGCCGCCGCGGCGAGGTTCGTGTTGACGATGACGTTGCTCATGGCTACCGCATCCAAGGCCCCGGCCAAGGCCAGTTGGGAGCCGCCGTTGAAGCCGAACCAGCCCAGCCAAAGAATCAGCACGCCAAGCGTGACCGAGGGCACGTTGGAGGGCGGCGTCGCCTTCACGCTCCCATCGGGCCGAAACTTGCCGCGCCGCGAGCCGACGATCAGGATGCCAGCTAGAGCGGCCCAGCCGCCGGTGGAGTGGACGATGGTGGAGCCGGCGAAGTCCTTGAAGCCCATTTGATCGAGCCACCCGCCACCCCAAGTCCAGGCACCGACGATGGGATAGATGATGCCGGTCAGCAACGCGGTGAAGGCCAGAAAGGACCACAGCTTGACCCGCTCGGCCAACGCGCCGGACACCACCGAGGCGGCGGTGGCGACGAAGACCATCTGAAAGAACCAGTCGGCGCGGGTGGCGTAGCCGTTTTCAATGACCGCGGCCGTGGCCCCTTCATCGCCACCCAGCAGCGCCACCTCGCTGGGCGCGGACCCCAGCAGCAGGCTCGCGGACCCCATCCAGGCACCGACATCGACGTACATAAGGTTGTAGCCGATCAAGTAGTAGGTGAGGCCGGCTATCGAGTACAGGCCGATGTTCTTCATGCAGATCACGGAGGCGTTCTTGGTGCGCACCGAACCCGCTTCGAGCATGGTGAAACCGGCGCACATCCACATCACCAGCGCGCCCCAAACCAGGAACGAGAAGGTGTTGGCAACGAATTGCGCCTCCTCGCCCAAGCTGGCCTCGGCATTGGGGGCGCCCGCCCATGCGACCAAGGCCGCCAGTGCCGCGACGCCCAGCGCAATGCGACTGGGACTCTGGTTGAGCGAATCTACTGGCAGGCCTTCCCTTCCATTGGCCATGGCTCTCCCCCTGTCTGAATCGATTGTTGGATGGCTTCTTCCGCAATTTCCCTCAAGGGGAAATTAGGCATTGTTGTTCAGCGTAGGTCAAGGTGTGCGCCGGAAACTCCGCGCCTGTTGAGCTAGCCTTGCCAATTTGTTACTGTGCAATCCCATCTTGGACGTTGCCCGCATCAGCCGGGGTTGCGGCGCTGTTGGGAGCCTTGGCGAGTGGGGCGGGTCCTGTCAATTGATGGAGCCTGCAAGCTTGGCCAACTCGAACAGGTCGCCGGCACCGGAACCAGCCCGCTTAGCCCGAGCGGGCCGGTCGGGGGGCAGCCCGTGACCCGCTTCGTGTTCGTGACGGGGGGCGTGGTCTCCTCCTTGGGCAAGGGCATCCTCACCGCCTCCTTGGCGTCGGTTCTCGAAGCCCGCCAACTCAAGGTCGATGTGCTGAAGATGGATCCCTACATCAATGTGGATCCCGGCACCATGAGCCCGTTTCAGCATGGCGAGGTGTTCGTGACCGCCGATGGGGCCGAGACCGACCTCGATCTCGGTCATTACGAACGCTTCACCCGCGTGCGCATGTCCAAGCGCAACAACTTCACCACCGGCAGCATCTACGCCGAGGTCATCAGGCGCGAGCGGCGCGGCGACTATCTTGGCGCCACCGTGCAGGTCATTCCACACATCACCGACGAGATCAAACGGCGCATTCTGCTCGTTGGCGAGGGCGCGGACGTGGTCATCGTGGAGACCGGCGGCACCGTGGGCGACATCGAGTCGCAGCCCTTCCTGGAGGCCATTCGCCAACTGCGCCTCGAAATCGGAGTGGGGCGCACGCTCTACATCCATTTGACGTTGGTGCCCTATTTGAACGCCGCCAGCGAGATCAAGACCAAGCCCACCCAGCACTCCGTGAAGGAGCTGCGTTCCATCGGGCTGCAGCCGGACATTCTGGTTTGCCGCTCGGATCACGAACTGCCTGCTGCAGCGCGCGCCAAGATCGCGCTGTTCTCCAACGTGGAGGAGCGGGCGGTGGTCTCCATCGTCAACGCCGAGACCATCTACCAAGTGCCTGCGGTGCTGAACGAGCAGGGCGTTGACGACTACGTGGTGGAGCGCTTTGGGCTCAATTGCGATGCGGCCGACCTGTCGAGTTGGAAGGCGGTGGTGCAGGCGGAGCTCAATCCGGAAGGGGAAGTGCGCATCGCCATCGTTGGCAAGTACCTTGAATTGCTCGATGCCTACAAGTCCTTGATCGAAGCCGTCAATCACGCCGGCATCAAGTACCGGGTGCGTCCGGTCATCGACTTCATTGATGCGGAGGAACTGGAGCGCGACGGCGTTGGCCGGCTGGCGGCGGCGAACGCCATCTTGGTGCCCGGCGGCTTTGGCGAGCGCGGCTTTGAAGGCAAGATTCTGGCCGCAGGCTACGCCCGCAGGAACCAGGTGCCTTATCTGGGCATCTGCTATGGCCTGCACGCTGCGGTGATCGACTACGCCCGTGATGTCGGGGGCTTAAGCGGCGCTCATTCGACGGAGATCGAAGGCGACACGCCCCATCCGGTGATTGGCTTGATCACCGAATGGATGGACCGGGAAGGCCACATCGAGCAGCGCGGCGCCGATGAGGACCTTGGTGGCACCATGCGCTTGGGAGAGCAGGCCTGCCGCCTCGACCCCGAGTCCTTGGCGGCGCGGACTTACAATTGCACGGTAGTGCATGAGCGCCACCGTCACCGCTACGAGGTCAACAACCGCTACATGGCGGAACTGGAGCGGCTGGGCCTGCGGGTTGCCGGGCGCTCCGAGGACGGCGAACTGGTGGAAATGATTGAGATCGATGGCCATCCTTGGTTCCTCGCCTGTCAGTTCCATCCGGAATTCACATCATCGCCCAGAGGGGGTCACCCGTTGTTCAACGGGTTCATAGGGGCAGCCTTGGAGCAGGCGTCGGCACCGCCTGCGCTTCTGAAAGACGGCACGGGCTGATGCGCCTTTGCGGGTTCGAGGCCGGGCTGGATGCGCCCCTGTTCCTCATTGCCGGTCCGTGCGTCATTGAGAGCGAGGCGTTGGCCCTGTCCACCGCCGAGACGCTCAAGGGCATCGCCGAGGCCTTGGACGTGCCGTTCATCTACAAGAGTTCCTTCGACAAGGCCAACCGCTCCTCCCATGAGAGCTATCGCGGCCCCGGCCTCCACGAGGGCCTCAAGGTGCTGGAGCGGGTGCGACGGGAGGTCGGCGTCCCGGTACTGACCGACGTGCATGAGAACACGCCGCTGGACGAGGTGGCGGAAGTGGTCTCGGTGCTGCAGACACCGGCCTTTCTCTGCCGGCAGACCGACTTCATCGCCCGGGTGGCGGCTTGCGGAAAGCCGGTCAACATCAAGAAGGGCCAGTTTCTGGCCCCGGCGGACATGCGCAATGTCGTTGCCAAGGCCCGCGCTCAAGGCAACGAGCGCATCATGGTCTGCGAACGGGGCGCGAGCTTCGGCTACAACAACTTGGTCAGCGACATGCGCGCGTTGGCCGTCATGCGCGAAACCGGCTGCCCCGTGGTGTTCGACGCCACCCATTCGGTGCAGATGCCCGGCGCCCTCGGCAGCGCCTCGGGCGGCCAGCGCCACATGGTGCCGGTGCTGGCCCGGGCGGCGGTGGGAGCCGGGGTTGCGGGGCTGTTCATGGAAACCCATCCGGATCCGGACCAAGCGCTTTCCGACGGCCCCAACGCCTGGCCGCTGGGGCTGATGAAGGCGTTGCTCAGCGGCCTCAAGGCCATCGACGATGCGGTCAAGGGCGGCACCCTGCTTGAAACCCAGGTGGAGGCGGTGGCATGACCCGAATCGTCGCCGTTAAGGGGCGGGAAGTGCTCGACTCCCGGGGCAATCCCACAGTGGAGGCGGAGGTGCGCACCGAGGGCGGTGGCGTCGGACGCGCCATCACGCCATCGGGTGCCTCCACGGGCTCAAGGGAAGCCCTTGAGCTCAGGGATGCGGACGCCGCCCGCTATCTCGGCCGCGGCGTGCTGCGGGCGGTTGCCGGCATTGGGGAACGGATCTCGCCTGCGGTGGCCGGCATGGAAGCCGAGGCGCAGCAGGCGCTTGATGACCGGCTGCGCGAACTCGACGGCACCGCCAACAAATCCGCGCTCGGCGCCAATGCGCTTCTGGCGGTGTCCCTGGCAGCCGCCAAGGCGGCCGCCCAGGATCGTGGCCGTCCCCTGTACGCCCACATCAACGAGTTGGCCGGCAGCCCCCGGATGCGGCTGCCGACGCCGATGATGAACATTCTCAACGGTGGGGCCCACGCCAACAACAACGTGGACATCCAGGAGTTCATGGTGCTGCCGGTGTCGCAGTCCCGATTTTCCGAGGCGCTGCGCTGTGGCGTGGAGGTCTTCCACCACTTGAAGGCCGTCTTGGGGGAACGGGGCCTGACCACGGCGGTTGGTGACGAAGGCGGCTTTGCCCCGGACCTCGCTTCCAACGCCGAAGCCCTTGAGGCGATTGTCGAGGCCGTGCGCAGAGCGGGATATGAACCGGGCCGCGACTTGGTGCTCGGCTTGGACTGCGCCGCATCGGAGTTCTACGACGACGGGCTTTATGCGCTGGCCGGTGAGAATGCCCGTTACGACAGTGCTGGCTTCACCGGCTACCTGGCGGAATTGGCGGCTCGTTATCCGATCGCTTCCATTGAAGACGGCATGGACGAGAACGATTGGGCCGGATGGCGCTCACTCACCGAAGCGCTTGGTGAGCGGGTGCAGTTGGTCGGCGACGATCTGTTCGTCACCGACACGTCCCTGCTCCGGCGCGGCATTGAGAGCGGCGTCGCCAATGCGGTGCTCATCAAGCTCAATCAGATTGGCACCCTCTCGGAAACCTTGGATGCCATCCGCATGGCCCGGGAGGCGGGCTACGGCGTGGTTGTCTCGCACCGTTCGGGGGAGACCGAGGACGTGACCATCGCGGACCTCGCGGTCGGTGCCGGAGCGGGCCAGATCAAGACCGGCTCGCTGTGCCGGTCCGATCGGGTGGCCAAGTACAACCAGTTGTTGCGCATCGAGGAAGCGCTTGGCGGCGATGCGCTGTACCTGGGAAGGGCGGAGGTCCGCAACGCATGAGGACGGTCGCTGCGATGCTGTTCCTGCTGCTGCTTGGCTTGCAGTACCAATCCTGGTTTGGTGACAGCGGCTACCTCAAGGCGGCCGCGCTGAAAGCCCAGTTGGAGGCTGAGGAGCGCCGCGCCGAGCTGCAGAAGCAGCGCAACCGCCTGCTGCGAGGGGAGGTGATGGCGTTGACTGGGAGCGATGCGGCGGTGGAGGCTCGGGCGCGCACGGACCTGGGCATGATCAAGGATGGCGAAGTCTTCTACATCGTCACCGACGAGCCGCAATGAGGCGGGCTGTGGTGAAAGGCTACGACTTGGACGGCATCGGCATGACGTCGGCGCGCAGCCGGGCGCGGCTGGTCGATCAATTGGAGCGTAGCGGCATTGTCCATCAGGGTGTGCTCGAAGCCTTCGCCGCGGTGCCCCGCCACATCTTCGTTGAAGAGGCGATCGCCCATCGAGCCTATCAAGACGAGGCTTTGCCCATTGGCCATGGCCAGAGCATTTCGCGGCCCTTCACTGTGGCAGCAATGACTGCGGCGTTGCTTGAGACACCCAAGGACAGCGTGCTGGAAGTCGGTACCGGGTCGGGGTTCCAGACGGCCTTGCTGGCGCAGCTATGCGGTCAGGTGTTCACCGTCGAGCGCATCAAGCCGCTGCTGGATCAGGCGAGGCGCCGCTTTGAGGCATTGAAGACTCACAACGTTTCCTCCAAATTGGGCGATGGCTACAACGGCTGGGCTGAGCAAGGCCCGTTTTCCGGGATTCTGGTCACCGCTGCGCCGCGCGCAGTGCCCCAAATGCTGCTTGAGCAACTCGACATCGGCGGCCGCATGGTGGTTCCTGTGGGCGGCGACGGGGACCAACGGTTGAAGGTCATCGACCGCACTGAGCAGGGCTATGGGGAGCGGGAGGCGCCCGGGGTGCGCTTCGTGCCCTTGGTCAAGGGTCTGCGGACCTGATTGGCATCTTCCCGCCATGCGCAGCCAGCCGACAGGGAGAGGGGATGCAACCCAACAAGCACCATCGGCAGGTCGCGAGCGTCGCCCCTGGGCTGGCTTGTTCGTCCGCGGTCTTGCCATGGGCGCAGTTGAAGTGGTCCCTGGCGTTTCCGGGGGAACAATCGCTTTCGTTACCGGCATTTACCGGGAACTGGTGGCGAGCTTGGCGTCCTTCGGGCCTGCCACCATCGGTTGGTGCCTGACCGATCCCAAGCGCTTTTGGCGGCACCACAACCTGGGGTTTCTTACCTGCTTGGGGGCTGGCATGGCGGTCAGCCTGTTGGTCTTCGCGCAATTGGTCAGCTATTGGCTGGCCAGTGCGCCGACCTTGGTTTGGGGGTTTTTCTTCGGCCTGATCCTCTATTCGGCCATCGACATTGGCCGCGTTCGGCCGCTCCGGCAATTGGTGCCTTTCGGCGTCGTCGGCGGCCTTTGCGGCGTCGCGGCGGGCTGGATCGCGCCATTCGGCGCCGAGCCGGGACCGCTGGCCCATTTGGCCGGCGGCGCCTTGGCGGTGGGCGCATGGTTGCTGCCGGCGGTGTCCGGCAGCTTTGTGCTGCTGCTGCTGGGCTTGTACGCTTCGGTGCTGGCTGCCCTTGCCGATTTCGATTGGTCGGTGCTGGCCATCTTCGCGCTTGGTTGCGCGCTTGGCGCAGCCCTGTTTTCACGGCTCTTTCACTGGTTGCTGGCGTGGCGCTTCGAGGCGGTCATGAGCTTTCTGACCGGCTTGATGGCGGGTGGCCTGCTGCGGCTTTGGCCTTGGCGCCATGAGGGTGCGCTGCTGACCCCAGCGGAATGGGGACGGGCCACGGGGGCGGGGGATGGCGACGTGGGTCTGATCGTCGCCGTGATGTGTCTCGGTGCTGGCAGCTTGTGGCTGCTCACCCGGATGCGATCGACTGCGGGATGAGCCATGGGTTGCGGACCTGTCATTCGTCTTGGCGCGTTGTGCTTGCTGATTGGCGCGGCGTTTTTGCTCGCTGGCTGCGCCACCCAAGGCCGCGTCACGGTTGCCGAGCGCTCCCCGGGCGCGGGTGACCGCGCCCCTGCGGCCAAGACCGCTCCGCGGCAGGCCGTGCACACGGTCAAGCGCGGCGACACCCTTTATTCGATCAGCCGTTCAACGGGAGTGTCGGTGCGTACCTTGGCCCGATTGAACGGGCTGCGGCCACCCTACCGCATTTATCCCGGCCAGAAGCTCCGCTTGAGCGGATGGGCGGTGGCTGCAAGGTCGGCGCCACGCCGTTCGCAGGCACAGCCGAAGCCATCGGCCAAGCGCGCGCCGACCAGCCAAGCGGGTGGTGTGATGTGGCGCTGGCCAACGTCAGGCCGAGTGGTCAACGAATACGGCGGCACCAACAAGGGCTTGGACTTTTCCGTGCAGCCCGGCACTCAAGTCTTGAGCGCTGCCGATGGCGAAGTGGTTTACGCCGGTGCGGGCTTGGCCGGATTCGAGCGTTTGGTCATCGTGCGCCACAACGCTGAGTACCTGTCCGCCTACAGCATCAACCAACCCATCATCGTCAAGGAGAAGCAGCGCATCAAGGGTGGTCAGCCCATCGCCGCCATCAACGGCGGCGGCCGTGCCGCCCAAGCGCTGCATTTTGAGATCCGCAGGAACGGCAAGCCGATCAGCCCGCGTTCCGTTTTGAAGTAGGCAAGCCTACTCTTCGAGCAAGCCTACTCTTCGAGTAGGTGGCGCTTGTCCTTGATCTCGCGCCAATCGTCGGCATCCGGTGGCGGATCCTGCTGCTCGGTGATGTTGGGCCAGCTTTCCGCCAAGCGTTGATTGAGCTCAAGGAAGTCCTGCTGATTCTCGGGCAGTTCGTCTTCGGAATAAATGGCTTCGACCGGGCATTCCGGTTCGCAAAGGGCGCAGTCGATGCACTCATCGGGATGAATGACCAACATGTTCGGCCCCTCGTAGAAGCAATCGACCGGGCACACCTCCACGCAGTCGGTCAATTTGCACTTGATGCAGGCTTCGCCCACCACAAAGGTCATGGACCGCTCCTCGAAAATCAAAAGCGCGCTAGTTTAAGGGAATTGTCGGCGCGACTCCATGTTGCTTTGGCCGTCGAATCGGGAAGGGCGGCTAGCGGCTCAGATGTTCCAGGAGAATCTTGATTGCCCCTTCGTGGCGCACCAGTTGCGCGGTGCCGCGGCCGACAATCTCGAATGCGCCGTGTTCCGCTGAGTTGCCTGACCAGTTCCAAGTGAAGAGCACGGTGACGGCGTCCTTGCCGCTGCGCAGAACTCGTTTGTCGGTCAAGTAATACCGTTCATCGTCAACCTCATAGGCCCAGGTGCGCTCCATGGCGGCCCGAATGTCCGCCATGCCGGAATGGTCGCCTTCGCTGAACCGAAACACCGCCTGCGGGTGGATGAGCGGCGCCACCTCGGCGAAGTCCTCGGAGGCCAAGGCTGCCTCGAAGCGGGCCATGAACTGCAGCGCCTCGCTGTCGGTCAGCTCAGCCTGGACTGCGGGAGCCCCTGCCACCATCAGCAGGAGCAGCCAAACCGAAACGCATCGATTCATGATCGGTCTCCCATTGCGCAGCCACCCGGCTGTTTTCCTAGGCCAACTCGTCCCCGGACCGGCAAGGGGGCGACGCCTCGTTCCGGCGAATCCTCCATGCGAGTGCTGCTGAGGTCAAGGGCCAAAGTTCGCAGTTTCGCTGTTTTGGGTTCGTCGGTAAACTGGCGCCTTCGCGTACTTGGCTTTCGAGGATTGGCTATGGGAGGACCGTTGGCGGGCTACCGCATCATCGAACTGGCGGGCATCGGGCCGGGACCCTTTTGCGGCATGATGCTGTCGGACATGGGCGCCGAAGTGATCCGCGTGGATCGGATCAGCCCGAATTCGGCGGCGTCCAAGGATGTCTTGGCGCGCAACCGGCGTTCCATCGGCGTGGATCTCAAGCGCTCTGAAGGGGTGGAGACGGTGCTGCGGCTGGTGGAGACCGCCGACGGCTTGTTTGAGGGCTTTCGTCCGGGTGTCACGGAGCGCCTGGGGCTCGGGCCTGATGACTGTTTCGCCCGCAACCCAAAGCTCATCTACGGCCGCATGACCGGCTGGGGGCAGGAAGGCCCCATGGCGCAGGCGGCGGGCCACGACATCAACTACATCGGCCTGGCCGGCGCCCTGCACGCCATTGGCCGCGCCGGGGAGAAGCCGGTGCCGCCGCTCAACTTGGTGGGCGACTTTGGCGGCGGCGGCATGTACTTGGCCTTCGGCATGGTCTGCGGGCTGCTTGAAGCGCAAAGGTCCGGGCAGGGGCAAGTCGTGGATGCGGCGATGGTCGATGGCGCCGCCTCGCTGATGGCCATGTTCTTCAGCATGGCGGCGGGTGGTGCCTTCAAGGACCAGCGGGGCACCAATCTGCTCGACACCGGCGCCCACTTCTACGACACCTACGAGACCAAGGACGGTGGCCACATCTGCGTCGGCTCCATCGAACCGCAGTTCTATGCCCTGTTGGTGGAAAAGTCGGGGGTCGATCCCGAACGCTTCGCCCGGCAAATGGATGCGGGCCTTTGGCCGGACTACAAGGCCGAGCTGGCGGCCGTCTTCAAGCAGAAGAGCCGGGACGAGTGGTGTGAAATCATGGAGGGCACCGACGTGTGCTTTGCGCCGGTGCTGTCCATCTTTGAAGCGCCCGGCCATCCCCACAACCAAGCGCGAGAGACCTTCGTGCAGGTGGACGGCGTCACCCAACCCGCACCTGCGCCGCGCTTCAGCCGTACCGAGCCAACCATTGCCGGATCCGCCCGGCCACCGGGCGCGGACACCGCTGCGGTGCTGGCTGATTGCGGCTTCACCGCCGATGAGGTCGCGGCCTTGCAGTCCGTCGGCGCTGTGTCTGCTGGCTGAACCGCCGATAACGGACGTTAGGCCATGACCTATGCCTCGCTCTACGGTCAGTCGTTGTCCGATCCCGAGAGCTTTTGGCGGGAGCGGGCGGCGGAGATTCCTTGGCTGGAGTTTCCGAAGACGATTCTCGACCAAGACGCCAACGGCGCGTGGCGTTGGTTCGGCGGTGGCCGCACCAACACCTGTTGGCTGGCCCTGGACCGCCACGTTGACGAGGGCCGCGGCGACCAGACGGCGCTGATCTACGATTCCCCGGTGACCGGCGCGGTGGTGCGCTTCACCTTTGCGGAGCTTAAGGACAGGGTGGCCAAGGTGGCCGGCGGCTTGGCGGCCCTCGGCGTCGGCCAGCGCGACCGGGTTGTCATCTACATGCCCATGGTCCCGGAAGCGGTCATCGCCATGCTCGCTTGTGCTCGGATTGGCGCCGTCCATTCGGTGGTCTTCGGCGGCTTTGCGGCCCCGGAGCTGGCCAACCGCATCGACGATGCGGCGCCCAAGGTGATCTTGAGCGCTTCCTGCGGCATTGAAGTGGCCACTGTCATCCCCTACAAGCCGCTGCTTGACGAGGCGCTGCGCCTGGCCAAGCAGCCGGTGGCCCATTGCGTGGTGCTGCAGCGGCCGCAGTGCGAAGCGGCGCTGACGCCGGGCCGGGATCTCGATTGGGCCGCTTGGGAGGCGGACAGCGAAGGCGCCGATTGGGTGGCGGTGGACGCCCATGACCCGCTCTACATCCTCTACACCTCCGGCACCACCGGCAAGCCGAAGGGCGTGGTGCGTGACCACGGCGGCCATGCGGTGGCGCTGCACTGGAGCATGCAGGCCATTTACGGCGTCGATGCGGGCGATGTGTTCTGGGCCGCGTCCGATGTCGGCTGGGTGGTCGGGCACTCCTATATCGTGTACGGACCGTTGCTGCGCGGCTGCACGGCGGTGCTCTTCGAGGGCAAGCCGGTACGCACGCCGGATGCCGGCGTGTTCTGGCGGGTCATCGAGGACCACCAAGTGAATTGCTTCTTCGTGGCGCCCACGGCCTTCCGCGCCATCAAGAAGGAGGATCCGGATTGCCTGCTCAAGCGCAACTACGACATCTCATCGCTGCGCTATCAGTTCGTGGCGGGCGAACGCTTGGATCCGCCCACCTACCACTGGCTGCGCGAGCACTTGGACGTGCCGGTCATCGACCATTGGTGGCAAACTGAGACCGGTTGGCCAATGTGCGCCAATCTGGTGGGCGTGGAGTTGATGGAGACGCGGGCTGGGTCGCCCACGTTGCCGGTGCCGGGCTATGACCTGCGCATTCTCGACGAGGACGGCCACGAGGTGGGGCCCGGCCAAGAGGGTGCGGTGGTGGTCAAGGACCCGCTGCCGCCGGGCGCCTTCACCACCCTTTGGGGCGACCATGAACGCTTCGTGGATGCCTATTGGTCGCGCTTTCCCGGTTTCTACCTCACGGGCGACGGCGGCTACCGCGACGAGGACGGCTACCTGTACATCATGGGTCGCATCGACGACGTGATCAACGTCGCCGGGCACCGGCTCTCCACCGGCGAGCTGGAGGAAGTGGCGGCGAGCCATCCAGCGGTGGCCGAGTGCGCCGTGGTGGGCGTTCGGGATGCGGACAAGGGCCAGGTGCCCTTTGGCCTGCTGGTGCTTAAGGATGGCGTGAATGTCGATGCCGCAGCGCTCAAGGCAGAACTGGTCGCGACCATGCGCGCCCAGGTCGGCGCGTTCGCCAACTTCAAGCAGGCGGTGGTGGTGAAGCGGCTGCCGAAGACCCGTTCCGGCAAAATTCTGCGCCAGACGCTGCGCAAGCTGATCGACCAAGAGACAGTCGTTGTGCCGTCCACGATTGACGATCCAGCCATCATCGCCGAAGTCGAGGAAGCGCTTGGCTCGGGTGATCACCCATGATCATCGTCCAAGGCTTGATTCCGATTCTCCCGGAGCAGCGTGACGAGGCGTTGGAGTTGCTGCGCTGGATGACCCAGGAAACCCTGCGGGAGGACGGTTGCATCAGCTATGAGTTCTTCGTCAGCCTAAGTGACGCCAACACGGTGCTGTTGATGCAAGAGTGGGAAGACCTAGCGACTTTGAACGCCCACTACCAGACCGAGCACATGGCCACCTTCATGAAGGCCTTGCCGGACGTGCTGCGTGGCCAGATTCGCACCCGGCGCTTCGCGGTGCAGGAATCGGAGCCCCCGACGGAGCCGCCGCCCGTTATTCATTGACTGAGCACCAGGAGCCTCTGCCTCCGGAAGGCGCGAAAGCGAAAATTCGATCCCGCCGACCCTTTGGACGGGCGATTGAGGAGAATATCGAGCCATATTTGACGAAATCGAACGTTCAAAGGGGTGAGCGGGAGCGGATTTGCAGCCGTGATTTCCGGAGGCAGAGGCTCCCAAGGCTGCCTGCTGGTCGAGCGGCTACAGGATGTCGAGGACGTTCTCCGGGGGCCTGCCGATCGCGGCCTTGCCGTTGGCGACCACGATGGGGCGCTCGATCAGTATCGGGTGGGCGCTCATGGCTTTGATGAGTTCAGCCCGCGACAGCGCTGGATTGGCCAGGTCAAGGGCTTGGTAGGGCGTCTCCTTGGGCCGCATGAGCTGGCGGGGTTCTAGGCCGAGCGCCTTGAGCAGCCCGTCCAGGGTTTCGGCACTCGGCGGCGTTTCCAAGTAACGGATGATGCGCGGCTTGAGGCCGCGTTCCTCAAGCAGCGCCAAGGTCTGCCGGGACTTTGAGCATCGGGGATTGTGGTAGAGGGTGAGTTCACTCATCGGTTGCGCCTTGACCTTGCATTTCAGGCGATCATAGTTGAAGCCTATGAAAAAGGCGATTTTGGCGGTTCTATTGATGGTTGGCACCACGGGATGCGAGGAGCAGCCCAGCCTGCGCTTTATCGACGGCAGCGCTCGGAGCCTTGACGCTTGGCAGGGACGTTGGCTGGTGATCAACTACTGGGCGGAGTGGTGTGCGCCCTGCTGGGCGGAAGTTGAGGAACTGAACGCGCTCCACGAGGACGAGGCGCATTCCGCAGCCGTGATCGGCGTCAACTTTGATGGCATTGAGGGCGAGGAGCTTCGGCAACTGATCGCCAAGATGGACATTCGCTTTCCGGTGGCGCTTGACGACCCGCGGGCCAATTGGGCCTACGACCGGCCGCAGGTGCTGCCCATGACGGTCATCATCGGCCCGGGCGGCGACCTGCGCGGCCAGCTTCAGGGTCCGCAGACCTTGAACAGCCTCTTGGCGGCCATGCGCTGATGGCGGCCCGGCAGTTGGCGCGCCGCCATCTGTGGATGGCGCTCGGCTGGGCCTCGCTGGGCTTGGGGGCCCTCGGTGTTCTGCTGCCCCTGCTGCCGACCACGCCCTTCTTGATTTTAGCCGCCTACTTCTTTTCGCGGAGCTCGCAACGCGTGCATGCCTGGCTGCTCAACCACCGCGTTTTCGGACCGCCGATTGAGAACTGGCGCACGCATCGCGCCATATCAACCGGGGCCAAGCTTGCCGCGCTGGCCGCCATGGCCCTGATCCTGGCGGTTTCAGCGGCAGCCAATATCCCGGCTTGGGCGTTGGCCATACAAGCCGTGATTCTGGCGGGCGTAGCCATTTTCCTGCTGACCCGGCCAACACCAACCCCAAGGAGCCCTGACCCATGAGCAACGAACCCATCGGCCGCTTCGACCACATTGGCATCGCGGTGCACAGCATCGAGAAAGCACTGCCCTTCTTCGAAGGCGCGCTTGGCGCCCGCCTGCGGCGCATCGGCGATTCCGCTGGCGGCGACTTTCGGGTGGCGATCCTCGACTTGCACGATTTCTGCATTGAACTTCTTGAACCCATCGACCCCAACGGCTTTCTCGCCCGCCACTTGCAGAGGCGAGGCGAAGGTGTTCACCACATCACGCTGCAAACGCCGGACTTGGAAAAAAAGACCCTGGCCTTGGAGACAGGCGGCGTGCGCGTTGTGGACAAGCACTTCGACGACCCGGAGAACATCGACGCCTTCATTTCGCCCAAGAGCGCCCACGGGGTGCTCATCCAGCTCGGACAAACCTTGGGACCGCTCAACAACCCGCCGTATTGGCAGTCTGGGAGTCCGTGAAAACGGGGTCGAGTGACAGCAGCAACCGCTCACCCGCCCCATGAGGAGATCGATGCACCACTCCGCCGAACTGGCCGTCCCAGGCGCCACCCTTGAGCAGTGACCAGTTCCCCGTGGCCAGGTGCTTGATGTCTCCGCCGTCTCGGATTGGCGGCGCGTCGGTATGGCGACTGGCCAGAAGCGCGCGGTTGACGTCATCGCTCGGAATCCACTCGGTGCCTGGCCCGCGAATGGTGACCAGCATGCGGCACGGCACCTGGTCCGCATGAAAGCGGGGGCACATGGGGCCACGCAGCGTGGTCACCCGAATTCCGACTCGCTCACAACCCAGCAGTTCGCTGAGCATGCCGCTGGCATGGGTGATTTCTTCGCTCAGTGCACCAAGCCGGTCTGTGTCGATTGACATGGAAAGAGCGGCCGATGGCGCGTCAAGATCACCCGCGGCCTGCTCCCATTGCGCTTGCACCACTTGGCGCGATGCGGACCACTGTTCTGCCAGAGCCTCAAGGGGAGCGGCAGCAGGACGTGCGACACTGACGAGCTCCACGTCCTCGTCGTAGATGGCGGCGAAGTCGCCCGTCTGATCGCTCAATAGGTGACGCATCATGCGGGCGCTTCCACCACTTCACGGGTCCACCTAGGGAAGGGGACCTTGATGCTTTGCGTTGGCATTGAGATTAGGCTCCTTGTTCACCCAGCGTCAAACGTTATAACATATCATTGATTGATGGCCAGACGAATGTTGCCTTCGACCGCAAAGCCAACGCCGTGAGCAAGTCACCCGCCATCGAAGTCACCGATCTCCGCTTCGCCTACGGCAACCGAGCGGTCGTGAACATTGGGCGCTGTCATCTGGCCCGCGGCGATAGCATGGCCGTGATCGGTCCTTCCGGCTGCGGGAAGACCACGTTTCTCCATCTGTTGGCAGGGCTGATCCGCCCCAGCGCCGGCGTTATCCAGATTCTCGGTCAGGATATCTCCACGCTGCGCGCCACCGAGCTGGACCGGTTCCGCGGACAGCACATCGGTCTGGTTTTTCAGCGCTTCCACCTGCTGCCGGCCCTGACAGTGCGCGACAACGTGCTGCTTGCGCAGCGGCTGGCGAGGGCGCCCATTGAACGGACGCAGGTCAAGGCGCTGTTCGACCGGCTCGACTTGGCGGGCCTTGAGCATCGCAAGCCGTCAACGCTCAGCCAAGGACAGGCGCAAAGAAGCGCCATCGCGCGTGCGCTGGTGCATGGTCCTGAGTTGGTGATGGCCGACGAGCCCACTTCGGCTTTGGATGACCAGAGCGCGGAACGGGCCCTTGCGCTGCTGAAGGAGTCCGCTCAGGCGGTTGGCGCAGCCTTGGTCGTCGTCACGCACGATCAGCGGGTGCGCGGGCACTTGGACCGTGAATTCGAGATGGATGCGTAATCGTGACGTGGCTGCGTCTGGCCTTCGCGAACCTTGGCCTTTCACCGCTCACCTCGGCGGTGAACGTCGTGCTGATGGGCCTTGGCACGGCGAGCATCGTGCTGTTGCTCCTAGCTGGCGCTCAACTGTCCGAAACGCTGTCTCGGGATGCCCGAGGCGTCGATCTCGTGCTCGGTGCCAAAGGCAGTCCCGTGCAGCTGGTGCTTGCTGCCGTTTACCACGCCGACGTCCCGCCTGGGAACATTCAACGGCGGGAAGCCGAGCGTTGGGTAAGCGACCCCCGGGTAGCGGCCGCCGTCCCGCTCTCCCTGGGCGATAGCTACCGCGGGTTTCGCATCGTCGGCACGAACGAGGCCTATGCCGGCCTCTATGGGGCGAGCTTGGCTGCAGGCAGCTTCTGGAGCGATCCGATGGAGGCCGTTGCGGGATCGGCAGCGGCGCGGTCTGCCGGGCTTGGGGTGGGAGCCCGATTCGCGGGCGCCCATGGCCTTGTGGATGGGGGCCACAGCCATGAGTCGAGGCCCTATCGGGTTGTCGGCGTGCTTGGGCCGACAGGAACGGTGATTGATCGCCTGATCCTAACGTCTCTGGAGAGCGTCTGGGCACTGCACAACCAGGACGAGCCGCCGCCGGATGATCGGCATCCGGAACCCGAGGATGTTCATTTCGAGGATCACGACTCGGCAGCCGAGCGTGAGCACGACCACGAAGAAGATGACGAGCCCCACGGCCATCCAGCCCAGGGTCATTCGGATGCGGATGGGGAAATCACCGCCATGCTGATTCGGTATCAGTCACCGTTGGCGGCTACGACGCTGCCGCGCGAGGTGAACGCCGGCGGCACCCTCCAAGCCGCTTCGCCGGCCATGGAGATCTCGCGGATCCTGCAACTGGTGGGGATCGGGCTGGACGGGTTGACGGCTTTCTCCTGGGTGCTGATTCTGACCGCAGCGCTCTCGGTGTTCGCCGCACTCTATGGCTCCCTACGTGCGCGGCGGGGCGACTTGGCCATGCTGCGCTGTCTCGGCGCAACACGCTGGGAGTTGCTGTGGGCTATGCTTCTGGAGGGGTTGCTGCTGTCGATGTTCGGGGTGGCACTTGGCTTCCTGGCCGGACACGGTGCCATGGAGTTGCTTGGCGGATGGCTGGAAAGCACCCGTGGCGTTGCCTTGACCGGCTGGACGTGGATACCATCCGAGACGGTCCTGTTGTTCGGCCTGTTTGGCGTGGGTGTGCTTGCTGCTGCGCTGCCCGCCGTGCAGGCCTATCGTACCGACGTGGCCAGAACGCTGGCGGAGGGTTGATGAGAAAGCTGTTGAACAATGTGGGAGGGTGGTGCTGGTCCCTCGTTTTCCTCCTCACCACGGTCGCATTTGCCCAGGTTCAAGGCTCTGACGATGGAGGGACGGTGCTGCAGAGTGGCTTGACCGCCGAAGAGCTCGCTGCCGAACCACCGGAGGGCTGGGGGGAAGCGCCGCTGGAATCGGCAGTCGTCCCAGTCAACGCCGCTGACGCCACTGACGTCAAGATCGAGGTGCTGGCCGAGATCGGCTACGTCGATGAACTGGGACGCCACGTCGTGGACCTGCTCCAGCAGGACTTCGCTTACCTCGCAGTCCGTGTCGAAACTGCGGAAGGCCAACCTGTCGCGGGCGCGGCTCCCGTGTTTTCCATCGAGGGCACCAGCCTATTGCTGGAGCCGAACGAGGTTTCGCCCCGGACCACGACGGATGAGCGCGGCGTGGTTGAGTTCGCGGTAGTCGGCGGGCAGATGGGCTTGGACCGAGTGGAGGTCAAGCTTGGCGAAGCCAGTGCGGAGATCCTGGTGAACGTCATCAGCTTGCAGGCTGCAGGGTTCCCGATGCCTCCAGTCGTGGAGGGTAGCGTGCCTTGGGAAGACCTAATGCAAGCCCGGATCCGCTACGAGGAGATGATGCTGGTTGCCGATTTTCCCCAAGCGATCACTGATCGCGCCGGGCAGACAGTCAAGCTATCGGGATTTATGATGCCGCTGGAGCCGGACCTCAAACAGTACAGATTCCTGCTCACGTCGAACCCGCCGAGCTGCTTCTTCCATGTGCCGGGCGGACCGGCAGGCGCCGTGGAGGTGTTGGCCAGCGAAGGCATCGAGGTGTCTTGGAATCCCGTGGTGCTTGAGGGGCGCTTCGAACCGCAGCGGAAAAGCGAGATAGGCGTGGTTTACCGCCTCCACGACGCTCGTCAGGTCACGCCTTGAAGGAACACACGCCTTGAAGGAAGGATTGGATCGGGAAACGTTATAATGTAACATAACATCAATTCCAAACTCCGGAGCGGACAGGCGGAGCGGACAGGCAAACTTGAGACTTGTTCCACCGCACTGAAGATTGAATAACGTGGCTCCCGATTCCACTTCCCTGGTTCAAAACCCGAGTCGCCGCCGCCGAGCGCTGGTGATGGTGGCCGGGTTGGCTGCCATTGCGCTAGTCGGTGCGCAGGTGCAGGCCGAATGGCATGTCGAAGACGACGACTGCCCGGAAGAAGCCTGTGTCCTTTGCGCACACTCCGACCCGGGGTCCGCACTGGACGCGGTCGCTGCCTGTTCCACGCAACAGCCGGTGGTGCGCCCAGTTGTGTTCGGGGAAGCTGCGGTTCCCTTCCTTTCGCGCCCGTTCGCGAACCCACCCCCCCGCGCACCCCCCGAGCACCCCCCCCCGCGCCCGGACGCCCTCCCCCAC
>VYDB01000142.1 GCA_009843635.1 Gammaproteobacteria bacterium
GAGCTTCCCCGAAACCCGCCTCCTTCAGGCTCATTTCCTTATTGGAAAACACTGGCTGGACGGGAGAGCTGTAGCTCACGCACAGCTACTTGGCTTTGCCGCCAATATTCGAATTGCTTAGAATCCAACGGTCCAGCGCGCAGCAGGAGTGGCTCCGATTTCAAGCGATTTCCAAGAACCCCCAAAGCGGCTCAATAGGCTTATAGCTGAATTGGGCGCCATCCTCCGGAGCGAGGGCATAACGAACCGAAGGTTCGCGCACTCGACATAGTTTTCGGAATGCGCTCTCCACACGAAGAATCAGAGTCTTCTATGGAAGTGACTTTAATGGCAACGGAGGAGAACCATGTCTGAGCTACTGGACTATTCGTGGCTTCACGAGCATACGGCGCTGTATCTGCGCGATCCGGAACGTGCGCATGACTGGGACGCCGCGCCAGTCGGCGGCACTGGGCTCGTGCCTACCCTGCTGCTCACCACGGTCGGGCGGCATTCCGGTGAGCGACGCCCAACGCCCCTGCTCTACCAACCCACCGGCACCGGTTTTATTGTGGTGGCGAGCCGAGGAGGCTCCGATCACCACCCGGCTTGGTACTTGAACCTCCTCGCCAACGCAGCCTGCGAGGTGCAGGTCGGCCGGTTTGGCTACGCCGCTAGGGCTCGGGTGCTGAGTTCGGAGGAACGTGGGCCATACTGGCAGAGAATGGTTCGGTTCTGGCCTGACTATGGAAACTACCAGGCGCGAACCAGCCGGGAGATTCCGGTCGTGATCTTGGATGCAAATAGTCGCTGAGGACTTAGCCATATGGAGCCTTTCAACCCGCTGGACCCGACCCTAGCGACAAACCCCTATCCCGCTTACGCCAAATTGCGCGAACGCGATCGCGTACACCTATCCGCCATAGGCGCCCATCTCCTCACCCACTATGAGGACGTGAAGCGGATGCTGAACGACGGCACCACATTCCAGCATCAGTACGTCGCGCAGCAAAGGCAACGGGGTGGTGAGCAGGTCGAAGATGAACCCTATTTCGACTTTTTCCGGCGCATGATCTTCGTCTCCGACGGTGAACATCACCGGCGGCTGCGAAAGTTGGTCGCCAAAGCCTTTACCCCACGGCAGCTCACTGACTTGCGCCACAAGGCAGAGCGGATTGCTTCTGAGCTCTATGCCGCCGGTGCGAAGAACGGCGGCATGGACTTCGTTTCTGAGTTCGCATTGCCCTTTCCGCTAAGGGTCATTGGCAGCATGTTGGGCATACCTGATGCCGACCATGCGGAGATCGGCGAGCACGCAACCGCGTTGAATCCCGTGCTTGAGTTCCTGCCCATGTCGCCAGACGTGCTGGCCACCGCCAACCATGCGGTTGAAGTGCTCGCCGAGTACTTCGTGAAGTTGG
Source organism: Gammaproteobacteria bacterium (assembly GCA_009843635.1). Classification (GTDB taxonomy): domain Bacteria; phylum Pseudomonadota; class Gammaproteobacteria; order Pseudomonadales; family Azotimanducaceae; genus Azophilus. The sequence continues at coordinate 1,401 of VYDB01000142.1, forward strand.
CTGAAGAAAGGCGAAGGGACCCAACCGACGACCTCTTCTCCGCCCTGGTTCATGCCACTGAAGACGGTGACACGCTGTCGAACGAGGAATTGATCGCCAATGCGATCCTTCTCTATGTCGCTGGGCACGAGACCACTGCTGGCGGCACCTCACTCGCTCTGCATTCCCTGCACAACAATCCAGAGCAGTTCACCTACCTAAAGCGAAATCCGGGCTCGATTCCGGGCGCTATCGATGAACTCCTGCGATACGACACCCCCGGACAAGGGACGGCTCGAGTGATCATGCAGGACACTTCGTTTGGTGACCATAGGCTCGAGCCAGGCAATGTCGTGCTGGGTTACATCGGCGCGGCAAACAGGGATCCAAGCATCTTTGATGCGCCTGACGCGCTCAACTTCCAGCGAGATTTCACCAGAACAAGGCCGCTAACCTTTGGTGGCGGCGCACATATGTGCGTCGGTCGCAACTTGGCACGGCAGGAATTCGAGGTCGCATTCACAGCGCTGTTTACCGAGCATCCGTCCGTACGCGTTGTCGAGGCCGGATGCGTGTTCAGGGACACCCCGCTCATGCGGGGACTCAAGGAACTGCCGATTGAGTGGTGAAATGCGGGTCGAGAGATCGCCCCGTCAGCATCGATATAGGCCGTGCATCTCAAACCTCTAAAGCCGCAGGACGCGCTTCGCAATAATATTCTTCTGAATTTCGTTGGCACCACCGTAAATGGACTGAGCACGCGTGCCGAGGTACTCCATCGTCGCCTTCGCGGGTTGTCGCGGATTGTCTGGCTCGAATTTCTCGATCAGGCTCGAAGCGTGCATCAGCATCGCAAGCTCCGTTATGTCCTGGGCAATTTCCGTTGCAAGAATCTTCAGTATCGAAGACTCATCTCCCGGGGACTCACCATCTGCCACCGAGGCTAGTGTTCTCAAGACCGTGAGATCAAGCGCATCGAGTCGCACATGCAGCGCATTTACGCGTTGTCGAAAGGCGGAGTCGTTGTTTAGGTAGGGGTCACCCGCAACATATGCGCCAATCGCCGCCATTTGCATCCGCTTTTGAGCAACGTGGGCATAGGATGTTCGCTCATTGCCTAAGAGGAAGTTGGCGTAGTGCCAGCCCTCTCCTTCATTGCCAATTCTGTTTTCGATCGGAATGACCACATCGTCAAAAGTCACTCGGTTCAACGAATGGCGGCCGTCAATCGAAATGATGGGGTGCACATCGATGCCCGGCGTATCCATCGAGACACACAGAAAGGTAATGCCCTGTTGCTTTCTTTCTTCGGCAGAGGTCCTGGCAAGCAGAAACATCCAATCTGCATGTTGAGCAAGGCTGGTCCAGATTTTCGTCCCGGTCACGCGGTAACTGTCGCCGTCCTTGGCCGCCTGCATGTTCAGTGAAGCCAAATCAGAGCCCGCGTCGGGTTCCGAATAACCCTGCGCCCAAAATGTCGTACTTTCCTGAATGCCAGGCAGCCACCTCGCCTTCTGCTCATCCGAACCGAATGCACAGATCACTGGCCCGACATAGATGACACCCATCGGCACCGGGCTAATCGCACCTGCGGCTTCCAACTCCTGATCAAAGATGTACTTTTGATTGGGCGTCCAACCTGGGCCGCCATACTGCCGAGGCCAGTTAACGCAAAGCCAGCCTTGCTCAGCCAATGCGCGTTCAGCGCGCTGGTAGTCGATCTTGTCAAGCGAAACACCGCTGGCGGCAGGGCTATTCAAAAGTCCTGACGGCGGTTGGCTGAGGTTTCCGGTTGGTTTT
>VYDB01000061.1 GCA_009843635.1 Gammaproteobacteria bacterium
GGCCTTGTCCAGGAACCGCCTCACCTCGGTGGGCGAGCCGTGGGCGTCCCGCGCCCTGACCTCGCTGAGCTTGCGGCCGTCGCAGTCGAAGCGGGCCTTCACGAAGCGGCCTTGCGAACCGTAGGCGACCATGTCGTTGTCGCAACGGGTCTTGGTGCGGGCGGTCCCGGTGGGCGCGGCCTGGCCGGGGACGGGCACGTCGTCGAAGTATTCGACCTTGGAGCGCACCCGGTTGCCGAAGGCGTCGTAGCCGTGGGTGGTCGTCACCTTGAGCCGTTCATGGTCCGGCTCCACGACCTCCCTGCAGAGCAGGCCCGCGTGGGCGGCCCTGCCGCCCGTGCATCCGGCCTGGCCGTGGTAGGCGAACGCGCTTTTGCGCACGGCCTTCAGTGCCTTGTCCGCCGTTTCACTGGACTTGCGCCGGGTGTGGGTCACGGTCGTGGCCGTCAGCCGCCCAAGCCGCTGGTCCGAGTCGCTGGTTCCGTACTTGTTCTCGGTCACCGTCCGGAACGTCCGCCGGTCGCCCTCGGTGGTCACCGTCACCTTGGCGGCGTTGCCGTGGGCGTCGCGCTCCAGGTCCGTGGTCACGGTGGTGAGCAGCGTGGGCTCGGCGTCCGTCCCGCCGTTGAGGTCGTAGGCCTTCTCGACCGTCTGCGCCGCGTAGGGCCTGAGGGCGCCCAGCGCCGCCGTGCCGGACGACTTCGCGGTCGCCTTCCAGCTGGCTTGGAACCCCGTCAGCTTCCAGGTGGTCTCGGACTCGGAGAGCGTCCGGAGGACCGCCTTGTTGCCCGACTTGACCGGCAGGGCCGCAGTTCGCGTTCAGGGGGCAAACCCTGCGACCCTCAGCTCGGGTCCTCCGAGGGTGTTGCGGCCGCGTCACTTCCAGTCGGCGCAAAGCTCCCTAAGCCACTGCAGGTCTCGCTGGTAGAACTCCCGCCAGCCCTCGTCAGCGATCTTGGTCCCGTTCCCCTCGATTTGCGACATGGCCTCAACGTCGGCGCAGACCAAGTAGTGCCCCCCCCAAACCATCGCTGTGAACACTCTCATGGAGTCCACGTAGTCCAGATCCTCGCCGGAAGCCGCTAACTTGTCCAGCACGTAGTCCATGGCCGGCTTTCCGCGCTTCGCGATAGGGATAGCCAAAGTACTTTCGGGAGGAAGAACTCGCCGCATTCCGTGCAGGAATACCTCGTACTGCTGCTCAACGGGGTAGCTCTCCAGTTCCTCGACACGATCTCCGTAGTCCGCAATTTCGTGAAGTGCCCGATACAACTTCGCGCCCTCCGAGTTAGAGCCGACGCAGGCGCTCAACAGCAACGCCATCCCCGGCAGGCACCACAGGCCTCCCGGCCTCAGCATCCCTCTGCTCCGGGATTCGATCTGCAGAAGCTCTTCACGATGACGTTCTCCCTAGCATACGCCTCCATCTCGTACGGATTTTGCCGGTACCCGCGCCGACTCGCCCACAGGTACTTGAAGACGTTCAGGTCCCTGGCAAACTGCTCCACATGCACCAACTCGTGGCCCAGCAGTCTGACGCCCTCTGCCGTACGGGGAGCGTACGCGCCGGGCCTAATGTAGATCTTGTTGCCGAGCACGACCGCGTGCGCGTCACGCCTCAGCCACCAAGGCACCTTGCCATCATACACCACGGCCGACTCGAGAGCCTCCGGGTCGAGTTGATCCGCGAAGGTCGCCTTCTCGTCCTCGGTCAGTGGCCGCCCCTTGACCAGCCCTTCGCCGTACAGCTGCGAGAAGGCGGCGGTGGCGGCGCCGTTGAGGAACTTCCCGCCGGTGGCGGCGGAGAGGGTTCCGCCGACGGCGGCGCGGGCGGCGACGCGTTGTGGCCGGCGGGCCGCCTCCGTGCCGACGGCGGCGTGGATGGCCGGCATGGCCAGTGCGCTCACCCCGCCGCTTAGGAACCCGTCGCCGAACGTGCCGCCCTGCAGCTCCTCGAGCGCGCCCCCAACGAAGCCGTTGGCAGCCGCGTTGAGGAGCAGCCGGCCGAAGCCGTCGCCGGATTCGTAGCCCAACGGGCCGGCTCCGACCGCGTTGAACGCGGCCGCGCTGACGCCCGCGAAGGCTCCCGCCCGCAGCGCGGCCTGGAAGCTGCCAGTCTGCGCGTATGCGGAGTGCGCCGCGTAGTCGATACAGGCGACGATGCCGTTGGCGCAGGCGACGATCTGGCCCACCGCGTTCAGCAGGGGGACCTGACTAAGGACGTGCTTGTGGATGAAGTGCATGGCGACCGTCCGGGCTGCGACGGCGAGCAGGGAGCCGATGAAATGGCCGCTGGGGTCGGTGTATGCCAAGGGGTTGTTCAGCGCGTAGCTGTAGCGGTTGTGGCTCTGGAGGTTGGACGGGAACTGCACATAGGGGTCCGCCCGCAGGAACCGGCCCAGGGCGGGGTCGTACAAGCGCCCGTTCATGTGGACGACTCCCACGGCGTCGAGCATCTCGTGGCTGGTGAAGCCCCGGGTGGTGGCGCATGTGTCGAAGGACCGGGCCGCCGCCTCGGCGAGCTCCGTCCAGTCCGACGGGTCGCGGCGGGCGCCCCAGGCCGCGAAGCTCATGGACTGGGCCTCCGCGCCTTGGGCGTTGACCAGCCGGTCCACGCTGCCCAAGTGGTCGCGCAGCACGTAGCGCACGGCGTCGGCCTCGCAGCTTCCGACAGCAGGCCCCTCCAGCTCGATGGCCGTCCCGCCGATGCGGCGGCGCACCGTCACCGTCGCGTCGGGGTGGGTGACCCTCTCCACGCTGCCGATGTAGAGCGTGGTGGTCGCCTTGCCCATGTCGTCGGTGTCCGTGCGCTTGAACCTCGACCGGTCGGGGCCGTGGACGAAGGCGGCGGAATGGCGGCCCTTGGCGACGGACGTCGCCTTGCCGAAGGCGGCGTAGGCGACCGTGCGGCCATCCGAAGAGGACGTTAGGCTGCCGTTCGCGTTGTAGGCGTGGGTGACCGAGACGCCGTTCCCGGTCACCGATGCCACCGCGTGCGGCCGTCCGCTGGCGCTGGAGTCCGCCCCGTAGGCGTAGGTGCCGACGCCGGTCCTGGAGCGGACGTTGCCGTAGCCGTCGTAGGCGGTTGACTGGACGGCGCCCGTGCCGGCCTGGTGGGTCTTGAGCCGGTTCAGGTTGTCGTAGGTGAACGCCTCGGTCAGCGCCGACGC
>VYDB01000083.1 GCA_009843635.1 Gammaproteobacteria bacterium
CGCCACCCCGGCAATCTGGAGGCTTCGTCTGGCCGCGCACCCGCAACTTCACACTCAAAAAACGCCTCCCTTTATGTACAGACGTGAGTAAGTTCCAATGGCCATGCGCACTTTCATGAAATCATCCGCCCTTGCCGCAGCCGCCGCCTTCGCCTTGGCGGCTACCTTAAGCGGCTGCTCCACCTTCGGCGTCGCCCCCTTCCCGGAACCCATCCGACCGCCCATCGAGACCGAGGGCGAAGACACCCCCATCCCGGAAACCCAGGCCGAGGAGGCCAACCGCTACAGCCCCACCCCCGGCGTGCGCATCACCCGCACCCAGGCCCGGGGCGCGGCGGACGAGCTGGGCACGGACCTTGAGGGCCCGTCCATCGAGGCCGCCTTCAACGGCGTGCCCATCGTTGCCTTTATTAATGAAGTGTTCGGCACCGAACTCGGCATGTCGTTCGTGATCTCGCCGGGCCTGCAGGAGAAGACCGACCTGGTCACCCTGCGCCTCACCAGCCCGGTGCCGCCACGCCAGTTCTTCAACACCGCCCGCCAAGTGCTGCAGGAGTACGGCGTCACCATCCGCGAGCGCGATGGGGTGCTCACCTTCTTGGCCACCCAGGAAATCGAATCCGGCGAAGTGCCGCTGCTGATCAGCGGGCGCACCCTGCCGGAGGTGCCGGCCACCCACCGCACGGTGTTTCAGTTGGTGCCCCTGCATGTGGCGGCGCCCAACCAAGTCATCAGCATGTTGCGCGACGCCTTTCCCCGCAACGATCTTGAATCCTCAACCGAAAGCGACAACAACGCAGTGCTGTTGAAGGGCACGCCGGACCGCTTGGCGCAGGCCCTCGAACTGATCGAAGTGCTGGACCAGCCCATGCTTCGCGGCCGCCACGGCCTGATCGTGGAGCCGCAGTTCCTCGCCCCGGAACCGCTCGCCAGCGCCGTCAAGGACGTGATGGCGGGGGAGGGCTACAACATGGCCGGCATCTCCGGCAGCGCCCTGCTGCTGCCCTTTGACGACCTCGGCAAGCTGGTGGTGTTCGCCCAAAGCCAAGCCGTGCTCGACCACGTTACCGATTGGATTGAGACCTTTGATGAGTCCCACCGGGGCGAAATTGAATCCGGCCTGTTCACCTACGAGGTTCAGAACACCCAGGTCGTTGATATGGCCGAGACCCTCGGCAAGTTGGTGGGCAGTGTCTTGGGTGGCGCTTCGGACCGTGCCGGCGGGGGCACTGGCACAACGGGTGCCGAATCCCCCGCCATGACGGCTGGGTCCCGCAGTTCACCCCTGGTGGTCGATGAAAAGCGCAACCTAATCATCTTCCGAGGCTCTGGCGAAGAGTGGGCGGGCATCCGCGAAGTGGTGGAAAAGCTGGACAAGCCCGTGCCTTCGGTGATGATCGAGGTTCTGATCGCCGAGGTTTCCCTGACTGACGAGGAAAAGACCGGCTTCGACTTTCTGTTCAACAGCGGCATTGACCGCTTCGGCTTGAGGGGGGGAACCAGGGACGCTTTGGGGATTAGCAACCAAGGCCTCTCCCTTACGCTCGATAGCGCCGGCCAAACCCGCGCCGTGCTCAGCCTCTTCTACAAGAACGACAAGGTCGCCATCCGCTCGCAGCCCAGATTGCTGGTGAAGAGCGGCGAGGAGGCCAGCATCCAAGTGGGCAACGACATACCGGTCATTACCCAACTCTCCCAAGACAGCGTTCAGGTGGGTGGCTCCACGAACGTGCTGCAGCAAGTGAACTACCGCACCACGGGGGTGGTGCTGAGCATATCTCCCTTGGTGCAGGCTGGCGGCTTGGTGGACATCGCCATCAATCAGGAATTGAGCGAAGCGCGCCCCACTGCCGCCACCAGCCTAGGCGGCTCCCCCACCATACTGAGCCGCACCCTGAGCACCAGCCTGAGCCTCAAGGACGGCGGCTCGCTGCTGATGGGCGGCCTGATCTCAGAGAACCGCAGCACCGGCACCATCGGCGTACCGGGCCTAAGCCGGGTGCCGGTTCTAGGGCACCTGTTCCGGTCCGACACCTTCAACGGCGACCGCACCGAGCTGATGGTGATGGTGACGCCCTACGTGGTCCGCGACCACGCCGAAGGCTCCCGCCTGACGGAGCGCCTCAAGGCCGGCCTGGAACTGCACGACCGCTTCACCCTCGACTAAGCCCGCTTGAAGCAAGCCGAACCCATTTCGAGCCGACCCCGGCCGTTGGCCGCCGCGCCGCCACGTCGCCGCCCCCCGACGACCCGTGTGCATTACCCTGTCGAGGACGATCAGCCGATGTCTGAGACGATCAAGCACCGGAAGGTGTCGGCGGACTCGGTGGCGGTGCTGGAGATTCATCACATCGACCGCCCGGACGCCTGCGTGGGGGGCAACAACTTCCTGTACTACGAGGAGGGCAAGCCCAAGTTGGTGGTGTCACCGGACGTGTACGTTGCCTACGGGGTGCCCAAGGAGACGGATCGGGAGGTGTGGAAGGTGTGGGTCGAGGGCAAGGCGCCGGACTTCATCTTGGAGGTGACCTCGAAGAGCACTAGGAAGCACGACGAGAGGAAGAAGAAGGACATCTACGAGCGGATCGGGGTGACGGAGTACTGGCAGTTCGACCCGACGGGGGACTACCTGGACCCGATCCTCAAGGGCCGTGCGCTGGAAGGCGGGCGGTATCGTGAGCTTGAGCTTGAGCGTCGGGACGGCGGGCTGTGCCGCTTCTCCGAGGTGCTGGGCCTGGACCTCCGCCTGGAGGGTGGCTGCCTGCGCTTCTTCGACCCAAAGCGCGGCAATTACCTGCTGACCCCTGAGGAGCAGCACCAAGCGCTCGATGAGCAGCACTGCGCCAATCAGGAGCAGCACCGCGCCCTTGAGGCCGCCGAGGCCCGCATTCACGAGCTGGAGCGCCAGCGCCGCCCCGAGGGCTGAGCCGGCTGCGGCCGGCCCTGACGGAGGAATTCAAGGCGGGTTTGGCGCTTCACAGCCGTTTTACGGATGAATGACCGTGCAATTTCGTGGGTTTAGTGCCTTGAGCAAGCCATATTTCCCGATTTCTCAACAAAATTCGCTTCATTTGGCGATTTTCTGTTGATGCGCGGCCAATGATGGCTACAATGCCCTTGCAACGTTCCGTGGAAGGGCTGTACCATTCGCCCGGCCTTGG
>VYDB01000025.1 GCA_009843635.1 Gammaproteobacteria bacterium
GGCGTTCCCCTCAAGGGCGCCGGGCGTTGCCGACAGGGTTGCGCAGGCGGATCCCCCCCCGCGCGCCGGTGTTGATCTCGAGGTGCGGGACCAGCTAGCTGTTACGGAGCCTGGCGGTCAAGCCGGCATGACAAGCCCGACTGTTTCCGCCCAACGAGGTTGGCCCTTGGACTCAGCGGCTCCGTTGTACGCTCGCCCTCATCGTCACCACTTCCTGACACAAAGCTCCTTCAGCCGCTGCAGGTCTCGTTGGTAGTGCTTCCGCCAGTCCTCGTGTGTGATCTTGTTCCCGTTCGCTTCGATTTGCTCCATGGCTTCGATGTCGGCGCAGACCAAGTAGTGCCCCCCCCCGAACCATCGCCTCAAATACCTCCATTGAGTCCACGTAGTCCATGTCCTTGCCGGAAGCCGCCACCATGCTCAGCACGTAGTCCATTGCTGGCTTTCCGTGCTTTGCAATGGCATTAGCCAATTCAGAGTCGGGGGGATGCACCTTCTGCATCCCGTAAACGAATATCTCGTATTGCTGCTCAAGGGGGTACTTCTCCAGTTCCTCCGAAGTTCCTGCCCAGCTGCCGCGTTCATGGAATATCTGATAGAACTTTGCGCCTTCGGATTTTGGCCCAATGCAGGCGTTCAGCAGCAGCGCCATCCCCATAAGGCACCACAGGACTCCCGGCCTCAGCATCCCACTGCTCCTGGATTCGATGCACAGAAGCTTGCGACGATGGCATCTGCCCGATCCCGCGCCTCCACTTCGTACCGGTTCTTCCAGTACCCGCGCCGATTTGCCACCGAGTAAGTGAGAAGGTTCATGCCCTTCCTGTACTGCTCCACGTGCACCAGTTCATGGGCCAACAGCTTGACGCCCGTTGCCGTTCCAGGGAAGTACTTGTTGGGCCTAATGTATATCCTGTTTCCGCGCACGACCGCGACCGCGTCACCCCTCAACCACCAAGGCACCCTGCCATCGTACACCACAGCCGACTCCAGAACCTCTGCGTCGAAGTGTTCCGCGAAGATTGCCATCTCCTCCTCGGTCAGTGGCCGCCCCTTGACTCTTGGCTTGCGCTCCCTAGACCTCTCGTCGTTGTAAAGCTGCGAGAAGGCGGCGGTGACGGCGCCGTTGAGGAACTTCCCGCCGGTCGCGGCGGAGAGGGTTCCGCCGACGGCGGCGCGGGCGGCGACGCGGTAGGGTCGGCCGCTCGCCTCGGTGCCGATGGCGGCGTGGATGGCCGGCTTGGCCAGGGCGCTTGCGCCCGAGGAGAGGAATCCGTGGCCGAACCTGCCGCCCTGCAGCTCCTCCAGCACGCCCCCGACGAGGCCGCTGGCAGCGGAGTTGAGGAGCAACTGGCCGAAGCCGTCGCCGGCGCTGTAGCCGAACGGGCCGGCCCCGACGGCGTTGAACGCCGCCGCGCTGACCCCCGCGAATGCCCCCGCCTGCAGCGCGGCCTGGAAGCTTCCGCTCTGGGCGTAGGCGGAGTGCGCCGCGTAATCGATGCAGCTGACTACGCTGTTGGCGCAGGCAGCGATCTGGCCCACTGCGCTCAACAACGGCACTTGGCTAAGGACGTGCTTGTGCGCCAGGTGCGCCACGACCGTCCGGGCGGCGAAAGCGATCAGGTGGCCGACGAAGTGGCCGCTTGGGTCGGTGAAGGCCAGCGGGTTGTTCAGCGCGTAGCTGTAGCGGTTGTGGCTTTGGAGGTTCGACGGGAACTGGACGAACGGGTCCGCCCGCAGGAAGCGGCCCAGCGTCGGGTCGTAGACGCGCCCGTTCATGTGGACCGCGCCCACGGCGTCGAGCATTTCGTGGCCGGTGAACCCGCGCCGGGTGGCGCAGTCGTCGAAGGAGGCGGCCGCAGCCTCGGCGAGCTCCGTCCAGTCCGCCGGGTCGCGCCGGGAGCCCCAGGCCGCGAAGCTCATGGCCTGGGCTTCCGTTCCTTGGGCGTCGGTGAGCCGGTCCACGCCGCCGAGGTGGTCGCGCAGCACGTAGCGCACGGCGTCCGCCTCGCAGCTTCCGACCGCCGGCCCGTCCAGCTCGATGGCCGTCCCGCCGATGCGGCGGCGCACCGTCACCGTCGCGTCGGGGTGGGTGACCCTCTCCACGCTGCCGATGTAGAGCGTGGTGGTCGCCTTGCCCATGTCGTCGGTGTCCGTGCGCTTGAACCTCGACCGGTCGGGGCCGTGGACGAAGGCGGCGGAATGGCGGCCCTTGGCGACGGACGTCGCCTTGCCGAAGGCGGCGTAGGCGACCGTGCGGCCATCCGAAGAGGACGTTAGGCTGCCGTTCGCGTTGTAGGCGTGGGTGACCGAGACGCCGTTCCCGGTCACCGATGCCACCGCGTGCGGCCGTCCGCTGGCGCTGGAGTCCGCCCCGTAGGCGTAGGTTCCGACGCCGGTCCTGGAGCGGACGTTGCCGTAGCCGTCGTAGGCGGTTGACTGGGCGGCGCCCGCGCCGGCCTGGTGGGTTCTGAGCCGGTTCAGGCCGTCGTAGGTGAACGCCTCGGTCAGCGCTGAAGTGCCCTTGCCGCTGGTCCGGGACCTGAGGTTGCCCAAGGCGTCCCAGTCGTAGGCCAGCGTCTGGAGGTCGCCGGTTGAGGACTTGGTGGACTCGATGCCGCGCATCCGCCCGTTGCGCCCGTCGAAGGCGTGGGTGCGCTTGACGCCGTTGCCCAGCGTCTCCGCCGTCACGTTGCCGCGGGCGTCCATGGCGGTGACCGTGCGGTACACGGCGTTGGGTGTGAACGTCCCCTGGCCGTCGAAGGTCCCCTCGGCGTCCTGGAGCCGCTCAAGGTAGCCGTTCGCGTTGTAGGCGTGGCGCACGCCGTTGAAGTCGAACCTGGCCTCGGTGCGGCTGGCGTCGAAGAACTGGAACGGGCGGCCGAACCGGTCGTAGGTGGCCTTCTCGTGGTGCGGGTCCGCGCCGGTTCCGGGCACGGTGGTCGCAGTGGATGGCCGGCCCAGGGCGTCGTGGTCCTGCGTGCGGCGGTAGCCGCTCGCATCGTCCCGGACCTCGCGGAGCTGGCCGAGGCCGTTGCCCGCGTCGTAGGTCCAGGAGGCGTTCCCCTCGAGGGCGCCGGGCGTTGCCGACAGGGTTGCGCAGGCGGATCCCGCCCGCGCCCGGT
>VYDB01000101.1 GCA_009843635.1 Gammaproteobacteria bacterium
CGCCCATGTGGTAAACCGGCTCCAAAACGCCGAAGAACATCAAGCCGATGCCCACGCCGGCCGCAAACAACATGGCGAACCAAGCGCCAAAACTGAAGTCGGCAACGGCATCGGGGCCGCCGATCTTGATGCGGCCCCAAGGGGGCGCCATCAACAGGAGGCAGAACAGCACGAACAAGTTGGCGGCGACGATGAAGAACCCGTCGAAGGTGCGCGTCAGCGCGGCGCGCAGCCAGCCGAACGCAGTGGCCGCTTGGCTGGGAAAGGCCAGCGCCACCAGCACGAAGAACATGATGGATCCTGCGGAAATCAGGAAGACGGGGTTGTGGATGTCGAAGCCATAGCGGTAGATGCGGCCGGAAATGTTGTCTTGGCCGATCGCATAGCTAGGAGCCTGCGCCTTCCGCCCATCATCTCCCAACTCCGCTTGCGCCATACCCCACTTGCCCCCCAAAGGCTGGAACGCGGCCATGTTAGCGTGGTTGAACATGGTACGCTTGCCGCCTCTCCAATCGGACCCTTCAAGGAGCGCTCCCATGGCTGGCATCGCCGACATTCTGTACGTCCGGTTCCGCGTCCCGGACTTGGAAGCCGAGCAACGCTTTCTGGACGACTTCGGGATGGCCACCTACTTGCACGAAGGCCGCTTGTTCGCACGAGGCACTGATGCCAATCCCTACATCTACAGCGCCGAAGAAGGCGAAGCCGCCTTTCTGGGCCTCGGCTTCGAAGCCTTGAGCGAAGCGGACTTGGAACGCATCGCCGCCATCGACGGCGTGGCGGTTGAAGACATCTACGCCCCAGGTGGCGGGCGCATGGCCAGGCTGCAAGACCCCGATGGGGTGCCGGTGGACCTGGTGTTCGGCATCGAGAAGCCCGACCCCTTGAGCCTGCCCAAGCGCCAACCCCTAAATTTCGGAGACCGGCGGCTGCGGCTCGGCGAGCGGGTGGCGTTCGACGGGCCGGCGCAATGCGTCAAGCGGCTCGGCCACTGCGTCATCAACGTCACGGATTTCCGTACGTCCGAGGCTTGGTACAAGGATCGATTCGGCCTCATCACCAGCGACGAGGTTTACATGGGTTCGGAAGACCGGGTGCTTGGCGCGTTCATGCGCTGCAACCGCGGCGAACGCTACGTGGACCACCACACCCTGTTCCTGATGGGCTCGGGTCAACTGGCGTTCAACCACGCCGCCTTTGAAGTGGCGGACTGGGACACCCTGATGCTCGGCCACGACACGCTCCGCAAGGGGGGCTACGAACACCGCTGGGGGGTTGGCAAGCACCTCCTCGGCAGCCAGGTCTTCGACTATTGGAAAGGCCCCCACGGCTTCACCTTGGAGCACTTCACCGACGGCGACCTCTTCAACGAAGCCTCCGGCTCCCACAAAGCCCCCTTCGAGCAACTGCTAGGCTCGCATTGGGGTCCGGAGGGGAGTCCCTGACCAAGGCGGCGCGGATGCCCCAATGCGACTTCTGATTGATTGCGAGCGATTCAAATGACGCCCGGCAAGCTCCGATAGCGACCCGCCACTTCGGCCTCCCGGGCTGCGAACTCCGCATCGGACAGGAGTGGCTGTCCGGCGAGGGCGCGGGCCAAGTTGTCCAGCGTGGCGTGCCAACCGGTGACGATGACCAACAGCGGCTGTTCAGCGGGTCTGAAGGTCAGCAACGTATGGTCGCCCTCGGGCTGCAGTGACCATTGGGTTTGCGGCGCGCCGGATGTGGCCCGATAGGCAAACAGCCGCTGCGGTTCGTAGGCGGTGATCTGGGCAACGGCCCAGCCGTCTTCGCCATCGCAATCGCCGAAATCGATGGCCACTTCGCCGCCGACCCGAGGATCGATGCGCATTCCGCCCGGCCGCCAGAAGCCGCCTTTCGGATCCGTGATCGCCCGCCAAACGCGCTCCGGCGGCGACTGGTAGCGGCGCGGAAAGACCATGCGCCATGGGCCGTCCGCAGCCCGCAGAAGCCGCATGGCATCCCCGTCAGCCAATGACGCACTCCGCGTTTTCCGCCACGATCTGATTTTCGAGGTGGCCGAGCTTTTCGATTTCCACCCGGACCACGTCGCCCGCCTTCAGGAAGTTCGGCGGCTTCATCGCTGCACCGACGCCGGCCGGCGTGCCCATGAACAGCACGTCGCCAACCTCCAAGGTGAACGCCTTGGTCAGGTGGGCAATGGCGTCATAGCAGTCGAAGATCAAGTGGCGAGTGTTGGAATTCTGCCGCTCTTCGCCGTTGACGGTGCAGCGGATGTCGAGGCTGTGCGGGTCGCCCACTTCGTCAGGCGTCACCAGCCAGGGCCCCATCGGGCCGTGAGTGTCGAATGACTTGCCGATTTGCATGGTCATGGCCGCCCTTTGCCAGTCCCGAACGCTCACATCGTTGCCGCAACAGAAGCCGCCGACCACCTCCGCCGCGCGCTCCGTCGGCACGTGCTTGCAGCGCTTGCCAATGATGACGCAGAGCTCCGCTTCGTAGTCCAAGGCCGAAGAGACGGCAGGCAGGTTGATGCCGTCGTAGGGGCCGTTCGCGCAAGTCACCTGCTTGTTGAACCACATCTGCACCTCCGGCTTGGTCATGCCGGTCTCCTCGATGTGGTCCGCATAGTTCAAGCCAATGCCGAGCATCTTGCCGGGGTTGGGAACCGGGGGGCGCAAGTGAACGGCGCCGAGGGGAAGCGCCGCCGCGCCGGACTCTCCAGCCCGGCGCACCGCATCCATGGCCGCATCGCCACCAGCAAGCAACTCCCGCATCGTGCCCGGCACGCCTGCCGCGCCGGTCAGATCAAGCACGCCTTCATCTTGCACGATGCCCAAACGCGGCGCGTCGTTGCCGGAGGTGCGAAAGGTGGCAAGTTTCATAGGCTGGCTCCTATTGGGTGGGCAGGGTCGCCGTGATGCTAAAGCCCCGTGAGTGGTGGCGAAAGGCGCTTACTCTACACGAATCCGGCTCCCCAGCGTTCGCCCGCATCATCTCCGCCGGCAGTTTGAGTGGTTCACGGTCAACGCAGGATTCCAAATCGAGGGCGGGACGCCCTTATCTGTTAGTTTTTCCCCTGCGGGTCCCGG